>JAKADO010000108.1 GCA_021820485.1 Bacillota bacterium
CCACGTCAGCGAACCGTGGCGCTTTGTGGTCGTCACCGGCCCGAGCCTTCAGGAACTGGCCGAGATTCGGAAATCGGCCGTGCTGGAAAAGCGGGCAGGAGAGCCCAATGCGGACGCTCGCGCCGAGAAGGCCCGGGACGAATTTCTGGAGTCCGCGGCGGTCATCGTCGTGATTCAGCGACTGGACCCCAATCCCGTGCGCCGCGAAGAAGATTATGCTGCCGTGACCATGGCCGCGTACAACCTCATGCTGGTCGGCTGGGAATTGGGTGTGGGAAGCTTTTGGAACACCGGGCCCTTGGTTGCCTCAACCGAGGCTCGGACCTGGCTTGGACTCCTGGAGGACGAAAAGGCAGTGGCCTTTCTGCGGATCGGCTACCCCGAGATGATTCCCGTCCAACGGCGAAGCCCCATCGAAGAACGCACCGTGTGGCGGCGCTGACGCCGCTTCCCGTTTCTCCAGATTGGTCGTCCGGGGCTCTTTCGCTCCCCCCACACAGCGCGCCGGAGCTCCGGATCTAGGCAGCATCGGAAGGATCTTCAAAAAGCACCCAGATTTGCATCCAAAGGACGTCCACCCCGCCTGATACAATGGCTCAGGAGGTGGATGCGATGATTGAACCGGCAGTTCGTCCAGCCAGTGGGGCGTCGCGGCGAAAGCCTTTTTGGCTGTTCGGCCTCTTCGTCCTGGGAAGCCTGCTCGGCCTCGCGCACCAGCCTATCGAGCACACGTTCTATGTTGCCGCCCGCGACGCCGACATCGCAGCGACTGAAGTTCGCCTCTCGGGTTGGCCAACACTCCAAAACGCGCACTTTCGCGTCTATTACCCGCCGGGTCAGGCGCGCGAGGCATCCTGGGTGCTGACATCGGCCACGCAGGCCCTGCCCTATGAGGAGCAAAACCTCACCGAAGTGCCCCAACATCGGTTGACCATTGTCGTGTATTCGACCCAAGCGGCGATGAATGCCTCCGTGGGTCTTCCGGCCGACGCCAACAACATCGGCTATGATTACAACGGCGTCATGGACATCTTGTCGCCGGAAGCCTGGATAGGCACCGACGCCGAGGCCAAAAAGGCCTTTCTCACTCAGGGCCCGGTCCCGCACGAGCTGGGGCACGCGCTGTTGAACCTCAAAGCCAACGCCAATTACCCCAACTGGTTCAACGAAGGGGTGGCGCAATACGAAGATATGAAGGTCACGGGCTATCAATGGATCACGCCGACCAACAGCCTGACGGGGCCGCTCTATACCATGAGCCAGTTGGACCATAGCTTTTATGAGCTCCCCAACCAAAGTCTCGCGTATCGGCAAGGCTTGGCGCTCGTCTCATATTTGGAAACCGTCCACGGAGAGAAAGCCTTTCAGGCATTCTTAGGCCAACTGGCTCGTGGAGAATCGTTTTCCACCGCACTTCGCCACGTCTACCACCTGTCGTCGAGAGAGGCGCTCTTCAGCGCCTGGCAGGAGACCGAAACGGGGCGCTAAGCTTCCTCGAGGCTCACGTGACGGCCTGCCGCCTGCACGCCATCCAGTTCCTTCAAGGCTTGAATGGCAGCCGCGTCGCCGCGCAGTTTGACGCCCGGCACCCGGGCCACCCGCTTCGCGGACTCAATGACCGCCACCTCCACGGTCCCGGACCAGGATGGCTCCAGCGTCGCGACCCGCTCCATCACAGGCTCCTTCTCCACGCCTTCCTGCAGACGAATGAAAATCGGCCCATCCGCCTTGGGCCAGGCGAATCCAAAGGCGGCCTTCGCATCCACCCGGCCGGCCATATCCGTGGGTGCAGTCTCGACCTCAAACAGCTGCATCTGGGCGCCCGCCATGGAGAGGAGCGGCCCGAGTCCTTCCAGAGCCCCGGCCATTTCCAGCATCTCCAGCCCCCGGTGGCCCACAATGGGGCCCAAGCGGCGTGCGGCATCGCCCGCGTCCCGAAAGAGGCCACCGCGTTTCCGTTCCTCCACAATGCGGCGGGATGACTCCAGCCCCATGCCGCGAATCAGACTCAGCCCCGCTCTAAGGCCCAACCCTTCCACCACAAAATGTGAACCGCTGAAGTTGATATGGGGTCTTTCGATGGCGATGCCTTGGCTCACCGCCTGCACCATAAGCTCGTGGACCCGTTCGCCCGCATCGTGGCTGGAGAGCTCAGCCGCCCAAAACGGGAGCGGATAGTGCGCCTTGAGATAGGCGAGATAATAGCTCAGGAGTCCATAGCTGGCCGCGTGCGACTTGTTGAACCCATAATCGCCAAAGGCCCGAATCTTCTCCCAAAAGCTCTCCGCTTGGGCGCGCGAATAGCCCCGCTCCATCATGTTGGCCACGAGTCGCTGCCCTTCCGCTGCCAAGAGGCTGTGGTCCTTCTTGGAGATGGCGCGCCGCACCAGGTCGGCCTCAGCCAGGCTGAAGCCCGCCACATGCTGCACGGCGGCCATGAGCTGTTCCTGATAGACCATGACGCCATAGGTCTCTTCGAGCAGCGATTCCAATGGGTCGTCAGGACGGGCGTAACCGGACTGGCGGCGTTTCAGGAGCTCGCCAATGGCATCCATGGGACCGGGACGATACAGAGCCACCACCAGCATGACCTCTTCTCGGGAACGCGGCCGCATCTGCTTGAGCAATCGTTTGACGCCCCGGCCATCCAACTGGAATATCCCATCGGTGTCTCCCCGGGCGAGAAGCTTCAAGGTCTCTGGATCCGAGCCGTCCACATCCGCCATGGCGCTGGCGGAGAGCCCTGCCGTCTCTTCAATCAGCGACAGCAGGCTTAAGGTGCGCAGCCCCAAAACATCCAGCTTGACAAAGCCCAGCCGTTCCAGCGATCCCATGTCAAAGTCCGTGACCGCACCCTGCTCCGGGTCGCCGTGACAGTATATCCAATCGGATAGGCGCGCAGGGGCGATAATGACGCCCGCGGCATGAGTGGAGCGGTGGCGTGGCAGTCCCTCCAAGCGCCGCGCCAGAATGAGCCAGACGGGATTGAGACGGGCCCGCTCCATCGCGTGCCTGAGCGTCTCCCAATGGACTTCAAGCGTATCATTCAAAGACCACTCCACACTCTTGATGACCTCGCTCACCCGATCATTGGGCAGTCCCAGCACCCGCGCCACGTCACGCAGCGCCGCCCGCGCCCCCAACGTTCCATAGGTGCCGATCTGCGCCACCCGATCGGTGCCGAAGCGGCGGCGCAGGTATTGAATCACCTCACCGCGGCGCACGTCTTCGAAATCCAGGTCGATGTCAGGCCAGGTATGGCGTGCCGGATTCAGGAACCGTTCGAAGACCAGCCCATAGGCCAGCGGGTCGACGTCGGTAATGAAGAGCGCGTATGAGACCAGCGACCCCGCAGCCGAACCACGGCCGGGGCCAACCCGAATGCCGGCTTGACGAGCCCAGCCCACCACGTCCGCCACCATCAGAAAATATCCGGCGAAGCCCAGGCGCTCGATGACATCGAGCTCATAGTGCAGCCGCTCCCGGGCCGCCCCGGATGGTCCCTGGGGACACCGCTTCAAGAGCCCCTCTTCGGCGTCCTGTCTGAGCTTCTTCACCTCATCCGCCGGGCTTTCTCCGACCCGCGGCATCTTCCAGGACCGATCGGGCAGCACCGAGCCCATATCCTGGGGGTCCCACCGCCGCTCCTGGGGCCAGTCCCGAAAGGGGGCCAGCCACTGGTCCATACTCTCGGGAAGCGCCGCAGCTGCATCATCCGGGCGCAGGCCGCCAATCTGCGCCAGCACCCGATGCGCGTCTTGATCGGCGGAATCGCGAAACCGCACCCGGGCGGCAGGCACCCAGCGCCAGCCGGGCGGCAGCCAATCCAGCCAGTCCCGCTGCGCCTCGGTAAGCTCCACGACAACGTCGGTCTCCGGCAGCGCACCGGGCGACACGCGCCGCCACCACGGATCGGCCGAAGCGCCCAGCACCAGAGTCAGCCCCGGAACGCTTTCCCCCTGCCAATCCGAGAAGTTCACCAGGGGCTTCCAAGCCCCTGGTGAGGTGGCAATGAGGCGGATCTCCCGGTCCGCGCCGCCAACGGAAAAAGACCGGGAAACACCGACCAGCGGGAAGAGATGTTGCTCCCGCATCAAGCGGTCGAACTCTTCCGTGCCAGCCAACGTCTCCCAGTCTGTCAATGCAGCTGCCGCGAATCCGCGCTCCTTCAGGGCCGAGACCAGATCAGGCAAGGTCCACAGGGAACGAAGAAGCGAATAACCTGACCATAGGTCAGTCAGCGGCGGAGCCATGCTAGGCTTGTCGCTGAATGCGCTCACGCTTGCGCTGATGCGGATCCAGCGTCGCCTTGCGGAGGCGGACGTTCTTCGGCGTAATCTCCACCAACTCGTCGGACTTCACATATTCCAGCGCTTGGTCCAAGGTGAGAACCCGCGGAGGCGTCAGTCGGATGCCCTCTTCCGCATTGGCGTTGCGCATATTGGTGACGTGCTTCTTCTTGCAGACGTTAATCTCCAAGTCGGTGGGCCGGCTGTTTTCGCCCACCACCATCCCGGCGTACACCGGAGTGGCAGGGCCAATGAACAGTACGCCGCGCTCCTGGGCATTGTCCAGCGCATAGGATGTGGCCACCCCGGTTTCGATGGCCACCAAGGCGCCCCGCGGCATCTCGTCAATGGCTCCGCTGTACGGTTGATATCCCTCGAACAAGTGGTTCATGATGCCGTAGCCGCGGGTTTGGTTGATGAACGACGACCGGAATCCCAAGAGGCCCCGTGCCGAGATGACAAACTCAAGCCGCGTCTGATTGGGTCCCGCTTGTCCCATGGCCACCATAGTGGCCTTGCGCGGTCCCAAGAGCTCCATCACCGCGCCGACATACTCATCAGGAACATCCAAGAACAACCGCTCCATGGGCTCCATAAGCCCCTCCGGGGTTTGGCGGAGAATGACCTCAGGCTTGGAGACCTCCATCTCATAGCCCTCGCGGCGCATTTCCTCCAATAAGATCCCAATGTGGAGCTCGCCGCGTCCCGAAACCCGGAAAACTTCCGCGTCCTCAGTCTCCTCCACCTTCAGCGCCACATTGCGCTCCTGTTCACGGAACAGACGATCGCGGAGATGCCGTGACGTGACGAACTGGCCCTCCTGACCGGCAAAGGGACTGGTGTTCACACCGACCAAGATGGTCAGCGTCGGCTCATCCACCTTAATGGGCGGCAACGGCATGGGAGTCTCGGGATCGGTGATGGTGTCGCCAATGGTCACGGAGCTTAATCCGGCAAGGGTGACAATGTCGCCGACCGTGACCTCCTCCAGTTCCGTCCGTCTAAGCCCAATGCGGCCAAAGAGCTTGGAGGGGCGAACCCGCTCCAACGTGCCGTCGGCGTGGGAGACGGCCACCATTTGACCCGCCTTGAGGTTCCCTTGGCGCACCCGCCCGATGGCCATGCGGCCGACATAGTCGTCGTGGTCCAATGTGGTCACCAAAATCTGCAAAGGCGCCGTTTCGTCGCCCACGGGATACGGAATGTAGTCCAAAATGGTGTCGAACAGCGGTTCCAAGTTGCCATCCGTCGGAAGGTCCGTGGTGCGCGATGCAATGCCCTGCTTCGCGGACGCATAGATCACCGGGAACTCCAGCTGCTCATCGGACGCCTCCAAATCAATGAACAACTCCAGAACCGCCTCGTGCACCTCTTCCGGCCGTGCGCCGTCGCGATCCATCTTATTCAGCACCACAACCGGCCGCAGCCCGGCTTGCAAGGCCTTCTGCAGCACGTACCGGGTCTGGGGCATAGGCCCCTCATGGGCATCCACCACCAAGAGCGCACCATCCACCATGCTCAGAATGCGCTCGACCTCGCCGCCAAAGTCGGCGTGCCCCGGTGTGTCGACAATGTTGATCAGCACATCCCGATAGGTGATGGCTGTATTCTTGGCCAAAATGGTAATGCCGCGCTCACGCTCCAAATCATTGGAGTCCATGACTCGCTCACCCAATTGGGTGGGATCGCGAAACATGCCGCTTTGCTTCAGCATGCCGTCCACCAACGTGGTTTTGCCATGGTCCACGTGAGCAATAATTGCAATGTTTCGTATGTCCTGCCGTTGCATGGGACCGCAAAACCTCCATCTATTCCGCTGAACCGGATGTACTATGAGTTATGATGCCCACCAATTCTCGAAATCGCTGGCCCCGTGCCTCAAAATTTGAAAACATGTCGTAGCTGGCCGCCGCCGGCGACAACAAAACCGCATCCCCGGGCCTCGCCAACTGGCTGGCCTTCAGAACCGCCTCATCGAAGCCATCGGCAGAAACCACTTCAAGATCAGTGTGTTCCCGCACCACCCGTTCAATGGTCGCTCGAATCTCGCCCAACGCCACCACCGCGCGAACGGTGCTGTCGGAAAGCGCCTTGCCTAATGTATCATACTCCAGCTTTTTATCGTAGCCGCCGAGTACCAGGACGATGGGCTGGCGAATGGCGCTCAGCGCCGCCATGGTGCGGTCCGGCGCGGTCGCGATGGAATCGTTGATGTAGGTCACGCCGCCCGCTTCCCGGACCAGCTCAAGCCGATGCGGCACCCCAGAGAAGGTGGAGAGCACCTCGGCCGCGGCCATGAGGTCGCCGCCCGCCGAGGCCACGATGGCAATCGCCGCCAACGCATTGGCCACATTGTGGTCGCCCAAGAGCTTCAGCGCATCGCGGGCCGCCACCGGCCGACCCCCATTGCCCCCGCGCCACCACAGCTGGCCGTTATGGTAATAGGCGCCATGTGGAATCTCCTGATGCAGGGAAAAGAAGACCGGCCGGCCCTGCGCGTCGGCAGCCAAACGCTCAATGAGGGGGTCTCCATAGGGCAGAACCGCCCAATCCTCCTTGGACTGAAAGCGGAGAATGTTCGCTTTGGCCGCTTGATAGTCTTCATAATCTCGATGAATGTCCAGATGGTTGGGGCGAATGTTCAGCAAGGCGGCGCCATGCGGACTGCGTTCGACCAAGTCCAATTGGAAGCTGGACAGTTCCATGACCACCCAGCTCTCGGGCGTAATCTCCTCCAATTGCGGCAAAAGCGGTTGGCCAATATTGCCTCCGACAAACACCGGACGACGGCCATCGCGGCGCAACGACTCCCCGACCAGCGTGGTGGTGGTTGTCTTCCCTGCCGATCCGGTAATGCCAATCACTGGCGCGGGACAACGGGCCAGAAAGAGATCCGTTTCGCAAGTGAACCGAACTCCGCGGTCTCGCAGGCGATCCAGCTCCGGCCCGAATTTCCTCATCCCGGGCGTGAGGTACAGCGTCGAGACAGGGGAGGCTTCCAGAGCCTTTAAGTAGTCAGGACCTCCGTGCACCCGGACGCCTCCGTGCACGCCAAGACGCGCTAGATCGGCCTCAATCTCCTCGGCGGGGCGGCGGTCGAAAACGGCCAACGGCACACCCTCTGCTAAAAGAAACGGAACCAGGGGCCGGTTGTTGACACCCAGCCCCACAATACCGACTAGTTCGGAATCCATGCTACCGTCATTCCCCCAGTAATCGTTCCATCCGGTCCAGCCCTTCGGCCAACCGCTCCATCGATGTGGCATAGGACATCCGGAAGTAATCCGGCACACCGAATCCGCTGCCCGGCACCACCGAGACATTGCCTTCCTCGAGCCACGCCAAAGCCAGGTCATCCGCGTTGCGAATCTCGCGTCCGCGAATGGTTCGGCCGATGACATCGCGCATTCCCACCCACAGGTAAAAGGCACCCTTGGGGTCGTTGACGGTGAGACCCGCCATAGCCTGAATGCGCGACACGGCATAACGCCGCCGGCGGTCAAACTCGCGCCGCATCTCTTCCACCGGCTCTTGCGGGCCAGTCAGCGCAGCTTCAGCCGCGGCCTGGGAGATGGAGGACGGGTTCGAAGTGGACTGGGACTGCAGATTGGCCATGGCTTGAATCACACGCTTGGGACCTGCAGCGTACCCGATACGCCATCCCGTCATGGCATAGGCTTTGGATACCCCGTTGATGACGATGGTGCGCTCGCGCATGCCCGGGAAGGCCGCGATGGAGAGTCCCTCCATCCCGTCGTAGACCAGCCGCGAATAAATCTCATCGGAAATCACCCAGAGGTCATGTTCGACGGCGAAGGCCGCAATGGCCTCCAAGTGGGCGCGTCCAATGACAGCCCCCGAGGGGTTGGAGGGCGAATTGAGGATGAGTCCTTTGGTATTGGGACGCAGAGCGCGGGCGAGGTCCTCGGCCCGCAGTTCGTCATGATGCTCGGGCGCGATCGGCACCAGTTGCACCTCGCCGCCCGCCAGCCGAATCTGCTCGGGATAAGTGACCCAATACGGGACGGGCAAAAGCACTCCATCCCCAGAATTGG
>JAKADO010000109.1 GCA_021820485.1 Bacillota bacterium
AAATACAGCGCGAGCGGTCACGGAGCGGATTTCATTGAAGTACTCTCGGGATGAACGCGCCCGTTCCTCAGCACGGCGCAACTTCGCCCCAGCCACCAACTTCATGGCGCGGGTAATTTGCTGCGTATTTTGGACACTGCGAATCCGTCGACGTAACTCCTGCAAACCGCCAGCCATTTAAAACACCGCCGTCTTCTTGAATTCCTCAATCGCCTGCGTCAGATTGCGCGTGGCGTCGTCCGACAAGGCCTTCTCGGTGCGAATCCCCTCAAGAATCGCGGGCTGCTTTTCTTTCAAGTAGCGCAATAGTCCGCGCTCAAAGTCCCGCACACTCTCGACCGGAATGTCGTCGACAAAGCCCTTGGTGACGGCGAAGATCACCGCGACCTGCTCCTCAACCGGAAGCGGCTGATACTGCGCCTGCTTCAACAGTTCCACCGTGCGTGCGCCACGGGCCAAACGCGCTTGGGTCGCCTTATCCAAGTCCGAGCCGAACTGCGAGAACGCGGCCAGTTCACGATACTGAGCCAAGTCGAGACGCATGGTCCCGGCCACTTGGCGCATCGCCTTGATTTGCGCCGAACCACCCACACGCGACACGGACAAGCCCACGTTGACGGCCGGCCGAACGCCCGAGAAGAAGAGGTCGCTTTCGAGGAAAATCTGGCCGTCGGTGATGGAGATGACGTTGGTCGGAATGTAGGCGGAAATGTCGCCAGCCAAGGTCTCAATAATCGGAAGCGCGGTCAGGCTACCGCCGCCTTTTTCCTCGCTTAGACGGGCGGCCCGCTCGAGAAGGCGCGAGTGGAGGTAGAACACATCACCCGGGTAGGCTTCACGGCCCGGCGGGCGGCGCAGCAACAGCGACATGGCCCGGTAGGCCACCGCGTGCTTGGAAAGGTCGTCGTAAACAACCAACACGTCTTTGCCGTTGTCGCGGAACTCTTCTCCCATAGCGCAACCGGAATAGGGGGCGAGATACTGCAAGGGCGCCGGTTCAGACGCCGAAGCGGCCACCACAATGGTGTATTCCATGGCGCCGTGCTCTTCCAATGTGCGCACGATGCCGGCGATGGTCGATTCCTTTTGTCCGATTCCGACGTAAATGCAAATCACACCCTGGCCGCGCTGGTTCAGGATGGTGTCAATGGCCAAGGCCGTTTTGCCGGTTTGGCGGTCTCCAATGATGAGCTCCCGCTGGCCGCGGCCAATCGGAATCATGGCGTCAACCGCCTTCAGACCGGTTTGCAACGGGGTGTTGACCGGTTGCCGATCAATGATACCCGGAGCCGGATATTCCACCGGCCGCCGGACAGACGTCTCGATGGCGCCCTTTCCGTCAATGGGCAAGCCCAGCGCACTGACCACGCGTCCGATAAGGGCTTCTCCCACCGGAACCTCAACCACGCGGCCCGTCCGGCGCACGCGGTCCCCTTCCTTAATCCCGCGGTCTTCTCCCAAAATCACGCAGCCGACATTGTCCTGCTCCAGGTTCAAAGCCATCCCGAAGACGCCGTTGTCGAACTCGAGGAGCTCGCCAGCCATGCAATCGGAGAGGCCATAGATGCGGGAAATGCCGTCACCCACGCTGAGAACCACGCCGGATTCGGAGAGTTCTGTGGTGACGCCATACTTCTCGATTTCCTCTTTTAAAATGGCACTGATTTCATCTGGTCTAATGCTCAACGACACTACCTCCCCCGTCCCCACTGCGAAGCCTGTCACCTAAGATCGCCAGTCTGCGGACCAAACTGCCATCCAGCACCCGATCGCCCATTCGAACAACAACCCCGGCCATCAGGGACGCGTCCTGCTTAAGCGTCATGTTGACCGTTCGACCCGTCGCGCGCCCCAAAGCGTCGGCCAGCGACTGTTGCTGCTCTGGACTCAACGGAGCGGCCGTGGTCACGTCAGCATGCACAATCCCGCGGCTCTCGTCCCAGAGGTTTCGGTATTCTTCATAGATGGTGGACAGCACGTCTTCCCGATTCTTCTCAATCACAACATCAATGAGCCGTTCGGTAATCGAATCCAAGCCCGTGAAAACGCGATGCGCCGTTTCGCGCTTGACGTGGTGGGAAACTTCCGGCCGGCGAATAAACTGGCGGAACTCCCGATCCCCGTCCCAGGTCATCAACACCTGGCCCAAGTCTTGCGCGACGGTCTCCTCTTTGCTGTGGGCCTTGGCTAATTCGAACAAGGCGCGTGCATAAGGTCGTGCGACAACTTCCTGCTTCATTGCAACTGCCCTGCATCCTTCAAAATTTCATCGAGGTAGCGGTTCTGATCGTCCGCATTGAGGTTGCGCTCGATGAGCTTGGAGGTCGCCAAGACAACCAAATCGGCCACTTGGCCGCGGATTGACGCCAATGCCTTGTCACGTTCATGCTCAATTTCTTCGATGGCGGCCTTTTGCCGATAGCTAGCCTCACGCTGCGCCTGCTCCACAATTTTCTTGGCTTGCTCGTCACTCTCTTGGCGCGCATTGGCCAAAATCTGTTTTGCCTCATCACGCGCTTGGTTGACCAAGCTTTGCGCTTCTTGGCGAAGCTTCTCCGCTTCGGACTTCAGCCCGTCAGCATCGTTAATCTGCTTGGCGATGGTGTCACGGCGCTTTTGCATCGCGGCCAGGATCGGCTTATAGACGAAAGCGCGGAGCAAAAAGAGCAGCAAAAGGAACTGCAGCACCGCCGCTATCAGATTAGGGGCCGTAAGTGAAGTGCTGGACACGTCAATGCTCCTTCCCTGAACCCATTTGGACTAGCCGATCTTGGTGAATACGAACAACACGAAGGTGATAACAGGCCACGCCTCGACCAACGCCACACCCACCAATGCCCAAGTCAGCAAACGACCAATGGCTTCCGGTTGACGGCCCACGCCTTCCACCATGCGACCCATAACCAAACCGTTGCCGATACCGGCACCAATTGCGCCGCCAGCCGCGGCCAACGCTCCGATGAAGAGCATTATTTCCTTTGCGGTAAACACTTGATAAACTCCTCCTCTGTGACTTTCCCCTAATGGTCTTTGTTTGCCTGAATGCTCATGTACGCCACCGTGAGAATGGTGAATATGAGCGCCTGAATCATGGAGATGACAAAGCTGAACACCAGCCACAAGGTCCCAATGCCGAAGGTGGTGAGTACGCCCCCGATGCCGTGCGGAAGGTGCGTGGTCATCCGCAGCACCAATTCGCCCGCCAAGATGTTGCCGAACAACCGGAAGGCCAAGCTGACCGGCATGACCAGCTGTTCCAGCGCGTTAATAATGAGGCCAACGACCGGGAACGGCTTCCAGACCCAGCCGTAGACCCATCCTCCGAACCCTTTGTACTTGATGCCGGCCCACTGAATGAGCAGAAACATCCAGGCGGCAAGCCCTGCCGGAATACTCAAAAAGGCCGTGGGAGAGTGAATCCAGTCTCCGTTAAACCACGGCAGCGGCAATAATCCGAGGATGTTCGCAACAACCAGCATAAGGAACAACGTCAAGGCCAGCAAAGACAGGTTGGGAGCCAAGGCGTCAGGCGCCATCTGGCCGACAAGGTCCTGGAAGGTTTCAATCGCTGTTTCCATTAAGTTCTGGGATCCCGTCGGCACCCCCGCCGTCGCCCGTCGGGCAGCGGCGAGACCAAACAGCAACACCAAGGCGATGCTGATGAGTCCCGTCCAAAACGGGGGCCATTGAAATCCGGTTAAGGAAAAATTCATCCGTTCACCCCCTTGCCTCTACTATGGAAGGCGGCCCACACCAGGTAGACCACGTGTGGGGCAAAGACACCGGCGAGCGCCGCAGACAGATTGACCGTCGTATACCGCTTGAGCACATAAAAATAAATCCCCAACAGCACTAAGCGCGACAAGAGTCGAAGATTCAAACCCATGACGGCTGCGCGAGGATTTAATCGGGCCCACAAGGGGAGGCGAAGTCCTAGTCCAACGAGATCGATTTCCCCCGGCACAAACCCAGCTGCAAGCCCCCAGATGACTGCAGAACCGGTGAACGCGGCAACTCCGGCGATAAGAAGGCCTAATATGCCAGAAATCACTGCCGCTTGCTTCCACAGAGTCTGAAATTCCTTCACTTGGACAAAACCCTCGACAAGTGAAAGAGACCCACAAAACCGGCCACAATCCCCAACAGCACACCTACGATGGTTAACCACGGCGTTGTGTGCAAGAGTCCATCCAGCCAATGACCCAACAGAAATCCCAGGAATACCGCCAGGATTAGTTGGGTTGCCAGGGCCGCCGCCATTCCTACTCCGCGGATGGCGGAACCTTTGGATTTGCTGGGTTCTCCCACCTTGGAGCCACCTCTCTCGGCGCGACCTGACCCGCATTTCGCCGATTTGTGACGGATTGAACAAGCCACGGACAAAATTCGACGATTTTCGGGGCAAAACGGCTTCTCTCGCAGTTGGGCGGACAGACTTATCCCACCCTTCACCGAGGCATAAGTATACCGATCGACGGAATTGAAGTCAAGTGATGGCGATTTCCCAACGCTAGGCGGGAAGAGGATTTCAGCCACCATTAAGGATCGGGCAAGGAGAGGCGGCCCCGCCCTAGGGGGCCCCCCTTCCCGATTCGCAGCGAAAGGGGGACCGAGGCTTAAAGAGTGCCAAATTGCCGATCCCCGGCATCGCCGAGTCCAGGGATAATATAGCCGTTTTCGTCGAGACGCAGATCCAACGCAGCGGTAAAGATTGGCACGTCCGGATGCTTCGCTTCCACCCGCCTAACCCCTTCCGGGGCCGCAATGATGCTCACCAGCCGGATGTCGCGGGCCCCCTCGGACTTGAGGTAGTCCAAGGCATCGATCGCCGATCCGCCGGTGGCCAGCATGGGATCGAGCAGAATGAAGGGGTGCGCTTGCCGCTCAACAGGAAAATTGGAATAATACCGAACCGGTTTCAGCGTTTGGTGATCGCGATACATGCCCAAATGCGACACCACCGCCCCGGGAATGACATCGCGAAATCCCTCCACCAACCCTAGGCCCGCCCGCAGGACGGGAACCAAAATTGGTTCCCGAGCCAAACGCACGCCCTCCGCGTCAGCCATGGGCGTGCTGACCGTGACCGCCTCAGTTGGCAGATCCGCTAAGACGGGATAGGCCATGAGACGAGCCATGGCCGTCAAATGCGCGCGGAACGCATCCACCGAGGTGGCTTTGTCGCGAATTTGTGTAATGTGCACCCGCACCAGCGGATGATCCACCAAAACCATGGGACGACTCCCTTATCAATAATTTTCACGAAGCCTGCAACCAAGGGCGGCTAGCCTGTGGGGGGCGCCCACTAGAGCCCAGTCTCGCGCCGTTCCACCGCCTGAATCTTCTCCACCCGCCGTGTGTGGCGTCCTCCCGCGAATTCGGTGGACAAGAAGGTCAGAAGAATCTCTTCCGCGAGCGGCTGCGCTACGAACCGAGCTCCCATTGCGAGGACGTTGGCGTCGTTGTGTTCCCGGGACAGTCGCGCGGACACGACATCGTGCGCCAGCGCCGCCCGCACGCTGCCTACCTTGTTGGCCGTCATGCACATGCCCTGCCCACTCCCGCACAATAAAAGCCCGCGCTCCACGTCGCCGCGCGCTACGGCCTCGGCCACCTTCAGGGCGTAGTCGGGATAGTCAACCGAGTCGCCGCCAAACGTGCCAAAGTCTTCCACATCCCAACCGTGTTCAATCAAAAAAGAGACCAGAGGCTCCTTAAGGGGCCAACCGGCATGATCTGCTCCTACCGCAATCCGCATGATATTGTCTCCTCCAACTGTATCGTCATTCGGCTCCCTTAGGGGCCAGGTGGCTCTTTCCTCATGAATGCGGCTCCAAGCCCTCAGACAACTTTTCTTGGAGTTTCGACAATAGATGGTGGAGTTGACCGGCGACCGCTTCGTACGCTGGCAGGTCCTGACCGATCGGATCGCTGATGTCCCCTGATTCCCCCACCATCTCCGTCAATAAATACGTGCGGTTGGCCCAGTCCGGCCGCTGCTCTATGACGCGGTCACGCTGGCTTCTGGTCATAGTCAGCACCATGTCCGGAACACCCGTCACCTCATTCAAATCACGGGCCCGGTGATGCCCGAGCGAGCCGCCCCAGCGTTGGACCGCCAGCACTGCGTTTTGAGCGGCCGGCTGACCCGACCAAGCGGAAACACCCGCTGACTCGGCTCTGCCCCCCAAGGCGCGCCAGAGCGCTTCCGCCATAGGACTACGACAAGTATTGCCAGTGCACACAAATAATATCTGTGTTGTTCCCACCATCATGGCACCACCCGCACGGTCGCTGCCTTTTCGATGCGATTTCGCACAGCCAGCCCCAGTCCGCGGTCCGATTCCCACACTACCACAATCGCCCCGGGGGTTCCTTCATCTAGTGCGCGAATCGCTTGAAAGAGCCGATGGGCAGCTGACACATCATTATCTCCGAGACTCGCGGCGCGGCCACTCGGTGGCGGCGGGAATCCCTCGGGCGCAAGCAAGGCTATGGATCCATATTCTCGGGCAAGGTCGTCCAAGACCTGAGCCACCTTGGATACCTCGTGGCTCTGCACCCACACCACAGGGGCCTTGGGCGCATAATGCCGATACTTCATGCCTGGTGCCCGCACGGGTCCCTGGCCGCTGGCTTGCTGAACTTCCCCCACCACACTGGCCAGCATCTCCACACCGAGTCCGCCGGGCCTGAGCAAGGTCACGGGACTCGTCGTGCAATCCACCACCGTCGATTCCACCCCGACCCGCGTCTGGCCCCCATCCACGATAAAGGGGATCCGACCTCTCATATCCTCCTCAACAGCAGCAGCCGTGGTTGGGCTGGGACGCCCGCTCACGTTCGCGCTAGGCGCTGCGATAGGGCGATTGAGACCGGCTATCAGGGAGCGCGCGATGGGATGGTCGGGGGCCCGCACCGCCACGGTATCCAAGCCGGCCCGCACGACGTCGGGGATGAGAGGCCGAGCCGGCACCACCACAGTGAGCGGGCCGGGCCAAAATGCCTCGATCAAGTCTCTGGCCGCTGGCGGCAAGGTTCCCTGAACCAAAGGCTCGAGACCCGCTTGGTCCAGCACATGCAAAATCAGGGGGTTGTCTTGCGGGCGCCCTTTGGCCTCAAATATTTTCCGCACCGCCGACGCTGACAAACCATCGGCGCCCAGCCCATAGACCGTCTCGGTCGGGAACGCGACCAACTGCCCCTCCCGCAGAGCGGTCACGGCGCGCGTCAGATCGGTTGGATTCAGGATGACGGTCTCCATGGTTCACCTCAAAATCGCACGGTTAGATAGGCGGCTCCCAACAGTGCCGTGAAGCCCGCCACTTTCAGGCCAAACCGGGCATAGCGCCGAAAGCTTAGCGGGTAGCCCCGCTCGATGGCCAGCCCTTGCGCCACGACATTGGCGGAAGCGCCAATGACTGTGGCATTCCCGCCGATAGCAGCCCCCATTCCAATGGCTATCCATAATTGTACCCCAAATTGTGGATCGCGGGCGACGAGGTGAGTCAGCACCGGAATGAGAGCCGCCACCAGCGGCACGTTGTCGAGCAGCGCCGAGAAGACCGCCGTGCCGAAAAAGAGCAGGTATGGAAGCCATGGGCCCAGCGCTGGTTGGGTCAGCCAAGTGACCACGTGATGGATGAATCCCGACGTTTCGAGCGCCCCCACCAAGATAAAGACCCCCGTGAAAAACCCCAGGGTGCCATAGTCGATGTGTTTCCACCAACGCCCCTTGAGGCCGCCGGTGTAGAGGGTCGCGAGAGCCGCACCGCCCAACGCGATGTATCCGACCTCGAGGTGCCATTGATGCTGCCCCACAAAGGCGATGAGCATGGCTGCCATGATGACTAAAAGCCCGGGCAATTTTTCGGGTGAGGACGGATCCGGTGTGTCCGCCTCCTCCGCCCGAGGCACATTCCGAGCCAGTGGCCCAAGACGAATGAAACGCGGCAGGACAATGGCCAGCGCCACCAAGATAACCAACGCGGTCGGCGCCAAAATCTTAAAGAATTCCACAAATGACAGATTCGCGGCCGTGCCGATGAGAATATTGGGAGGGTCGCCGATCAGGGTGGCCATGCCACCCAGGTTGGACGCCACCACCTCCACCATCAGCAACGGCACAGGATCCAAGTTCAACTCTTCCGCAGCGCTGATTAAAATCGGAGACAGGAGGAGTACGGTGGTCACATTGTCGAGAAATGCGGAAATAACGGCGGTCACGACATAGAAAACCCAGAGCAGGCGCCAAGGCTGGCCGCGTGACCAAGCCCTCGCCCAACGTCCCAACAGCACGAAAAGGCCGGAATCGCCCAAATAGGCCACAAACATCATC
>JAKADO010000029.1 GCA_021820485.1 Bacillota bacterium
ACAAACTACTGCGCTGGATTTATGCGGTGTTGACGCGCCGGCAAGCGTTCGTCGACATCGCGTAACCCAGCTTGAACTAAATGCCAAAACCTTCCATACGGGGGAAGGTGTCTTTAGTGTTCTCTTCGCACTGTATCACAATTCCCCGCTTGACATCTTGACAAGCTATTAGCTGGGATAGCGATTTCGCCAAATAGTCTGATAAAATGTGAGAAAACCTTGATTTGCTGGGCGCGCGCCGTATGATAGGAGAAGGAGGGACGCCGTATGCCGCAGACCGTGACTATTCCTGAACGCTTACCGATCTCCATCGACCCGGACGAGTTGACGGCACTGTGTCATCGCTATGGGATTCGGGAGTTGGCGCTTTTTGGGTCGGTTTTGCGCGACGATTTTACGTCCCAGAGTGACGTCGACGTGCTGTATGAAATGGGACCTACATCCGCCATCCGCTCGCTCTTTGACGTGGGGCGTATGGTGGGAGACCTCGAGGAGCTATTGGGACGTCGCGTCGATGTGGCCAACAAGCAGCGGCTCTATCCCGTATTGCGGGAGGAAATTCTTTCGACACGGCGAGTGATTTATGCCGAAACGTGACAACTTCAGCACGTTGACCCATATCGAGGAGGCTGTCCAACGGATCAGGCGCTGGACGGAGGGGATTTCGCACGACGCGTTCCGGGATGATGAACTCCGACAAAGCGCCATCATGCGCCAGCTTGAAATTATCGGGGAAGCGACGGGCCGGCTGACGGCGGAATTCCTCCAGGCTCATGCGGACGTCCTACCTTGGAACGTCATGAAGAGCATGCGCAACGTGCTCATTCATGGGTACGATGAGGTGGATATCGAGATTGTGTGGATGACGGCCGCCGAGGATATTCCGCAGATTCATGCCCCGCTCCAGAAGCTTCTGTCCGAGGTCGCCGACGCATCGCGCGACGGCGAGTAACCATTGTCCACCGCCCGCATCACAGTCTGGTTGGAGCGCACTCGGGGGCGAACATTCCTGTCCACGGTAATTCTTCGGGTTTGTCTTCGCGAAAGCGCCTCCCGTACGATGAGTGTGTGCAGGGTCTAGGCCCGAAGAACTCATCCATGGGAGGCGTCATTATGAAGTCTAGTGCCATTCATACACAGAATCAACGGGTGCAACACATTTCCCCCACCACGGTGGTGGTCGGCATTGACATCGGGAAAGCGCAGCATGTCGGTAAGCGTCAAACTCTCCACACCTTCTGGATCCGCTTTGGGAATTCCATAATGCCCCTAAAGTTCTTGAAAGGGTTTCTCAGGATGAGCCAAAAAGAACGAGATGAGTTACGCCAACTGTGGGCGGGGTTGGTTGCCGAATTCCGGGCAAGTGGTCTGGGGCAGGCCCAGTGGTGTCGCGAAAACGGCTACAAAGTCCGGCACTTGCAGTATTGGTTGCGCAAGTTCCCGGCGACCGACGCGGCCGCGTCGGAACCCACCTGGATTACCGTCGAGACGGGCTCGGCCGCGCCGGCAAGTCCGGCGTTGATGGTCCGGGTGGGCGTGGCTGACATCAGCATCCCGTCTGGGTTCGATCCGGATCTGTTGCGGGCCGTCGTCCGCACCTTGGCCACGTGTTAAGTGGCTGGGCGGGTCGCACCGTGTATCTGGCGTGCGGTGCAACCGATATACGGAAGTCCATCGATGGGTTGGCGGCAATGGTGCAACTCGCGTTCCGACTCGACCCGTGTAGCCCGGCGCTATTCGTGTTCTGCAATCGAACCCGAACGAAGCTGAAAATCCTGGAGTGGGACCACAATGGGTTTTGGTTGTTATCCCGAATTCGGGATAACAACCATTATGCCGAAAGATCGGTTATGCCGAAATTCTGCGGTCCATCCTGGTCAAGGCCCGGCAGCCCGGTGCTTCAGGCACCGGGACGCGAGCGATTTCGGGATAACGGTACACGCATTTCGTCCTGAGCGCCGGGGGTTCCCATACTGGACCTGGCAGGCAACGCCTGACCCTTTTGGAGAAGGTGAGACCACATGAAGGAAATGGCTGTGGGCCGGTTGGTGGACGATACCACGGAGGCCTTACAGAATTGGCAGTTACGTCCCGGTGTCCGGTACCGCTATTTGTTGGAATTTCGGATATTTCGGCATCACTATGGCACCGCGACAACGGTATTCCCGGAAATGTTCCACCAGTATGTGCAGGACGCTCAGAGACGCTATACCACGCACGATATCTCGCTCGTCAAGTTCCGGCGGGTCCGGTGGGCCGTGGATCGGTTGGAACAATGCTATCGCGAGGGCACGCTCACATGGCGGCGCTTGCCTCCAATGTCAGCGGCGGCGCCGGTCATCCCGGCTCACGTCGGCGATTTTTGCGCCTATCTACAAGCCGCGGGGCGCAGCTCGTCTACCCTGCGCGGCTATGGTCGGATCGCGGCCGACTTCCAACGGCACCTGGACGAACGAGGCCGGACCCAGTGGAACCAGGTCTCTGGGGCGGACGTCCGGGAGTTCATTCCTTATATGGCCCCCCGGTATCAGCCCTCCAGCATGGGCCCGGTGTTGACGGGTCTGCGGGCGTTTTTGGCGTTCCTCGCGACGTGCGAAGGGACGGCCGACAGCCTTCCCGCGGCGCTCCCCCGGGGCGCCGCTCCCAGAACCGTCGTGGCGCTACCCCCGACGGACGATGAAACCCAGCGGCTCCTCGCCACCATCGACCGGACAACCGCCATCGGCAAACGGGATTGGGCCATGCTGGCCTTTGCGCTGTACCTCGGCTTGCGCTCCATCGATATCATCCGCCTGGACTGGGCCAACCTCGATTGGCGGAAAAGCACGGTGTCCCTCGTCCAACACAAGACGGGACGTCCGCTGGCCTCCCGCTGCTCCCCGTGGTGGGCAATGCCCTCGTCGACTACGTGACATCGGCGCGCCCCGACACGGGCTCGCCCCGGGTGTTTCTCTGCCACCGGCCGCCCTACCAGCCATTTTCCAATGCTTGGAGCTTCTCGGGACGCATCAAGGGCTATATGCAGGCGGCGGGGATCCGGCAAAATCCGGGCGATCGGGGTGGCACGCACTGGCTGCGCCATGCGCTCGCGACACGTCTGCTCGAGGCGGCCACGCCGATGCCGATCATCGCGTCGGTGTTGGGTCATGGACGTCCCGACTCCACCTCAGACTATCTCGCGATCGATGTGAAACACCTACGCCAGTGCGCGCTCTCGTTGACCGACACGGCGGGTCCGAAGGAGGCGTGACCCTCATGCGCTATGTGTTTGCGAGCCATTTCTCGGCCGCGATGAGGTCCCTGGTGGCCGAAAAGCAGGCCCTGGGGTTCAGCTACCGCTCCGGGCAGTATCGACTGGCGGAGTTCGATCGCTTTTGTTGCCAGGAGTTTCCTATGGAGACCCGGTTGACGCAAACCTTGGTGCAACGGTGGTCCGAACTGCGCCCCGGCGAGCATCCGAATAATCGTGGGGAGCGACTGACATATGTCCGCCAATTGGCGGACTATCTAAGGGCCATGGGCGAAGATGCCTTCGCCTTGCCACCGGGCATGGGGGGACGGCGCATCCGCTATCTTCCCCACATCTTCACGCGGAGTGAACTCGACGCCTTCTTTACGGCAGCGGACGGGCAATCCGTCACTCCCTTCAGCCCCACCCGGCACCTCGTGGTGCCGGTGCTCTTTCGTCTCTTGTATGCCTGCGGATTGCGACCGGCCGAAGCGGCACACTTGGACATCGGCGACGTGGACTGGGAGCGGGGTCTCTTGCATATCCGCCAATCGAAAGGGCGCAAGGACCGGTTGGTGCCCATGGCGGCCATCACTCTGGCCAAAGCCTAAATTAGACCCGGCGGCAAGACGGTGGAGCCGTACGGCGTGTATCATCAGGGTACGATGGTGGGGTTCTTTAACTTGCACTATACCCCGAACAGTTACCACGACTTTTGGCTGTTTCACTTCTTCATTGACCAACGGTTTCAACGCCGGAGATTGGGATCCGCGGCCGACTCATTCAGCACATCCAGGGTCACCATCCTACGTGTGGTCGTCTACGACTTACGCTCCATCCCCAAAATCGGTCCGCGCAACGCTTTTACAAAGCGGTCGGCTTTGCCGACGATGGGGTGCTCACGTGTGGCGAGCCCACCTTCTCTCTCGTGATCCCCCGTCTGGCAGCGGCATCATCGGAGCCCCCGCCACCTTGGGGCTAGTCCGCGTTCCAGACGGCCTGTATACTGTAATATGAGCGGGCTTTAAAAGCCCCGATCGACCTCTCTCTGGCGTGCCGGGTCTGCGATCTTGCCGTTCTCCGGAAGGAGCAAGACCAGAGGGAGGTGGTGCCCCATGAGCTTCCATCTCACGGTCCCCGTCGCGGTTGCGATGGTTGGCGTGGTTGGTCGATGGCTCTTGAGCCGTCGCAAAAAGTAATCCGCACGGGATAGCAGCCCGGCGGATTACGATGTCTCCTTAGCACCCTGCTGTCGATCGCAGACTTACGGAGCTCTGCACGCCACCCAGCCACTACCGAGTGGCGTGCATCTTTATGTCTATGTGTATTTTACCCCATTGTGATACTTCTATCAAACCCGTTCGGTGGCCAAATCCCCCGTACACGCCACCGCCTAACCGCGTGGGAGCCATGTCCGACGCAGTGTCCTTGACAACGTCATGGAGGCGCTTAATGGGGAGGGAAGCGCAGGAAGGTTCCAGCGAGAGGTCGCGGTTCGGCGGCTTTCATGGCGTGGTGGCGCCCGTTAGTTGGTTTAGCCAGTGTGCCGTCTGGTCGACAAATGGTTGGCAATGCCGAACCCAGTTGAAATGGTTGAGGGCGCCACCGGTGCTCTGCCAGTGGGTAACGACAGCACCGGGCATTTTCGCACAGAGATGCTCCACTGCGGCCGCCTGCGCTAACGGGTCTCTATCAATCGACATGGCGAGGACCGGCTGGTCTATACGCCGCAGACCTTGCTCAAAGTCGACGGGCGCATCGGTGGGGTGATAGACCCCGGTGCGGGCTTGGCGTGCCCAGTCGCGCATCACACCGGCGGCCTCGGTTCCCGCGAATCCCCACCGCTCTCCGGGCCACACACCCCATGCCGTGGCCAACCCGGCAGCAAACTGGGTACCCACAAGCGTCCGCCACGGGCGAGGATAAGTGCGGTAATAGACGGACCCCGCCGCGATGAGAATGGCTCCGTGCGCGATGTCCGGGTACGCGCCGAGGGTGAGGAGTGCGAGTTGTTCGCCCAAACTGTGGCCTAACAGGAACTGCGGGGCGCGGGGGAAGCAATCGCGGGACCACTGTCCAACGCTCCGCAAATCTTGGACCAGTTGGCTATACCCAAATCGGGTGCGGCGACTAATTGGGGGTTCATTGCGACCGTGTCCGCGCCAGTCCATCGCGACCACGGAGAAACCGGCGCGGTGCAGCCGATTGAAGAAGAGACGATAGTAGGCCACAGCGGCCCCCATGGCGGGTGCGACGACCAGGACCGGTCGTGACGGCTCGTCGGCCTGCCAGAGGCCGAGGCGGCAGCTAGAGCCGTCAGGCCATGTGATCGAACGGACCGTGTCAACCGACGTCGGTGTTCGGGGCATTGGCCACCTCCCTGCCGTAGCAATAGCGCCGATTAGACGAATCCAAGTATAGACGGTCCACACATGCGAGGCTATCCAAAGCAGGCGTATCTTCACTAAGAACCCCGTCGGAAGATAGAATGACGATTCACGGGAACATCGATTACATTGGGTGCAGCGACAGGCTCCAGGCGGGATGCATGAGTGACAGGCGTAGAGGTGCGACAATTGCAATCCCATGAACCGGTGCCAATGGAACTGTTGCTTCTGGCAGACCCGTCCCTTGGTAGAAACCTACATTCATCGTGGGGACTTTTTGTCGCTGAGGTGAACGGCGACGTGGTGGGAGAATATGTGTTAATCGAGACTCGCCCCGAAACGGTGGAGCTTGTCAATGTGGCGGTACGGGAATCCGAACACGGCCAAGGTCTCGGCAAACAACGCGTTCACATGCGATTCAAACCGCGCGCCGTCGGGGATATCGGACCATTGAGCTAGGCACGGGGAATTGCCAGAAGCGTTCGAATTTGTCAGGCTGAAACATCCCTCCGGGCATCGTCATGCGACATTCCTCCATAAATACCTTGCCAGGATATGGGTCACGCCGCAACCCTTCACGATTGAGAGTCAAGCAGTTTTGAAGAGCGATTTAGCAGGGACCCCTCTGGGCGGTAGAAAGGTGTTGGGGCATAAACGGAGATCTTACGGAGCCCCGAGCGTCTCGCGCCTCCTGCTACTGTAGCCTTGTTATAATGAGATATTGCGGCGCGCTCATGCTGCCCTTGAGGAGGATTCGAATGGGAGCATACATGGATGGCCTGAGACTGGCTGGCTTGGGCCTCGTTGTGTGCGGAGGCATCTCCTATGGCTTGATTGTGTTGGGACTCGCTCCAGTTTTCGCCACCGTGGCGTGCTTGGGAATATTTTTCGTGTGGGCAGTCAGCGCGCTGCACATATCGACAATTCCGGGCCACCGATTGGCTGTGGGACTGGGTACAGCGTATTATCCCCCGGCATTCAACAGCACCATCCGCCACCTCGTGCGGACTGGCACTCGCGAAGAGTTGCGCGCGGCTGGACAACCTGTGGCTACGGCGTCTCGACTAGTTGAGCAGACCACACGTCGAAATATCCCGTTCAGCGCCGTCGTGGCCGGGATTATCTTGATCGACGGCCGATGGGTTCTTGCGCACAAAGTCGCCGCGGGAACGAGTTGGGCGCTGGCGATTATGGCACTCGGTCTCGTGGATCAGTTGTTGATGCAATTATGGTTCGTGTGGCGCTGCCGCTACGTCCAGAGCGTCTGCGGCCATTCTTCCATGCCGCCCCACATGTAGAGAATCTTCTTAGACCCACGCAATGCAGAGTTAATCGTCTTGTCGCTATCGGCCATGCCTCGTATGCCGAGCGAACGTCGGGCATCCTCATAATTCCGCATCAGACTGTGCAGCAATTGGGGCAGGAAAAATTCCCGCCGCGTCATCAATCAGCGGACCCCCCGGGGGCAAGAGTCCACGAGGACGATCCCGGGAGACTCGAAGGTTAGCGCCTATGACTCATTGGGGCATAAGCTTGCCATGAGAGGATGGCAGCCGTGGCTCCAAGCGTTTGATTTGACTTATCATCCGTTGACTATTCTGACCTATGGGGCCGTCGATGCGTCCACATCTGCGTTCCTCCTGAGCAGTCCTTCGTTCAGGGTTTCGTTTCCCCTGACTCCCGCACCGAATCGCTACGCGTAACCCTCTTGCACGAACAGAAGGTCCACCGGTCCCGGCGTCCTGATAATATGCGTCAGGGCGCGAGCGCAGAAAAGAGGCCACTCACTCGGGAGTGGCCATGATTGTCTGTACAGAGGAAATTGATCTTAGGTCGCGTATGGCATGGTGGGAGAAGAAGCAGGCTGCGCAACGGCCATCGATGCGGAATGGATAGGTGCCGGCCCGTGACCCGAGGCGACGAACCCAATCAGCAGACTTGCGGCAGTCAACCAGAGGCGTAATTTCACCGAAAGCGCCTCCTTTCCATCTGTTGGTGGATCCAAAATGCCAAATTGTGTCGGTGAGGGGAATTTCGAATCGAAAAATATGAGGAAATTTCGTTCGACGGTGCGGTTCGACAATTTTTTCCTCCCGAGAAGGACTAGCATGGTCATGGTTAACGTTTCAAGGACCCTTGCATCGAACGACTTTGCCCGGGAGGCGGCAGCGCGTGTGGAAGTGGCTGGATGGGGATCGGCAGCATCGATGGGGGGTTCAATACCGGGCAAGGTCGCCGCAAAAAATAACCTTCCGTAGCCAAGTTCGGATGGCCATGGCGTCGCAGTCCCGCGGAAACGCCGCCCGTGCCTATCGACTGGCGGTGGCTGTGTCGCGGCGGGCTATCCGCACGGGCAATCAATGCCAAGCCCTACGCGCAGAACAATTGATTTCGACCGTGCTCGCTTTCCTCAAGGACATGTCCCTCTCCCCTATCGATTCCTATGTGCGGGCCGCCCGCCTGGCCGTGGATCGCGAAGACTGGAGGGAGGCTTTGGCGTGCAATGAAGCGATTTTGGCACTGCGTCCCGAAGACCCAGACATTCGTGGGCGAGCTTTGCGCAACCGAGCTACCGTCCTCACCATCTTGGGACGGTTCAAAGATGCGTTGGCCGCATACGATGCCCTCATGCGCGATCGCCCCGTGTGGGATGGGATGGCTCCCGGTTATCAAGTGGGTTTTCAATTGAGCCGTGCCGGCGCCGCCTGGCACCTCGGCCCCGTGTGCATCGGGGAGCTCGCGCATGCGCCGCATCACATTGGCCATGGCCCGTCGACCTGGCAAGCGTATTGGTGGTTGATGGGGCATGTGGCTTGGCGCGACCATCCCGACCGGTTGGAGGCGGTGCGCCTCAGCAGTTTGCGAACCTTCGGGCTGGACTGGAATCCGCAAGTGGACCGCCCGCTGTGGGGACTGGATTTGCTGGCCAGCAAGCGCAGCGAAACGCAGAACATGATGAAGATGCGGCTGAGAGCGGCTTTGGCCGATCCGTTGACGCTCCAGTTTGCGGGCCGCAGCGGTTGGCTGAGCCTCTGCAGCGACTGGCTTTGGTTCCACGTGGCCAACCGCCGCGCGGAAGCCGGACAGTTAATCGCCGAACACGTGACCTGGTGTGAGGAACATGGATATGATGGCTGGGCCTCATATTGGCGCGACGAAGGCATGAAAGCAAACTCCGCAACAATCCATGCATCTATATAGAATGGAATGCTCGGGGAGCGGCGTGGAACCGCTCCTTTTTTGATGCTCGGAACGCTTCTCCCAAGGGCCGCTTTACACACGCCTTCCAGTCTCTTTCACCGGTGCTTTTCCCCTAACAGCGAAGAACCGGCGATCCCATGACACATTGAACGAATAACATGGAAAAAATTGGACAATCCGTTTAAAGGCGTAGGCTGAATAATGGCGAATGATTCAATATTCCATCAATCTATGGTGAAAGGAGGGCGCTATCGATGCGTTTCCGTGATTATCATCTGACTGTAGGGTACCTTCCTACGGGTCCTCAGAATGCCATTACCGACGTGCCAGGGGTGCGTGTGGGGCAAAGCAATTATATCAAGGAGAGTCCCGTGCACCGCACCGGGGTCACCGCCATCTGGCCGCATGCCGGGAATTCCTTCCGGGAGCGGGTTTATGCCGGCACCTGGGTTCTGAACGGTTACGGCATTATGACCGGGCGCGCCGTCATTGAGGAATGGGGACTCCTGGGTTCACCCATTGTTCTGTGCAACACCCGCAGTATCGGCGCGGGATTTGAAGCGACTGTCCGCTACATGGAGAAGCAAGATGACCTTGTCGGGGATGTGGATGTTCTCATGCCGGTTGTCGCGGAATGCGACGACGGATTTCTCAACGACAATCGGGCGGGCGCCACGCCAGAAGCGGTATTTCATGAGGCGTTGGATTGCGCCTCGTCAAATAGCCCGCTCGAAGGGGCGGTGGGCGCGGGAAGTGGAACGCAGTTGTTCGGATTCAAAGGCGGCATCGGCACATCGTCACGCATTGTGAATTTGGGTGGCCGCTCGTACACGGTCGGCGTGCTGGTGAATACCAACTTCGGCTTTCGACATCAGCTGTTGATTCAGGGGGAGTCGGCCTCCTCATGGCTTTCTCACGACGAGCCGGCGTATCGCAAGGAGGGCTCCTGCATAGGCGTGGTCGCGACCGACGCACCGCTCCTTCCAACGCAGTTGAAGCGGCTGGCGAAGCGTGTGGGCCTCGGCTTGGTTCGGACGGGGTCAGTGGGCAATGACGGATCCGGCGAACTCTTCATCGCTTTTTCGACCGCGGCTCGAATTCCCCGTGAGAGCAAGACTCCGCACGCGGTAGAGCATATTGTCGACGGCCAGTTTTGGACGTTGGGCTCTCCGATTGATCATCTCTTTGACGCGGTTGTGGAAGCGAGTCATGAGGCGGTGATGAATGCCCTGGTCGGGGCCCGCACCGTGACAGGAAGAGACGGTCATCAGCTCGAGGCGTTCCCGATGGAGAAATACCTAAGACATCGTCAATCTGGAAGGGAGGAATACCATGGAACCCAATGACATTCGCTCGGAGGAGCTTCTGGCCAAGGAAGGCTACCGCCAGGAGTTGGCGCGCGGGCTGACCGTACTCCAAACGGTCGGATTGTCTCTGTCTGACATCACGCCGGCCGCTTCTTTCTTCGTTATTGCCGCGCAGGTCTTTCCGGCGGCTGGGACAGGAGCGGGATGGACGTTTCTGATTGCCGGGTTGGTGGCTATCAGCGTGGCATTCTGCATGGCGGAACTCGGTGCGCGGTACCCCATTGCCGGCGGTCTTTACTCCATTGTCACGCGGGTGTTGGGACGTCCGCTCGGATTTATCGCCATGATTGACTATGTGGTGCAGGCCATCTTCCTCCCGGCTGCCATTGCGCTGGGCATCGGTGGATATATCCAAACCTTGATTCCCGGCGTGAACGCCAATATCTGGGCAACCATCCTGCTTCTCATCGTGACCATCCTGGCGGTGCTTCGCGTGAAGACCAATGCCAACATCACCGGCATCTTCCTCAGCATCGAGTTGGCCGTGATGCTGATGGTCACAGTCATTGGGTTCATTCACCCGTTGACGTCGATAGGCCAGTTGATGCATCCGGTGACTTACAAGGGCGTTTCAGCATCGCCGGTCAAGTCATCGGTTATTCTGGCCGCCATTGCCGTGGCGCTGTTTTCGTACAACGGATATGACAGCGCCATCAACTTCAGTGAAGAAACGGACGGATCCGCCCGCAACGTGGGACGCTCACTGATGAATGCCGCCACCATGGGCGTGGCCTTTCAAGTTATCCCGGCCTTCGCTGTGCTGTTTGCGGTGGGCACGCTGCATGCCTTCTATACGTCCAGTCTTCCGATTGCCTACTATGTCAACCAAGCTGTCGGGCCGACATGGACCACGGTCGTCATCCTGGGGGTGGTGCTGGCGGTGATCAACGCCACGCTCGCGATTGTGCTGCAGTTCTCACGCGTCATCTACTCGACCGCCCGAGACCAATCATGGCCAAGCCCCATCAACCGAGCGCTGATGCAGATCATCCCCGCTTCCGGACGCCCTGGGTTGCGGTGTTGGTGGTCGGACTCCTTGGCGTGGTGCTGACCTTCTTTGGGTCCGTCGTGTCGACAATTACCTTTACTTCGGTGATGATTATTATTCTATACGCCCTCATCGCTATTTCCGCTATTGTGCATCGTGTGGGACGGTGGCGGGGAGATGCACTGCCGTTTCGGATGTGGCTCTGGCCACTGCCCCCGGTTGTTGCACTGGCGGGTGTCATTTTGGCCCTGAGCCAGCAAACCACGCATGATCTCATCACCTGTGCCGTGATTTTTGCAGCCGGGATGCTCTATTACGTCATCTGGGGCAGGCGCACGTCCGGACTCTGGAAGGCTCAATCCCGAGGACGAACTTCCGCCATCAATGAATAAAGGGAGGACTGACTAACATGAGCATTCGTGAGATACGCCAATCCGGTTCCCATCCCTATGTCTTCGGCCGGTACCATGAGCCGGTGGCCCGCGTTGCCCCCGGGGAGACGGTCGCCATTTACACGGAGGATGCTTTCGAGGGCCGCATTACCGGACCCGACACTCTGCCGAGCCAGGTGCTCGGCAAATACCTCAACCCGCAGACGGGCCCCATCTATGTCGAGGGAGCCGAACCGGGGGACACGTTGGTGGTGGACATTATCGACGTAGAGCCTACTCGGGACTGGGCGGTCAGCTGTTTAGTGCCCTATTTCGGGGGGCTGACCTCCACCACCATGACGCGCACACTCCAGGATCCCCTGCCGGAACTGGTCTGGATATATCGACGCCAGCCAGACGGAACCTGGCGGTATGGTGACCGATTTGCTGTCGAGCCCCGCCCGTTTATGGGCACGATTGGCACGGCCCCGGATTTGGAAGCGCTGTCGGCCCTGACCCCCCACATGCACGGCGGCAACATGGACTGCCCCGAGGTCACCAAGGGCAATGCCGTACATCTCCCGGTCAACGTGCCGGGGGCGTATTTCTCGACGGGAGACTGCCACGTCGCCCAAGGGGAAGGGGAAGCATGCGGAGTGGCTTTGGAGATTAGCGGAAAGGTCACCGTACGGTTCGACCTGATTAAAAATCACCCCATTCAATGGCCGCGCATTGTGTCTCCCACGGAAATCATGACCGTAGGAAGCGCGCGGCCATTAGAGGATGCCGGGCGCATTGCGCTGGGAGAAATGGTCGATTGGCTTCAGGCCGAGCATGGCTACGACAAGTGGGATGCCTATCAGGTGGTAAGCCAGACTGCCAAACTATCCATCGCCAATCTGGTCGACACCTACTATACCGTGGTGGCCAAGATTGATCGGCGTTACACGAAGGCGTGATGCAAGGAGGGGATGGACCGTGCGGATCTACATTTCGGCAGATGGGGAAGGCATTACGGGATTGGTCAACAGTCAGGAGATGTATCCCGGCGAGCCGGAGTATGCATTTGGCCGAAGGATGATGACCGCGGATGTCAATGCCGCTGTTGAAGGGGCTTTTCGGGGTGGGGCGACGGA
Organism: Bacillota bacterium; assembly: GCA_021820485.1. Taxonomy (GTDB): domain Bacteria; phylum Bacillota; class Sulfobacillia; order Sulfobacillales; family Sulfobacillaceae; genus Sulfobacillus_B. Next base: position 12,680 of record JAKADO010000029.1, read on the forward strand.
CGTGGTGGTCAATGACGCCCATTGGACGATGCGCAATATCTTGCTGGATCAACTCGATCCCCGCGCGGATTTGATTCGCGGGTTTAATAAGCCGATGGCGATGATGGAGCAGGTCCAAGCGGCGGATGGGGTCCTCTTCATCGGATTTCACGCCCGCGTCGGTGACTCGGATAGTGTGGCTAATGAAACCATCTTGGGAAAAGAAATGATTGGCGTGCGCATGAACGGCCGTCCGGTTGGCGAAGGAGAAATCAACGCTGCAATTGCGGGACACTTCGGTGTTCCGGTCCTGATGGCATCGGGCGACAACCTCTTGGAACAGGAACTCAAGGAGACATTGCCGGACCTGGAGTACGCGGTGACCAAATTTGCCATCGATCGCTGGACAGCGCGGTGCCTTTCCCCCGAGAAAAGTCATGACGCCATTCGTCAGGCCGCTGAGCGGGCGGTCCGCAACCACCGGGCCGCACCCTATCGCGTCTCCGGACCAGTGACGTTTGAAGTGGAGTTCGTCTCTACGGCATCGGCTGGTCTTGCGTCATTGATTCCCGGAGTGGAGCGGATCCGACCCCGCTGCGTGTCGTTTGTCGGAGGGGACATTTTGGAGGCGTGGCGAGGGCTCTTCAGCATGATCCTCCTGGGGAGCACGGCAGCTGACGCAATCTACGGATAGGGAGCCAGGTGGCGGAGAGGCGCACAAAAAAGGGGATCGGACATGTGCCCGACCCCCTTTCGCTATGCACCCGCTATTCCGTGCGCAGGGCTTCGGCCGGCATGAGCCGTGCCGCCCGCATCGCTGGAAGCACGCCAAACACGGCCCCCACGCCGATGGAGAAGAGCACGGCGGTCAGTACCGATCCCACCGTTAGATTGGCGGGAATGCCCACGGCCTTGCCAACGAAGTGGGTGGCGAGGCCGGAAAGTATGGTGCCGACGAATCCGCCAATGAGGGCCAACAAAACCGACTCCGTAAGAAACTGCACCAGGATGTCGCCATCGCGCGCACCGAGAGCCTTGCGGATGCCGATTTCGCGAAACCGCTCACTGACGGTCACCAGCATGATATTCATGATGCCGATGCCGCCCACCAGAAGTGAAATGCCGGCAATCCCCGCGAGAAATTCGGTGATCACTTTCGTGGTGTTGGTGACGGTGCTCAAGATTTCCTGCGACGTGATGATCTTGAAGTTGTGGCTTGGATGCCGGTGGAGCAGGATGTTGCGCGCTGCGGTGACTGCCGACGGTACATTCTGCGGGCTCGATGCGGCCAGAATAATCTCCGACACGGTGGTTTGCCCCGAGACGGACAGGGCGGCGTTGAGGGGCAAATACGCGGTGTTGTTGGGATCCGAACCCGGTGCGCCTTGTGCCGATTTCAACACGCCTGTCACCGTAAAGTCCTTGGTGCCGACTACAACGGTTTGGTTCAGGGCACTTTTATGTGGAAACAGCTCGTGGGCTACATGGTATCCGAGGACAACGCCGGTTCCTTTCAGCGTGCCGGATTGGATCTTCAGGTTCTGCATGCCAAAAAATGGGGATGATACGCCCATAATGCTGGCACCAATGGGGCTCTTATGGGGTTGGCTTAAGAGGCTCGGCACGGTAATAACGCCTGCTGCGGATTGCAGTACGGACTTGTGGCTGTTGTTCAGTGCGTTCACGTCGCCCGCAGTCAAGGTGCTCGGGATGCTGGAAAAGGATGGACCGGCGCCGCCGTGGCGCCCGCCGCCAAATCCGCCCTTGCCACCTTTGGCATTGGTGTGCGGCAGTGCCGGCACCACAGTGATGAGATTGGCGCCAATTCCAGCAAACTTTTGGTTGACGTATTTTTGCACGCCTCCACCCAATGATGTGAGTGTGACGACGGCAAATACGCCAATAATTATGCCCAAGGCGGTCAAAAAGCTGCGGGTGCGGTGATGCCAAATCGAGTCCCAAGCAATGGCGAATGTGTTCATGACTGACCTCCTGTCGGGGACGGTTGCCGTGCTGCCATGAGGCGGTCGGTCACGGGCTGGTCGCCGATGACCTGGCCGTCTTCCAGCGCCACGATCCGCGCGGCGTGCTGGCCGACAAAGGCATCATGGGTGACCAAAACAATGGTGACGCCGGTTTCCTCATGCAACTCTTGGAAGGCCTGCAGAACCAGTTCGCCGGACTTCCGGTCCAGTGCGCCGGTAGGCTCGTCCGCAAGCAACAAATCAGGGCCAGGCGCAATGGCTCGAGCGATGGCTACGCGCTGGGCCTGTCCCCCTGACATTTGACTGGGATATCGGTCCTTCAGATGGGCGACTCCTAAGAGCTCCAAGGCCTTTAAGGCAGACTCCCGGCGCGTGTTGGCAGCCATGCGTGCATACGACATGGGCAGTTCGACGTTGGCCAAGGCTGTCAGCCGGGGCAATAGGTGGATGCCTTGGAACACGAAGGCGATGCGCCGACCGCGGAAACTGGCCTGCTGGCGTGCGGAGAGTCGTGTCATGTCTTGGCCCCCGAATGTGTAGGCGCCACCGGTCGGCCGATCAAAAAGCCCCAAAATATTCATCAATGTCGATTTTCCGCTGCCCGACGGACCCATCAAGGCAACCATTTCACCGGATTTGATGGATAAGGTGACGCCACGCAAGGCATGGACGGTCGCCTCTCCTTCGCCGTAGCTGCGGGACACTTCCCTTAATTCAATCAGGCTCTGCGCCTCTGCCTGCTTTATGGCCATGCTCGGAACTCCCTTCATCATCTGGGGTCGTCTTCCATAAGGATGCCGCCCGCTCTAACAGCGTAACCAACGCCGTTCGTTCTTCGGGGCTCAGCTGCCCCAGGACGTCTTTCACATGACTAAGACGCTTTTCCAATCGCTCCCGCAACACCTCAGACCCTGCTTGGGTTATGCGTACATCATGGCGGCGCCGATCTTCCGGCGAGACATCCATGGTAAGCCACCCACGCTCCACCAGCGTGTTGATGAGTTGGCTGGCAGTGGGTACGGAAATGCTCAAGGCATGTGCGAGCTCGGATACCGATATACGTTCGCGCTCACGAACGGTGCGCAATACAAAGGTTTGAAACCGCGTCGGCGCATCCACCACGCGTTCGGTGCGCCGTTCGAAAAAAAACGAAAAGGCCTGCTGCTGAATCGCAACGAGGCGGCTAATCGCTTCATCTACGTCAATCAATTCGTTGGGTGAATCGCTAGGATTACCTAACTTTTTGGTCATACAAACATAATATTTAATGATGTGTAATGTGTCAACAACCGCTAGGAGTAGCCACCGTTGAAGAAAGAGAAGGATTTATGCTATAGTAACAGTCTGAAAGGTGCTGGCGTAGCTCAATCGGTAGAGCAGCTGATTTGTAATCAGCAGGTTGCGGGTTCGAGTCCCATCGCCAGCTCCAGAAAATTTTCGTGATCCGCAAGCGATTGCGGGTTTTTTGTTTTGTACCCGCAAAAACCTTGTCCGGCCCACGAGTGGAGATAACTCCCGAACTAACGCGCGATACACAAAAGCTAATGGGCATATGTGAGCCTCAATGGATGTCCTAAATGCATTCGCGGCCGAGTAGGGATAACGCATTGGCGTTCCTGCTACGGCACATTCATGCATAGAACTCAACTTTTGAGGGCCAGGAGCAAATCCGGCACTTGCAGGGATCATCAGCAAACGGCTGTTGATATACTGGAACCGGGGGGTCGAGATGGCCAGGAACACGACTGTCGTGCTGTTCGTTGCAGTTTTGGTTGCCGTGATTGTAACTGTCGATGTGCTGATCTTCCGGCATCACGTCTGGGAGCGGCTGATCGCAAACGTCGGTATTGTCCTGGTGTTTGCCGCCTTTTATTTGAGATTTTTTAAGAGGCTTTGAGTGAAGCGCCACCGCGACAGTACCACCTAAAAGGGGAACCGAAGCGCTCTCCGTTGGGCGGGAGTCTTCCCTAAGCCAAACCACGCCCCTATCTCAGAATGACTTTGATGACTATGCAATGGAGTTTGAGAATCGGAATGCGGTCTAATATGTTCTCATGAATGGTTGGCGATATGATGAAATCTTGGTATTCCCCATTGGTGATGAGTGTTGGGGTTATGCTGGCGGCATTAGGACTGAACGGCTGCGGCGTCGCCAGATCCGCCGGGACGGGAGGAAGTGCGCCCACGATTGAGATGCCGGTGCATGTCGCATCGTCTCGTCAACAAATTGGTGTGCCTGCATGGGTTAATAGTGCTGGGGTCACCCAAGAGTCTATCGGCTCGGCGACGGGATACATTCTGGACGCCATGCACAACGCGGTGATATGGCAGCAGGGGACATGGCGATTTCAAGTGGTTGGCCCTTTTGTGGTGCTGCGAGACATTGAATTTGGGCGGGTGCAAGACGCTTTTCACAATGTGACATTGCCGGGGACGGGGGTGGTGTCCCTCACGGAAACGCATCACCTGTGGAACGTGGCCGTCAGTTGGCAGGATGCCTCCGTAAGGACGATTTGGGATGCTCGCTTCGCCATCTCCGAGAGCAACACCGACGCCATTCGCGCGGTCGTTCGGCAGATCACCAGGGGAAACGAAATACAGCCCGGGACATGGGCTTGCCGTGCGACCCTGCGTGCTGTTGAGAACGAGACGGCGATTTCTGACGCAATGCAGTGTCGCCCCCCGAACGCCTAATCACGGCCGCCTTTCTTTCGGCGACGGGGTTAGCGAAGGCTCGGCCAGCATGCGCGTCACGGTGGGCTTTCTGTTGTGCAACACGGCAGGGATTCATGGGTTGAGGACAAAACCAGAGCATTCCTCCGGTGCGTGCGCTTTGCTCTACTGGACAGGGTAGGGGGCCGACTATCTCGCCATTCTGTTAGATTTGGAGGACCGGAGGGGGATCCTTGACCATTCAAGAACAATTGGGTGCTGTTCAGGAACAGTTCAGCGGCGAGTTCGCGGTCTATGCAGAGCATTTAGAAACCGGCGAAGTGATTGCATTCGGAGCGGTGGAAGAGCCGCATCTCACGGCTTCTGTCATGAAGCTCCCAGTGCTGGTCGAAGCGCTAAGTCAGTGCCACCAAGGGATTCACCGATTGGACGAGCTTCTTGAGTATCGAGCGGATGACTTTGTGCCAGGTTCCGGAGTTCTTAAGGACTTGACGGCGGGTCTTCGATTGTCGTTCCGCGATGCCCTCATGTTAATGATGACTATCTCCGACAACCTCGCGACCAACATGGTGCTCCGCACCGTGGGCATAGATCAGGTCAATCGCTTGTGCCGCGAGTGGGGACTCACCCAGACGGTGGTTCACCGCAAAATCGCCTTTGATCAACCGGGGCCGCTGGCTTTTACCACCCCGGTCGACCTGGTTCAGCTCCTCAGGGGAATTTATCACGAGACCATGTTGGATCCCCAATCATCAGCAATCGCCATGGACATGTTGGCACGTCAGGAATACAACACGTTATTGACCCGCCAAATGCCGTATGAGCTGTTGGAGGGGACCGATGATGAAGCACCGCTCGTCAAAGTGCTCAGCAAGAGTGGATGGGATGTCGGAGTGGTCAATGATGCGGGACTGGTGATGACGCCCTGGGGCGACTATGCCATCGCCATCATGAGTGAACACTGTCAAGACCACCGGTTCCATGTGGACCAAGAGGCTCATGTGCTTCTGCCGTACGCTGCCCGGGCCGTCTTTGACCATTTTGTGCCGGAATCGGAGCGACACCGCTAAATTCATGGGGCACCCCAGCTTGCGCCAGGGTGCCCACCTCTCCTTTGTGGTGCGAACTGCGTTTCGGTCAAAAGCTCGCCGGCATGCCGTGCGGAACCAGTATAACGGGACTTTGGTCCGTCAACTCCTGATGAAACGAGGAATACTGAGCCAAGCGTTTCGGTTGGGGAGTCACCCCAATGCCGGGCCCGTCCGGCACTGTGAGAGAACCATCGGCGTTCAGCGTAAACGGAGGATCCACCAAGTCCTCGAGGAAATAACGGTCGCTGGCCGAGGTATCGCCGGGAAGCCGGAAGTTGGTCATCGTGCTCATGTGCAGATTGTGCGCTCGGCCGATTCCGGTTTCTTGCATTCCCCCACACCACACCGGCACGCCACGCTCTTCGGCCATGGTGTGGATGACCCGAGCCATGGTGTGCCCACCGACACGTCCCACCTTGATGTTGATGATGCGGCAGGCGCCAATGTCAATGGCCTTCCGAGCGTCATCCGGGGTTCGGATCGCCTCGTCCAAGCAGACCGGGGTCTTAATGGCGCGCGCCAACGTGGCATGGTCAATGAGGTCATCATGGGAGAGCGGCTGCTCCAGCATCATCAGGTCGAGATCGTCCAAGGTTTGCAAATTCGGGATGTCCTCGAGACGATAGGCGGAGTTGGCGTCCGCCATGATTTTTATGCTAGGGCCTACATGCTGCCGCAAGGCGGTGAGACGTTCCACGTCGAGGCCCGGCTTAATCTTCACTTTAAGTCGGCGGTAGCCTAACCGAATGAACTGGTCGGCAGCCTGCAACAGATCTTTGGTGGTGGGTTGAATGCCGATGGAAACCCCGACAGGGATGCGGGTCTTCGCCGGATCGCCGCCGAGAAGCTTCCACAGAGGAACCTCTTGAGCGCGGGCAAACCAATCCCACACAGCCATTTCGATGGTTGCCTTGGCCATAAAGTTGGCGCGAATTGGCCCCAGAACTTGTGCCACGTCTTCGGGCTTTTCGATTTCTCGGCCCCATAAGCGGGGGAGGAGGTGGTTTTTCAAGGCAAAATACACCGTGGCGTGGGTCTCCTCGTTCCAGTGCGGGTCGGGATCAGCCACGGACTCGGCGTAGCCGTGAACACCGTCGGCTAGCACGGTGAGAAGCCATGCCTGTTTGACGGTGCTGACACCCACGGAGGTCTCAAATGGATCGGTCAATGGCAACTCAACGAAATCAAGATGCACGCGCTCAATTTTCATGGAGGGCTCCTTTCAAGATGCTACTTGGCAACAGTCCAGTAGTTGGCATAGAGGTAGTTGGTCACTGGATTGTACGTGCTGACTGTCCCGTGAACGTTGTTGGCGTGAACGTTGAGGCCGATTACCCGTGAGTATCCCGAGGGGAGCCATGGCATCCACAAGACCGGCAATTGCTTGGCGATATACATCTGATATGCGTCAAGGCGGGACTGAACTTGCTGCGGCGTTCCCGGCAGATAGGTCTGCTGGACGAGCGCGTTAGCGGTAGAGCTCACGTAACCGCTTTGGTTGTATGCCCCAGTGGGGGCGAACATGCTGCCGCCTGTAGGGTAATAGTTGTACTGATACTCGAGTCCAGTGCCCCAATAGCCCATTTGCCATTTGGTGGGATCGGACTGGCTCAATTCCGCGAACAGTTGGTCAAAGGGCATTTCCTGGAGGTGCACCTGAACGCCTTCTTGAGCCCAGTCGTTTTTGATGAGCTGAACAGTGTCCGCCTCGGTAAGGCTTCCAGACGCATAGAGCAGGGTCATGGAGAGCTTCATCGCGCCCTTGGTCATGACACCGTTGACCATTCTCCAGCCGTGGGCCTCCAAGAGAGCTTTTCCGCGCGCTGGGTTGAATGGGTAAATGGGTGTATTCAGGGCAGGGTCATAGAACGGGGTGGCGGGCTTGGAGGGAATGGGGCCATCGGTGGGCACTCCATAGCCGTGATACAGCGTGTTGATAATGCCGTTCTGGTCGATGCCCATTTCGAGCGCTTGGCGCACATAGAGCTGGGACAATGCGGCGCCGATTCCACCCGGGGCCTTGGGGCTCAAGTTGGGCACGATGTAGTTCATGGCGAAGAGGTAGCTGGATGACAGCTTGTCGTTGGGCAGTTGGCTGCGGTATTTAATCATGGACGCGGGCAGATACCCGACGGACACACTGCCGTTTCGCAAGGCGGCGAACTCAGAACTGGAAGACCCCTCGTACTGGAACACCAAGTGAGAAATCGACGCCTTATGGCCGCCAAAGTGGGGGTTCGGCACCAACTCCCAATAGTTGTTCGGCTGCCACTTCAGGAAGCGGAACGGGCCGTCCACGACGTTGTAATAATGACTGGTCGGCTTATTGCCCACCGATTGGATGAACTTCAACTCCTGGGTCATGTTGTTGGGGTAGCGATCCCAGACCGATTGGGACACCGGGAAGATTTGGGTGAGGCCGTTGTGGATGAACCACTGCGGGTTGGCGGGGTGCGTCAACTGAATGACGACGGTGTGCGAACCTTCGGCGGTGACACTCTGCCAGTCCGTCGGCATGCCGCCGCTGCCCAATCCGCCGAAAACCCACGGGGAGTTCGGCTGGGAGGCGGCCTTCATGAGATTGACGGTAAAGACCACATCCTGGGCTGTTACGGGTTGGCCGTTGGACCACTTGTACTTCTGGCCCAACGTGATGACGTACCGCGTGCCGCTGGAGTTCACTTGAATGTGCGTGGCCAGGGACTTGGAGTAGTCCACTACGTTTTGCTTGTTTAGATAAATGAGGGGACGATACATCAGAAACTCGATTTGAAGATTCAGGGCAAAGAAATCAGGTGCATTGATCACCGGAAAAAACCAGTTGGGAGGCGACTGGGGCTGCTCCGCGACCACGACAGTTCCGCCCGAGGACGCTCCGGTTTTGGTCGCCGGGGTGCTGCCGCAGCCCGCCAGGGCCAACAGGGAGGTCGCACCAACGCCGGCCATCATCCAGCGCATGTTCATATACTCACCTCGTTTTTAAGGGAACGGATGCCAATTAGTGGGTAGATTTCAAATTTTATGTTATATTATTGAAAGAGATTTTTCAAGGTGATGACATGAGGATTGTAGATATTCAGCAAGACTTCGAACGAGTCATCCCGGAGGCCGCGCCGGCGGTCCAACGGGCCTTGGTGTGGCTGGCGCAGCATACGCCAGAGGTGGCCTGGAAGCGCGTCGAATCCATTGCGCGGGAGGCCGGGGTCAGCCCCGCATCTGTTGTTCGTGCTGTGCAACGGGCTGGGTTTCAGGGCTTTTCCGACTTGCAAGCCCGAGTGCGCGACCTGGATCCGGTCGTGCCGTCTGCGTGGCTGGCCCTGCGTCAGGCGTCGGTGGATGAGCCCGAGGACAGCGTAGCCATGGTTCTGAGCCAGGAAAAGGCGAACTTGGAACAACTCGGACCCATTCTGCGCACGCAAGTGGTGGCGATTGCTGAATGGCTCTTGACGCGCAAGCATATTGTCGTGGCGGCAAGTTTGATGACGGCCAGTTTGGCTGAGCATCTGGCCTTAAACCTCCGTTACCTCTTAGGGGGTGTGGAGTTCGTCGATGCGGTCTCAAGTCAGGCATGGATGCATCTGCGCGATTTAGGCCCAGAAGACGGCGTGATTGGCCTAAGCTATCCGCGTTACTCCAAGCGCACCGCAGCATTTTTGTCCCAATGCGCGGCGCGCACGGACCACATCTTGTGGATTACCGATCTAGGCGGTCCCCGCGTGCCGGCGGAATTGGAACTGCGCCTCCCCAGCGCGTCGCAGTCCCATTACAGTTCGACAGTCGCGCTGATGGCTCTGATTCATGTAATGGGCCATGAACTCGCCGAGCGGGCTCCCGAACGCATTCGAAAGAACTTGGAAGCAGCCGATAAGATTTGGCGAACGTTGAACGAATGGTAGCCAGAAAGGATTGAGGCACTGTGATTGAGATTGAAGAGGTTGTCTTGCACCGTGTAACCATGCCCCTCCAAATGCGATTTGAGACGAGCTTCGGGGTGCAAACCGATCGGGATATTGTATTGGTGGAACTGCAGAGTCGGGATGGCTCTGTCGGATGGGGCGAGAGCGTTGCCCTTCGGCGGCCTTTATACAATGAAGAAACGACCGATAGTGTGGAAGCCTTTATCCGCAACGAACTGGTGCCTGTGCTGTTGGGCGGGAAGTTCGACCATCCCAGGAATTTCAATGCCTCCATCAAGCATTTGCACGGCAATCGGATGGCCAAGTATGCAGTGGAGTCGGCGCTGTGGGACATCCAAGCCCAACAGCAGGGGGTACCGCTGGCCACGCTCATCGGGGGGACCAAATCTCAGGTCGACGTGGGCGTAAGTCTCGGAATCAGCCCCATTCCCGAACTCCTCGAGGAGGTCAGGGACTACGTGAACCAAGGGTACCGGCGGATCAAAGTCAAAGTGAAACCGGGCTGGGACGTCGAGCCGCTGGATGCGATCCGGCAAGCCTTTCCGGATATCCCCTTGATGGTGGACGCCAACACTGCCTATGGTCCCGAGCATGAAGAGCTCATGGCCAAGCTTGACCAATATGAATTGATGATGATTGAGCAGCCGTTTCCCGAAGAGGCATGGGAACTCTATGCGCGTGTCCAAGCCGCAATGCGGACTCCCTTGTGTCTGGACGAATCGATTCACACCGTGTCGGACGCCGAACAAGCCATCCGGCTTAAGGCGTGCCGCATCATCAACGTGAAGCTGGGCCGCATCGGGGGCATTGAAGCGGCGCTGGACTTGGCGGAAGTCGCGGGCCGGGCCGGCATTCAATTGTGGTGCGGCGGCATGCTTGAGACCGGTATCGGCCGCGCTTACAACGTGGCCATTGCCACGTTGTCCACGTTTACCCTGCCCGGCGACACGGCGGCCAGTCGGCGGTACTGGAACCCCGACATTATCGACCCGGAAGTCACGGTCGACAACGGGCAAATCACGGTTCCGAGCCGTCCAGGGATTGGCTACCGCGTCAACGAGCATCAGGTGGCCCGCTATCAGCGGTATCAAGTCCACTTCCGCCGCCATGGCGGGGAGGTGTCCTTCCATGAATAAGGGCCGAACGATTTTCTCGGATGCCACCGTCATTGATGGGACAGGCTCTCCCCGATTTCGAGGGGATTTGTGGGTCCAGGCGGGCCGCGTTGTAGAAATCGCTCCGGTGGCTGAAACGCATCCCGCAGGCTGGGAGGTCATTCCGGTTGGGGGAAAGGTGGTGGCCCCCGGATTCATTGATGTCCATTCGCATGCGGACAATGCCGCGTTCCTGCCGGACCCCGATCTGTCCAAAATCTGTCAAGGGGTGACAACGGAGGTGACGGGAAATTGCGGCGAAAGTTTGGCGCCGCGAACCGAGGCCTTCATGACGGACTTGGCTGAGTATACCGAACGGCTCTTTCCTCCGACGGTTTGGCGCGGACAAGGCTTCGCTGAGTTTTGGGACCAAGCAGAGGCCCGGGGATTGATGACAAACGTGGCGCCCTTGGTTGGGCAGGGCACACTCCGGATTCTCGCGATGGGGCTCGAAGAGCGACGAGCCAGCGATGCGGAGCGCCGGCTGATGCGAGATGCATTGCGACGGGCATTGGATGAGGGAGCGTTTGGACTCTCCACGGGACTCATTTATCCGCCGGGTGTCTTTACCGCCACGGATGAAATCATTGACCTGGCGAGTTGCCTGGATGGTCGGATCTACGCAACCCATATGCGCAATGAATCGGACTTGCTCGTCGAGAGCGTCCAGGAGGCCTTGACCATCGGGAAGGAATCAGGGTGCCGCGTACAAATTTCCCATCATAAGGCGAGTGGTCCTCAAAACTGGGGCAAAACCACAACCACGCTTGAGCTGGTGATGGAGGCCAGGCAGGCCGGTCAAGACGTGCGGTTGGACGTCTATCCCTACACCGCATCCTCGACCGTGCTGACGTCCTGTCTTCCCCCTTGGGTGGAAGCTGGTGGCCAAGCGGCCGTTCTCAGGCGTTTGCAGGATTCCGGCGAACGGCGCCGCATCTACGACGACATCGAAAAGGGGCTTCCGGGATGGGAAAATGAGTTCGGTCACATGGGGTCGGATGTCATCCTGATTAGTTCGACACGGGATCACCGCTACGAAGGGCGTACGTTGACGGAAGTGGCGCAGGAATTGCACGTAGACCCGATCGCGGCTATGATGCGCTTACTGGTCGAGAATGAGCTCCGTGTGAGCATGATTCTGTTCAGCATGGATGAGAGCGACCTGCGTCGGGTCATGACGTTCCCTTGGACGATGATTGGGTCGGATGGCCTGCCGCCGGGCAGTGGCGGCAAACCGCACCCACGACTCTTTGGCACGTTTCCGCGGGTGCTTGGTCAGTATGTCCGTGATGAGGAATGGATGAATCTCGAGACGGCCGTTTACAAGATGACGGGTCTTCCTGCGGACACTTTTGGATTGAGCGATCGGGGTGTCATTCGGCCCGGTGCAGTGGCCGACTTGGTGATTTTTGATTCGGAAGCCATCGAAGACATGGGGCGCTACGCCGCCGACGCGGCATTGCCTGAGGGCATTAAGGCGGTGTACCTGCAGGGCGAGTGTGTGGTCGAGCAGGGCCGGTATTTAGGAGCAAAGCGGGGCCAGCGCTTAAAGCCGATGGCTTGACGAGGCATCGCGAACGCGTAAGGCGTGCGCCGGGGCTGGCGATCACTGATTCGCAGGTTCATTGTTGCGATAGAGACCGGAAAGCCGCTTTGGCGGATGCGGACCCGGGCATCCTGAAGATCGATAGTGGGGGGAGAGTTATGTCTTTTGAAGGGACCGGCGCTGAGATCCTGGTTGAAGCGCTGCGCCGTGCCGAGGTAAAATTCATTTTCGGTGTGCCTGGAGATACGGGAGTCGCCTTATACGATGCGTTGGCCCGCCAACAGGAGGTGCGCCACGTTTTGGCGCGCGATGAGCGGTCTGCCGCGTCCATGGCGGACGCCTATGCGCGCGTGACCCGGCAGGTGGGCGTCGTCGAAGCATCAAGCGGCGGTGGTGCCACGTTCTTGGTTGGAGGACTCGGCGAACCTTATGCCGCCTCGGTTCCGATGCTGGTCATCACATCGGACATTCATCGATCCAGTCGAGGCTCCAGCGCCATCACCGAAATCGATCAACAAAAATTGTTCTCCGCGGTGACCAAAGCTCAGCTCCTGGTGGAGTCGGCCCGCGACATCGCCGATCAGCTTCACCAGGCGTTGTCCCTTGCCGTGTCAGGGCGACCGGGCCCGGTGAGTCTCATCATCCCGGAGGACGTATTCGAAGAACGCGCCAGCATCTCTGGGGCGCTCTCTCGAGCCCGCATCAGAGTGACGACACCCCCAGATGATGCGGCACTGAATCGCGCGGTCGCACTCCTTGACCGCGCTTCCCGGCCGGCATTGGTGGCCGGGTCGGGGGTGCATCTCTCCGGCGCATGGCAGGAGCTCTTGGACTTGGCCGAGAAGCTAAACGCTCCCGTGGCCACTACCATTCATGGCAAAGGCGCCTTCCCAGAATCTCATCCCTTGAGTCTGGGTGTTGTTGGCGCCAACGGGGCTCACGACTATGCCAACGAGTACTTGCATCAGGCGGATGTGGTGGTGTTCGTCGGCACCCGGGCGAACTCGACCGATACGGATGGATTTCGCTCGCCGGACCGGACCAAGGTTCAGGCGATACATATCGACATGGATCCCGATCGAGCCGGCAAGAATTATACGAATGGCATCCCTTTGATTGGCGATGCTGCTGCGTTGCTCGCGGACTTGTATGGGCGAGTAAAACCGGACGAACGGCGAGGTCAGTCCATACGCACGTGGATTGCCGCCCGGCAGGCTGCGTTTTGTGAGCAGCGCGCCGAACCCCCGCTACGTGGGCTCGATCCGCGCCGGGTAGTCGAGCTCGTCCAACACCGAACCGGTGCCCGAGCCATTGTGGTGGGGGATGCCGGCACGCCGACGCCCTACCTGTCCTCCTATTGGGTTTCGGCCGGTTTTGGCCGCGATGTGGTGTTGCCGCGGGGGCACGGGGCCATGGGATTTGCAATTCCAGCCGCACTGGGCATGGCGCTTGGGAAGCCGGAACGCCTAGTTGTCAGTTTTACGACGGATGGCAGTTTTGGCATGGCCTGTGGGGAACTGGAGACTCTGGCCCGCTTGGGTCTGCCCATCATTGTGGTGCACTTTTCCAATGGGTCCTTGGGTTGGATTAAGTCGTTGCAGCATTTCTTCATGGAGAGGCGCTATTTCGGGGTCGACTTCGGGGCCGTCGATGCGGTTGGCGTGGCCCGCGGATTTGGGCTCGAGGGAGAGCGGGTCTCGTCGATGGATGAGTTAGACCAAGCGCTGACGGCCGCCATGAGAGCTGATGGGCCGTATTTCATCGACGTGCCCGTCCCCGAGGAATTTGAGCTGTTGCCGCCTGTGGCTCCGTGGCAGGCCGCCCTGCTCGGCCAAGGCGGACGACCCGTGTATTAGTAAGAAGGCTTTGCCAACTGTAGGGAGTGGCCAGCGAAATGATTTCGTCGGCCACCCCGTGCTCTTTGTTTGCCTAGACCTCTTGGCCGCTGGAACACTGCGCTTGTGAACCGCCGGGCCAGATCAGCCAATATGGGTGGTGAGTTCCCCGAGTCCCGCGACGGCCACCGTCACCGTCTCGCCGGGACTTAGCCATTGGCGGGCGGCGGGGTCCTGTCCCATGATGACCCCCTCGGGAGTGCCGGTAAAGATGAGGTCGCCGGGCTGGAGTGTAATGTAACGCGAAATGTAGCTAATGAGAAACCGGCAGGAGAAAATCATCTGATCGGTGTTGGAATGTTGAACAAGTTGTCCATTGCGATACCCGCGAATTTCCAGATGATCGGGATCCGCGATTTCGTCGGCGGTCACGACATAGGGGCCTAGCGGTGCGAGCCCGTCCGCCGCTTTGCCCAAGAGCCACTGAGAGGTCCGAAACTGCAAATCCCGAGCGGAGAGATCATTGCCGTTGGTGTAGCCCAGCACATAGTCCAAGGCATCCCGCTCACTGACGTTGTGGGCCTCACGTCCCATCACAATCACCAGTTCGGACTCATAGTCGAACTGCTGGCTGTCTCCGGGAGCTGACACAGTGGCACCGTCCCCCACTAAGCTGTTGGCGTACTTATTGAACAACACCGGATGCGTGGGCACGTCGAAGTGGCCTTCGGCGATGTGGGGACTGTAATTGAGACCGACGCAAATGATTTTCTGCGGGTCGGGCACTGGCGGCAAGAGACGATGCTGTTCCAGCGGCTGCCGGCCTCCGTCTTTCGCCTGGCGAGCCAGTTCTTTCAAATCCACTGTCTGGTTGAGCAGGTCGGCCATGCTCCTCCCGGTGGTGTGCAAGCCTCCTTCTGCCACAATGGCCAGCTCTTGATGATGGTTCACCTCAACCGTAGCCAGTTTCATCCCGATATTCCTCCTATTCATGCACGGATTTCAACAATGCATAGAGTGCCGCTTTATGTTCGAACCCAATCCCTGGCGTGTCCGGGAGACGGACGTAGCCATCCACTATGTGATATCCGTCGGCAAAGCCGCCAAACGGCTGAAACACACCGGGATACGACTCGTTTCCGCCTAAACCCAAACCAGCGGCCAAATGGAGCGACAACTGATGGCCGCCGTGGGGAATGACCCGCCGCGGCGACCAGCCCTGCTCCTTCAACACGGAGAGAGTGCGAAGATATTCCACCACACCATAGCTTAACGCACAATCGAACTGGAGATAGTCGTGCTGGGGATGCATTCCGCCATAACGGAGCAGATTGCGGACGTCTTGGTGCGAGAATAGATTCTCTCCGGTAGCCATGGGGCCGGGATAGTACTGGCTCAGGGCAGCCTGCAGCGCGTAATCAAGGGGATCGCCTGCCTCCTCATACCAAAAGAGTCGGTAAGGGGCCAGAGCATCAGCATAAGCGGTGGCCGTAGGGAGGTCAAAGCGGCCGTTGGCGTCCACCGCCAACCGCCCGCCATCGCCGTCCAGCACTTGAATCACCGCCTCGACACGGCGCACATCCTCGGCAAGGTCAACCCCTCCAATCTTCATCTTGACCACGCGGTAGCCCATATCCAGGTATGCCCGCATTTCGTCCCGCAGTGCCTCGAGTCCCTTGCCGGGCTGATAATAGCCGCCGGCAGCATAGACAAACACCCGATCGTCCACGGGTCCGTCACCGAATTGTTCGGCCAAGAGGCGATAGAGCGGCTTTTGAGCAATCTTCGCCACGGCGTCCCAGATGGCCATGTCCAAGACCCCGACGGCGACCGAGCGCTCGCCATGGCCGCCGGGTTTTTCTCCCGTCATGAGAACAGTCCAGATGCGATGCGGATCGAGATTGTCTCCGGCGTCGTTCATTAAGGACGCCGGCTCGGCCGCCAGGAGGCGGGGAATGAAGCGCTCCCGCAGAAGCCCGCCCGCCCCATAACGCCCGTTGGAATTGAAGCCGTAGCCCACTATCGGCCGTCCGTCGCGCACTGCGTCGGTCACTACCGCAACGACGGATGCCGTCATCGTGGAAAAGTCAATGTAGGCATTGCGGATATTGGATCGGATGGGAACGGTCTTTTCGTAAATTGCTGTGATGCGCATGCCGCACCGCCTTTCTCCGATGGCTGGAAGGAAGAAACGCAGCCCGCCGGACGACGGGCTGCCGATTAAACCGCGTCGACGCCGAAATAGGCGCGCCGAATGGCATCGTTTGTTTGCAACTCGTCCACGGTGCCGCTGAAGATGATGCGCCCGGAATCCAACACGTAGACCCGTGTGGCGACTTCCAGAAACTTAATGTTCTGCTCGGCGATAAGAAAGGCCATGTTCCGCCCCTCAAGGTTTTTGACAAGGCGCAATATCTCCGTCACGAGAAGCGGCGAGAGGCCGGCCGAGGGTTCGTCCATCATCAACAGCTTGGGATCGCCCATGAGAGCCCTTGCCGCCGCAAGCATCTTTCGCTGGCCGCCACTGAGACTGGCGGCCGCTTCCATGCGCCGTTCCCTTAAAATCGGGAACTCCTTGAACATGGCCTCCATCTTGGATTTCAGTGCGTCGCGGGACGAAAAGTATCCACCGATGCGGAGGTTGTCCTCGACGGAGAGATCGGCGATGATCCCTACTTCCGACATGTACGCCATGCCGCGGCGGACGCGTCCGTCGGTGCGCAACCGGTCCACCGAGTGGCCATCGAACTCAATGGTGCCGCTCCAGAGCGGCAGGATCCCGATCAAGGACTTCAGCAGGGTGGTCTTTCCGGCACCGTTGGATCCCAGCACCACCACGCGTTCACCGGCTTTGACGTCTAAGGCTGCGTCCCAAAGAATCTGCAGCTGGTCATACCCGGTGTTCATTCCTTTCGCTCTCAGCAATGCGTCCATGACTACCCTCCCAAGTAGACTTCGACCACTGTCGCATCTTTTGCCGCAGCAGCCAAACTGCCCTCGAAGATCTCGCGTCCCGCATTCATCACAATCACCCGTTCCGCCAACTGATTGACGAAACCCATAAGGTGTTCCACCACCAACAACGCGACCCCTCGACTGGCCAATTCACGCAGTTTGCCGGCCAACTGACGAAGTTCCGCCGGATTCATACCGGCGGCCAACTCGTCGACCAACAACAGCTTGGGGGCCCCAGCCAAGGCTCGAGCAAGGTCCAGCAGCTTCTGCTGGCCGCTGTTGAGGGTGCTGGCCATGCGATCCCGCACATGGTCCATGCCTACGAAAGCCAGCGGATCGTCCACCAGCGGCGTGGCCGGATGAATGTTGCGGAGTGCGACGTCCACGTTTTCCTCCACCGTCAGGGCCTTGAACGGCTTCGGGATCTGAAAGGTACGGTTAATGCCCAGCCGCGCCAGGGAGGACATGGACAGTCCATTGATGCGCTGCCCCTGGAAGAGGACCTCGCCCTCATCTGCCGGGTACAATCCAGACACGACATTGATGCAGGTGGTCTTTCCGGACCCGTTGGGGCCCACTAGAGCCAGGATTTCCCCGGGGCGAATGCTCAGGCTGACGCCGTCCAGCGCCCGAAAGCCTCCGAATTTCTTCACTACCTGCCGAACGTCGAGCACGCTCTCAGACATTCATGACCGCCCCCTTCCGCTCGGCATGACGGGACTTTCGGCGCCGGCCGATCAACGACATCACGCCGTTGGGCAAAAACAGCACCAGTCCCACAATCAGAAGCCCATAGACCAGTTGGAAGTACTGCGGGGTGGAAAAGCCGATCCAGTTGTAGAGGCCGTAGAGCACAACAGTGCCGATAATGGGGCCCCACACGGTGGCTCGTCCGCCAAACAGGGTGAAGACAATCGCGAAGATGCTGATATTCAGGTCAAACATGGTGCCGGGATAGAAGACCGAGATGTGCCAGGCGTATATGGCGCCAGCCAAGCCGGCGATAAAGGCGCTTGCCAGCCAAGCCAGGGTGCGGGTGCGCACAATATTCACGCCAGCCATGCCCGCGCTTACCGGATCATCGCGCAACGCCAACAGCGAAAATCCAAATGACGAGTGGCGCAGCCAAATGACAAACGTGACCGCCACCAGAACCAACACCAGCATTAGCCAATAGCTTAATGTGGCGTTGAAGACCGGAGCCAGATTAATGCCGTAAGGCCCGTTGGTGACGCTCTGCAAGTTGGGATTGGCGACCACGTTGTAGACAATTTCCGCTGCCGCCAAACTGCCAATGGCAAAGTACGCTCCTGATAGACGCAGCATCGGCAATAGGATGACGCTGATTAAGACGGCGATCACTCCGCCGGCCAGAATCGCGAGCAGAATCGGAAAATGCAGCTTAAGAACGACCACGGAGGCGCCATACGCACCCGCGCCAAAGAATCCTACATAGCCGAAGGGCAGATATCCGGTAAAGCCGTATAAGACGTTAATCCCTTGCGCCAGTGCCAAAAACGCCATCATTTCGAAGAGTGTGGCCGGGTTGTTGAATACTGTATAGGGCCCCACGGCGAAGATGAGCACCAACACCACCAGAGGGAGCCCCATGGAGCCCAGACGCTTAAGCATAGCGAGCCCCCTTACCCAAGATTCCTCCGGGCCGCACCAAGAGGATAATCAGCAGCAGCACGAAGGGCGCCATCGCCGACCACGACGGCAGATAGCTCTGCATCAAGAATTGTGCGACCCCATACACAATGCCGCCAATAATGGTGCCCAAGGGGTTGCCCAGGGCGCCGATGACGATGATGGCGAAGGAGGTCACGGTAATCCCTACACCCATGGTCGTATAGATGCCTCCCAGCATGAATGGGGTGAGCGCTCCGGCGATACCGGCCAATGCCAACCCGATGCCGAACGCAATGGTCGAAACCCGATTGACGTTGATGCCGCTGGCAGCGGTCTCCTCGCGGTTTCCCATCACAGCCCGGGTGGCTCGGCCCAGCTTGCTGCGGTACAAGAACAGGTAAAGCAGGGCTAATGCCACGGCACTGACCAGGACGCTGACCCACCACGCGGTCTGAAACTGCTGGCCGAAAATCACCAATGGGTGATTGCCAAAGACATTGGGATTCATCGTTTGGGTATTCTGACCGAAGGCAAATGTGGCCAACGCCTCAATCGCTTGAGACACGCCGAAGAATAGAATCAGGGAAAGCATTTCGGGATCGTGCGACTTCAATAGGCGCGGCACGATGCCGTAATAGAGCGCCATGCCGACAATCCCAAACGCTACGATCTCCACCAAGATAGTGATTAAGGGGTTGATGTGGGACGTGCTATAGGCGACATATGCTCCATACGCCCCCAGCATCACAAAATCCCCGTGGGCCAGATTCACCATCTTGAGAACCCCAAACACGAGATTCAAACCTAGTCCCAAGAGGGCGTAAAAGAAGCCAAACAGGATACCGCCGATGATGCTGTATGCGAGTATTGTCTCCACCAACCTTCCTTGCGATCAATAATGATGCTCGAGGTCGTCAAAAAGTCCGGCCGAGGAGCGCCTGTTGGAAAGCACTCGACCCGGCCGGACTGCAGCCTGAGACCGGCCTACAGCTCGCCTTGAATGGTGCTTTCGTAAATCTTGACGCCCAACTGGCCGTTGTTGTCGACCCACTTGCCAATCGGGAATGGCAGGCCTTCCTGAGCTCCGGTCTGGGTGTTGATCCTGAAGGTGCCCTCAATGGTAGTCACCTTGCCGGAGAATGTGTTGATGGCTTGGCGGAACGCCGTCTGCTTAAGGCTTTTCGATGTCGCCAGCGTCTTTTGCAGAATGAGTCCGGTGTTGTAACCGGCGATGTTCTCGAAGTCAATGCTGCTCGCGCCCGCATATTTCTCAAATTGGGACGTGAACTGGGACAGCGACATGCCGTAATTGACACCGGACACTTTCGTCAGTGGCGGCGCCGCGTAGGTGTATGTGCCGGCTAGGTTGCTCACGCCAATGTCCTTGGCAAACAGCGCCGACTCCTGTCCGGGGAAGATGGTAAACACCTTGGGAAACTTGTATTGGCTGGCATCAACGGCCTGAAGGAAGGGGATGTCGTTGGTGTCATACCCCAACTCGATCACCATGTCTGGATGGGTCGCCGCCACACTGTTCAAGAGGGCTGAATAGTTGGTCGTGGCGGTGGGGACTGGATGGTTGTACACCGGCGTGACGCCGGCGGCCTTGAGATTGTTCACCAAGGTGGTGTCCTGGGCGCCGGTGAAGTCGTTGGCGCCGTAAATGATGGCCACTTTCTTGATGTTGTTTTTCAGGATGTAGTTGGAGAGTGAGTCTGGCCACAACGACGAGGCCTGGATGGAGGTTAAGACAATATAGGGGTTGGGCGGGGTGCTGTCAAAGAATGTGGTGCCCGAGCCAGATTGGTCAAACAGCAACATCTTGTTCTCTTGCGCGATGGTGACCCCGACCGACGTCAGCACCGACCCGAAGTCCGCCACCAGCATATTGACGTGATTTTGCGTGATAAGCTGCTGATACAGCGTGGTCGCTGTCTGGGTGGAACTTTGGTCATTGTATGCTACCAGCTTGATCTTCTCTTTTTTTCCGGTCGCCTTCACATAGACGCCGCCTTGAGTATTTACTTCATGGGCCCAAAACTTCAACCCTTGGTACTCTGCCATCGACGAGGTCGCAAATTGGCCGGACGAGGCGTACAACGTGCCCACGGTGATGGTGCCGCCGCTGGCGGTCGTCGATCCGCCGCTGCCGCCTACCCCACTGCCGCATCCGGAAATTACCGCGGCCAGTCCAATGACGGAAGCCGCCATAATCGACATGGATCCCTTGGTCATGTGTGACCTCCTTACATTTTTCAGAGGTTGTACAAGTTAGGAAACTATTACGAGTCTATACTATCCTTTTGGAATTACGCAACGATTGGTTTAATTAGGAATGTTGGATCCATTTGTTGATATTTGTCGGAAAATGCCGTTGTCGGCGGCGATGGCCGCGTTGGCGGTGTCCGGTTACACAAGGGAAGTCGGCTCCGCTCTGAAGCAAGGGGTCTCTGCGTCTCTGTGGAAATTTGGCATCGCGGTGAGGTGCCTCTCCGCGCAAGGGGGGGGTGGTTGGTAA
>JAKADO010000030.1 GCA_021820485.1 Bacillota bacterium
ATGCGCATGTCCCGCCCACAGCGTCAGCCATTAGACATTAATTTTAGTTTCCGTTCGGCGAAACGGCCGGGTATTTTGCGGCGCGGAAAGCCCCTTCCACCCGTAGTGCCCACATGGGATCACACCAACCCCGCATTGTCATGCGCCGCCCCCACCTTCCAGGCCACATGGCGATCCGCGTTCCCTGCATGAAAAGCACGAGGGCCCGCATGCGGACGATGTCGACGGGAGCTTCGGGGGTGATGCCGTGGCTCCCGTTCCGAGCGTGCCAGAAGGCCGTGGCCACCGCTCCCACCGACTGGAGGCCGCTCCAATAATAGAGAGGCGATGGCGCCGGATGAGGGGACCGGCCACTTAGGCGCACACGATTCATGGCAATGATTGACCCTGTTCGGTGAATAGTTCGCGGCTCCGCAGCGCGCCAGCGCCAGTCTGGGCCTCAAAAGGCTCTCGAGAGGGACCTTCGGATGGATTTTCATCCACATTCCTCAATTCATGACGCCCTAAACTGCCATCCATGATCATCATACCAAAGTCCGTTAGGACACTTTCCGAGAGAGGATATGTACTCACGCCTCCCCAGCGGGAGGCGTGGATTCCCTGGCTTAGAACAGTTGCCAGAGTGCGACGGCCAAGAGAGCGGCCCCCACCAAAAGGGTGGACCATAGGGCGGTCGCGTAGCTGGTAAATCCGTAAATCCAGGGCGTAATCGCCAAATAGAGCCCGAACAGCACCATCAGCCAATGGCGCCAGACCCGCCGGGCGGAATCGCCCAGCGCCCAGAGACTCCCCAATAACGTCAGTCCGCCCAGGATGAGCGCCGTCCAAACGAACAAGGATAAGTCCATCGGGTCCATTAAAAACGCCGCGACGACAAACCATGCGCCAAGGACGGCCAGCACCCCATTGCGCCACGTCATGCTACCCCTCCTTTAGAAAATAATGGTTCTGGGAGTACGGTACGCCGGGGCGTGGCCAGGGGTGACAAGTTGCCGACGCAAAAAGACAACAATGCCCTCGCCTGCATGTTCTTGGAAACGGGGGACACACTAGTCGCGAGGTGACGGGCTTGAACGGATTGGTTGGGAGATTGGTCGGCATCGGCGTCAAGATTTTGCCGCCCACGGTGCATCCCATGGTGGTGCATTTCCCCATCGCGCTCTTGTATTTGACACTCATGATCGAAATCTTGGGATATTTGCTGCGGCCCCGGCACGATCGATTTTTTGCGCGCGCCAGCTTCTGGACGCTCACCTTGTCGCTTCTGGCTATCGTGGCCGCCGGTGCGGCCGGCATGGTGTCGGAGCACTTTGTCAAATGGTCGCCGAAGACCAGCGCCATGCTCTCCCATCACCAGCGCGACGCATTCTTTACCGGAC
Source organism: Bacillota bacterium (assembly GCA_021820485.1). GTDB lineage: Bacteria > Bacillota > Sulfobacillia > Sulfobacillales > Sulfobacillaceae > Sulfobacillus_B. The sequence goes on from JAKADO010000030.1 coordinate 1,380, forward strand.
TCTTCGCCCTTATCGCCTGGATCGTGCGCTTAAGCTCCCGCTTCAAGGATCGGGACCGCAGCTCTTGGTCGGTGGCGCGCACCGGACGCGGACGCATGAATCCCTTGTCCAGTCTCTTTGTGCTGGGAGCGGTGGTGATGATTTCCTTGACCGGCATTTTGGGAGGATCGATGGTCTATGACCACGGCGTGGGCATTCTGCACGTCACGCGCCAGGTGCGTTAGCTGGGCAGCACGTCGCCCCGGTTGACGTAAATAATCTGGCCGGTCGAGAGGGTGCGGGGAAATTGCAGGAGCGCCTCCAGCACCGAAGCCACCTCATCCGGGGTCTGCCAGGCACCGGAGCGGGTGCCATGGGCGATGCGGGCGCGGGCTTCGCCGGAAAGGCTCTCCCCCCACCGGGTGGTTACCCACCCGGGTGCGGCCACGTAGACAGTGGCCCGTCCCAAGAGGCTAAGGGCCAAGCTTTTCCCGTAGCTCGCCACGGCGCCTTTGGCGAGCGCGTAGAGTTCGCCCGCCTCCCCGCCCTTGCCCAAGGTAGCCATATCCCAGCCCATCAGAATGATGATGCCGTCCTCAGCCAGATGGGGCAAGGCCGCCTTGACCGTCTTGATGGTGCCGGCCAGATCCACGGCATAGAGCGCGTCCAAGCGCTCCAAGTACGGCGCATGGCGAAGCGGCGGGGAGAGGATGTCCGCCCCAGCCAGGCACAATAGGGCGTCTACGGTCGCTTGGGAGGCCAAGGACTCCTCCAAGCGCGGCAAGGGCCACGTCACGTCAAAGGGGATGTCATCCGCTCGGGGGTGTCGGGACAGCGCCTTCAATGCCCAATCGGGATGCTGGGCGGCGCGCGCCTCGAACGCCTTCCCAATGCCGCCGCTAAGGCCGGTCGCCAGAATGCGCAGCCTCATCACCCCCTCCGAAGAGATTGTCACGTTCCTTGCCGGCTGCTTTGAGCGCCGCCTCCACAATCGCCAACAATTCCTTGCGGGTTCTGTCCAGGTTGGTGCCAAGCCCCATAGGCACACGCGCAATGGCGCGCGCATTCAAATTCTGGGCCCGGCTCATGCCGCGCCGGTTGAAGAACAACAGGAAGAGTTGGCGCCGTTCGACCGCCCGCGTCAGCCACTGGAGCGTCAGGGCTGCGCCATGCAGGCAGGGCGTGTCGCCGCAGAGGCTGCACTGGCTTTGAAACTGATCGGTCAGGAAGGGAATGCGGCAAAGCGGTTGAACGGGCAGCCATTCCTCCCAGAACTGGGACTCCCCATCGCGGCGCCCCGCCACCATGACGGTCCATCGCTCATCGGTATCCCAGGGATTGACCGTCAGACGCACCGTAGTGGCCGCGTCCGGACCGCCAAACGCCCCGCGGAGAACCCCGCCGTAGCCCTGCATCTCTTCCGGGACCAACTGTCCCAGCCGCTCCCGATCCTCGGGCCCACACCACGCTTTCAAGGCTTCTTCAAACCGCTCTATGATTCGATCCATAGACTCTCCCTCAGTTCCACCAGTTCCCGCAGTTCACGGTTGGACAGCTCCGACACCCAAGCATCGGCGTGGGTCTCGGACAAAATCCGCCGGGACAGCTGGCGCTTTTCCTGGATCAGCGTATCGATGCGCTCCTCCACGGTGCCCCGCGTCACAAACTTGTGCACCGTGACAAGCGAGGTCTGTCCCATGCGCCATACGCGGTCCGTGGCCTGATCCTCAGTCGCCGGGTTCCACCAGCGATCATAATGAATCACATGCTGCGCCGAGGCCAGATTGAGCCCCACCCCGCCCGCCTTCAACGAGGCCAGGAGAATGGGCGGACCGTTCTTGTCGGTAAACTCCTGAATCACCTGGTCGCGCTCGTTCTTCCCCAAGGAGCCATGGAAGGTCAGCACCGGCACGTGAAAGTGGCGGCGCAGGTAAGGGGCCAATAGCTGCACCCAGGTCACGTACTGGGAGAACACCACCACCCGTTCGCCCGCCTCCAAGATTTCGCTGACCAGCTCTTCAAGGCGCGACAGCTTCCCTGACCGCCCCTTCAAGGGCCCGTTTTGATGCAGGTACAGGGCTGGGTGGTCCACCACTTGCTTCAAATGGGTCAGGGCGGCCACAATGGCCCCACGCCGCGCCATCCGCGTCATCGTTCCCGACACTTCGCGGAAGAGGGTATCCACCACCGCTTGATAGAGGGCGATTTGCTCGGGGGTAAGATGCATCCATTCGCGGATCTCCACCTTCTCCGGCAAGTCGGGCATGACCGTCGGATCAGTCTTCATGCGGCGCAGTACAAAAGGCGCCAAGAGCCGCTTCAAATCCTCCAGCGACTGGTCGCTGGACCGTTCGAAGCGCTGGCGAAATTCTCGCTCGCTGCCCAGATATCCCGGATTCAGAAACTCCATCTCCGCCCAGAGATCATTGAGCCGATTCTCCACTGGCGTTCCCGTCAACGCCACCCGCCAGTGGGCGGGAATCCGCCGCATGGCGCGGGCGCGCTTGGTGTTGGGGTTTTTCAGCTGCTGGGCCTCATCCGCCACCACGCCCAGCCACTCCACCTGCCGGAGCCAATCCACATCGCGCAAGAGAACGTCATAGGTGGTCAGCACCGCCTGATGGCCGCTAATCCAGTCCACCAGGCCCGGTCCCTGTTCCCGGCTGGTACCCAAGTGGCTGCCCACACGAATGGTGGGATTGAAGCGGGCAAACTCCCGCTCCCAGTTTCCCACCACCGACAGAGGCGCTGCAATCAGCACCGGCCCGGTCAACAGCCCTTCTTCCTGCAGCCGGGTCAAGGCAGCGATAATCTCGACCGTCTTGCCGAGCCCCATGTCGTCCGCCAAGAGAGCGCCCACTGAAGCCCGCATGCGGCGGACCAGCCACTCCACGCCCTCCTGCTGGTACTGCCGCAAGTCGCCATGGAGGCGCTCCAGCGGCTGAAACGGCGGATAGGGGCCGGTGAGCTGGGAGAGCATGGTGAGGACCTGGCCCGACGAGACCACTTCCACGCCATCGTCGACGCCGCCGACCGCCCATCGGAGCGCATCGGCCATCTTGACGCGATTCTTGCGAGCCCGCTCAAACGCTTTTTGCGCCTCCTTGAGCGTCGCCTCGTCCACCACTACAAACTGCCCGCGCAGGCGCACCAGCGGCGTGGAGGCCCGCACCAACCCCTCCAGCTCCTTCAAGGTCATGGGCTGGTCGCCCAAAAGCACCTGCCAATCCACCTCAACAATTTGATCCAGGCCGAGCCGCGCCGCACGCGGCCCCTCCTCCTGGTGCACCTCCCCGCGCACCCGCACACGGGGATTTCGCCATTGGCCAGGGAGCTCAATCTTAACGCCCAGTGTCATGAGGGCGGGCAGTTCCTCGCGCCAGAACACCTCCGCCTCCCGGTCGTCCAGCTCCAGCACCGCATCCATGCCCTGCACCGCCACGCGCTGCCAGAGAGGAAACCTGAGCCCCCAATCGGCGAGCTCCCGCATGGAGACGTGCGCTGCCTGCACTTTGAGGCGGGCCCCGTCAATCTCGGCGATCCGCACCATGGCACCATCCGTCCCGCCCCTCTGAACCAAGTCGGCTGCCGCGGCCTGCCATTCGTGGCTGACCTGCGTCAAGAGCCGACGATCACTGTCATTCACGTCCCATACAGCGCGGGGCCGTATCAGGCGGGCCACCAGACGGCGCCCCAAGGGGCCCCCGATGGCGCGGCGCGCCTCCAAGTCCGGCGCATGCCCACGCACAAAGCTGTCCGCCCAGTCGTTCAGAAATTGCGCCAAGTAATGAATTTCGGGTTCGCCCAGGGACGCTTCCCCCAACCGCTCCGGAATCAGCGTCTCAATATCGACCATCCGCCAGACCGGCACCAGTCCCTGAGGATGCGGCTCGACCGCCGGGAGCAGTTCGGCCTCCAAAAACCGGTCGAGGAAGAAGTCCCACCAAAAAAACACATGGCGGTATTCCGCGTCGAGATGGTCCAGCGAATCGAGGACAGCTTGGTCTCTGGGGACAAAGGCGTCACCGACGAGAAATCCCCATTGTCCGTCGGTAAAAATGGGCCAGTCCTTGCGCGTGATATCCATAGAGATCATCATTCGCTTCCTAACCGTTCCCGTATACGGAGCAGCTTTGGCAACTGGTTCTCATACGCCAAGAGCACACCCTCGGCGTACGCCGAGGCCACCTCCGCTGCGTGCACCACCGCATCTTCGGGAACCTTGAGACTGTAGAGCTCAATGAAAAAGGGGCGCGGGAGCAACTCAGAAAAGCCCTGCGCCAAAACTTCCAGCCAATAGGTGGTGGCGTAGTGGAGGTCATAAATCGGCACCACGAACCGATCGACATAGGGAGCAAGCCGCGAAAGGTCAATCCCAAAGCGGCGCTCAAGATGCCCCGGCAGCGGATCCGGAAAGAGTGTCATCTCAACCCGTTCGGCAACCTCACGCACTGCGGCCACAAATTCCGCCAGGCGCTCGCTGCGATAGGCGTCCGCAGTAAGACCGCGGCGCGCGCTTTCCTCCAAGCAGGCTGGGCATTGGCAAAACCCTTCCCGCGCATAGGTGACATCGTCCAGGCGAATGGTTTTCTGACCGCTCTTGGCGAGCGCATCCTTCACCCATTCCACTCCGAGGGAGAAGACATCAGGCCGACTCGGGCATAGGGCATCCCAATCGAAAAATTTCGCGTCCCGGGTGGCACGCTCCTGATTGGGTCCTACCTGCACCCATTCTGGGTGCCGCTTGGCTTGGCGATTGTCGCCAAAGACGCTCACCATGGGAATGGTCCCGGGCACCGGGTCATGCCAGACGCCAGATACATCCTTGACCTCGTAATATCCCACATCAAAATGCGCGAAGTGATCGGGAAAGCGACTCACAATGCCTAGGGTCTGCCCCATCCTCGTCCTCCCATCCATATCCGTTCTATTTTATCAGATGAATCCCTATTGGGAGTCTTTCTTTGGGGCGAGACGGATCGATTTCCCCAAACTGGCGTTAAGATGGCTTCAGCATTGGGTGTCCACGCGGAGTTGGTGTAGGATGGGAGAGATATCCCAACGTAATTGACGAAAGGAAAGGACCGAATGCAGATGCTCCACCTCAACAGCCTCAGAAGCACCATCACCCGCTTGGTGGAATGGGGCGCTGGCGGATTGTACCTCCTGACGATGCTGTTCGTGCTGGTGGTGGCGGCGTTGCTCGCCAAGGATCTGATTTTGCACCTTCTGCGCGCCACGTCCTATGCATCCTTGGTCAGCCTTCTCAATCCGCTTCTCACCATCATGATGCTGGCCGAGCTGCTGCATACCATCGCCTTGGCTATCCGGACCCACCACCTGCCGCTGCGGCCGCTCTTGGCCTTGGTATTCATCGCTATCCTGCGCCACGCCGTAGTGATGGCCTCGACCACCCGGCTTGACACGCGCGATGCGCTCGCCACCTTGATTGGCTTGGTGGTGCTCAGCATTCTCATGGTGAAAATGCCGGCGCAGGACGCCGACTAGCAAAACCGCCAGTCGGCGGGCCATCGCAAAAAAACTTGCCACCTCTCGGTGATCAATTTCCGTGTCATTTCCGGTATCAAGGGATAGCAGGAAACGATTTCTTGGGATGGACGGATCGGTCCATCAGGTGATGGCTCTCGCACCACGGGCCATCGGTTGCCCTACGGAGGTGACACTATGAATACCACCCCTTACCAGCGCGCGCCCTGGCTGCGCACTCATTCATGGCCCGTGCTGACAGCCGCTGCCGTCCTCTTGACGGGATGCGGCGCGGCACAGGCCTCTGGCGGCTCGACGCCGCAAGCACACACCGCGTCCTCGTCCGTTCAACTCGGTCGGGTGACCGTCGCCGGCAAATCAGAAAAAGTGCTCGAAAACTCCAGCGGCTATACCCTCTATTACTTCACCAAGGACACCGCGTCAAAGTCCGCGTGCACGGGAGCCTGCGCCGCCATTTGGCATCCTTTATTGACCAAATCCGGGAGCGTCAGCGCTCCCAAGGGACTTTCGGGAACGCTGGCCGTGGTGAAGGACAGCCACGGGAGCCAAGTCGCCTATAACGGCCATCTCCTCTATCTCTATTCGGGCGACCATCACAGCGGTGAGGCCAAGGGCCAAGGAATCCTCAATGAATGGTGGGTGGCGACTCCCTCATTGAGCCAACTGGGATCATCCTCCAGCACGGGCAACGGAGGCGGCTACGGTTATTGAAAAGCCACAGAACCTCGAGCGTGAAGGAGGAGTGCCATGAGCTCCCGATCCCGCGTCGCCCTATTGACTTGTGCTGGACCCATATTGGCCTTTGTCGCGTCCTTCATGCCTTGGGTGCATCTCATCGGGCCCAGCCGCACCACCGCATGGGATGTCTACCAGCTCTCGCCGGCAGCTTGGGTATGGCTGATTTGTGATGGCGCGCTTGTCGTCACGAGCGTCCGGTGGCTGCATCTCACGCCACCCCGATGGTGGTCCCTGGCCTGGCAGACGCTGGGGGCCATTTCGCTTGGGGTGGCGTTGACCGGCATGGTCTTTGTTCAGGTGGCCGCCCACGTGTCGGCCACACTGGGCGCGCCTCCGCCCTTGGCGCCGGATTACGGGGCGTATGTGTTTGCTGCAGCAGCCTTTCTCTGGACGGCGACCCCCTGGATTCTGATGGCCACCGCAGAAGAGGGCTCCATTCCCGGATCTCGCCGCAGGAGTGGCTAGGGCCAAAAGCTGAAGGCCCCGAGTGGGAGACGGGGCCTTCGGCACTCTTAGGAGAAAGAGGCGATGAAATTTCGTGCGGTCTATTGCCAGCGTTGCCATTGCTCCTTTATTGTCTCCTGGCTGACCGGGGGGCGCTGCAGAAGCGGACTTGGACACATCCGGTTATAACGAGCAATTTTTTGGTTGACGCTCGCGATCGCGGACGATGCCCCCTCGCCCCGCTCCAATTGCGCGACCACCTGCCCCATGTCCCGCCCAATCTCTTGGCCAAGCTCCAACCACGGCGGCAAAATGTTGCTTCCCTTCATGATGTGCTGCGCCATGTCAAAGCGCTCCTCCAATTGAAGCGGCTTCCCCTGCCCGGGGAGATCCTCAAAGGTTCCCAAAGCCTGCTGCTCTTGAATCACCTCATCAAGCCAGTCATGGGGCCGGTTCCACACATGGGGAGCTGGCGCCTTCATCGGCGGACTCGCGGCATCGTTCTTGCGATCCTCCAGCTTCGGTCCGTCATTCGGCTTCGTTTGCTGTCGGCGTTTCCACATAGCGATCCTCCTCTTCCTTGGGGTCCATGCCTACCGAAGATGCGGATAGCCGCTTTGATGATAGAGAGCCTCATCATCGATGGCGTGCGCCTGTACGACGTCGACGCCGTGACGGCTCAGAAATGCGCGGACAATGCGGGCCCCAATCTGGCCGCTGACAGCATTGGAGCAATATTGGCCATAGGCCCCAAATCCCACCGCGTCCAAATCAACCGTCGCCCACCAGGCGGCTTCCTGCTCTGGGGTCACCATGGGCGGAGCAATCGGCGCCGGATAGAGCGTGTCCGCCAACACCTCCGCCAGCCCCTCGAACATCAAGTAGTCCCGAGTCGTGTAAGAGACCTGGGGCCCATATCCGTACTGGGAGAGCTGCGGTTTCCGCACTTGCCGCGCCCCGTGGCTCAATTCGTGGGCAACGTTCCGTCTAAGGCGCGCCTCGGCCAGTTCATCCGGCACCACCAGCGCCAAGACCACGCCGGGAGCCATGGAGAGTCCCCCACCCGATCCCGGAGCCGCGGGCACAATATGGAGGGCAGGGTCCCGATAGGGCGCCGGCAGGAGCGCCGTAACCTGCTCGAAGGCGTCCGCGCCCACCCTGCCTAAATCTCTTGCAACAACATCCCCCAGCCAATCTCGACGGCGAGGCACAGAGGCGAGCGGGAGCGTCGCATGCGCAAGGCTCAGATGCACAAAACGGTCAAAAGGGGATGGCAATCCCCGAGACAACTCTTGGCCGAGTTTGTGGACATGGCGGGCAAAGGCGGCATCATCCAGATCGGCCAAATCCAAGAGGTGATGCCTAAGCACTGGGCGCATGCAACGACCTCTCTTTCGGACAGCTGGGGGCACTGCATCTGACATTCCCATTATATTTTAAAATCCAAATCCTTTCGGACTTTGGCGAGGATGCCTAAAAACAAAAAACCCCCGTCTCCCATGAGACGGGGTCAGGATCGCCCGATCAACGCCCAGGCATCACAGGATGATGGAATCGGGCGACCGTCTGCGAAACATTCTCCCAAGCGTCCGTCATGAATCGGCACGCCGGGTACTCAGAACATTGAATAAAGATGTGGCCATCTGTCCCCACCACCTCATCTAAACGACCCGTCTGGCAAAGCGGGCACCGTGGTTCCATCGTAACCCCTCCTTATTGAGCAATTTGTTGGAATCTAACAAGCCTTTGGAATCTTTCTTGTGAGAAAAAAGCTAGATCATGTAGTCGACATCGATACAACAATCCAAAACCGGAACCTTGCCAAGGGAAGTTCAAAAATCTGGAACAAAGCTTACCTCGATTATATCAACAAAGCAACATCAATGTAAGATCTGGCGGAACATTCTTGGTAGAAAATCGAGGGGTGTCGCTAGTATATCCTGAACCAGAATGCTTTATGCGGCGACAATGCATAATTTATGCGGTTTCCAGCCAAGCGTGCCTTCTGCCACGAATAACGTTGAAAAATTATTGGAGGTTACATCAAAAGGTCTATGCCAAGGAATCTTTTCATGACGCCAGGGCGAGCGCCGATGAACGCCGCGTCGAGGTATTCTCAAACAGACTTCATGGGAGCGCCGTAAGGCGAGCGAAATTCTTAACCCAGCTGCGGCGGATGTTATCGTGAAAAGATGCTGGCCAAAAGGATAATGGCATCTAAGCCCAGGACGCCGAAAACGCCTGGCTCCTTGGCGATGCCGCCAGCGATGGCCAGGAGCGGAATGGAAAGCGCAAAATACGGGATAGCGTGCCCCATCCCCCCGCGTCGGGGGTTCCGTTCCGTGAACTCGCGCCGCCGTTCAGGGCGCGACTCTGGTTTCTTTTCGGCGGGCTTCCCGCGGTTCCACAAATCCAGAATCTGATCCGCCAAATGCTGGTCAAATTCAGGACCTAAATCGCGATGCGCTTTCAATATGGCTAAAACATCATCTTTGGTGGGAGGAATGACTGTTTCCTGATCCATGACATCCTCCAATAGGATTTTAGCCTCAGCATAGCACGTTTCGCAGGGTAAGGGATCCTTCGGATTCCCCGCTTATCCCGAATATTTCCGCATGGTGACCACCATCTTCAAGGCGGTCATCACCGGGTTGGCGGTGGCGGGATAGGTCTCCACCATGTAGGCGGCCTGATTCTCCTGCCAAGCCAACTGCGCATGAACGCCGTCCGGCAAGAGCTGTACGATGATGAGCCCCACTCCGGTGCCGGCAGGGCGTGGCGCGGGCAAATAGTTGATGTGCAGGAAGGCGGCAATTTGGCTGGCTTCCGCCGTGGGCATAACATGCGACTCCGCCACGACCACCGACCACTGTCCTTCACGCCAGCCCAATACGTTGAGGTTGTTCACCGTGGCGCTGGTAGCCGTGATGCCGCTTCCAATGGCCATCGCCGGCCCTTGGGCCGGAAATGACAAACCGGCCGCCTTCAGGAGCGGTGTGACGGCGCCAGCCGCATCCCCCGCGGTTTGGTAGAGCGCGCTGGAATAGGTGCCCACCGGCGAGGGAGGCGTGGTCAAGGTGACCTGATATTGTTCCACCAATCCGGGGTTGGCCGCGCTGGCGTCCGTGATGGTAGGGTTGTAGTACATCACTTTGGAACCGCTGCCTGCCCATGGCGTCAGGGTTGGCGCGAGCGCATAAGGCGTGACCGGTCCGGTCAGCGCCTGCATGGCCATGTGAACAATGCTGGGAAATCCCGGCGGGCCCGCCACCACCGATACCGGGGGAATCGACGAGCTTTGAATGGGCACTGATGTTGATGGCGGCGTGTAGCTCGGCGGCGTGGCCGGCCTGGTGCTCTTTCGATGGTGACTCTGATGAGGGGCCTTTTGGTCGGCCGTCGGGCTCTTCGGCGAACCGCATGCACTGAGCATGCCGGTCAACGCCAAGGCCACCCCTGCAACGCTTACCCACTGACGCATCCATTTCCTCCTTCGCCTTTTCGCATGTCGTTATGCACCCGGGTCAAGGCGCCATGACTTCCCGCCGTTCTCGGTCACCCAGACGCTGCCCGTGTGGGACAGCACATAACCTATTCGCTTTGTCACAAAGACTAAATTACGCGCGGCACCGGAAAACGGCAACCGCCCCACCCGGTCCCATGGCCCAGCCGATCCCAAGCGCGTCCAGAGCGCCTCACGAGAAACCACCCACTCTTGGGATCCGACCTGGGACGCCACGCCGTCCAGCACGGCGAGCGTCATGGACGGACCCGACTGCACGCTCTTGGCTGGTGCCATCGATTCATTGCGCACCGATCGCAGTTCCCAGGTGCTCCCGCCGTCTTGGGTTTCATAGACCACCGACCCGGCGGAAGCTGCCCCCGCCTGGCTCGACGCGAACCGTAATCCGTCAATCCCAGTGGGAAGGCCTGCGCTCTTGAGAAGCCGCCACCGTCCTGGGCCCGTTTCGCGATAGAGCGTCGTGGGACGCTGGCTTCCTGTCAAGGCGAGCCACGGCTCAACCCCCGGGAACTCGGCGAACACCGCCTGGGGATATAACGCCGCAGCGGATGGCAATGTCACAGGTGTCCATGTTGCCCCACCGTTTTGGGTCTCCCAGAGCGCCCACCCGGCCTGCGGCTGGGGGATCATCAGCGCCCCGTCTTGGGGAGTGAAAAAGCTCAGCCGCGCTGTTGGGGCGCCGCGCCCACGCGCCGAGACGGCCTCCGTCCACGCGCCATGCGCGGTGTTCCTGGAGAGGACATAGCGCCCCTTGGCATAGGTGAGTTTCCAGAGGTTCCCTGCACGAGAGAGCGCCAATTGCAGGACCGGTTCATGGGACGCGACCGCTTGGGCCGGCACCGCAGCTCCTCCCTCGGCCGCTTGATGGAGAGGCACCAACCCTCGCCAGGAATTGACCGGCGCCTTCGTCATGGAGGGAAGAAAGAGAATCCCCAGAACCGCCACGATGGCCATGCCCGCCACGCCAACCAACGCCTTTCGCACCGGCCGCGCAAAGCGCCCTTCGACGCTGAGAGGCACGTCGCGGGCCGCCCTCAGGAGCGCCTGCTCCACCAGGTCCGCGGGGGGTGCCATCGATTCTTTTTGGGATGCCCAATAGGAACGCAAAAGCTCTTTCGGGTCCAGCCCCTCATCGCGCTTCATGAGTTCCCATCCCTTCCCCTTTCGCGTCCACGGCGAGAAACGCCTCTTTGAACCGCTTGCGGGCCCGCGACAGGCGGATGCGCGCGGCGGTCGGACTAATCTTCAGCACCTCTGCCACTTCTTTGGTGCTGAGGTCGAGAAAATAGAAAAACACCAGCACCTCACGGTCCGGGTCCGAAAGCTGGGCCAAGGCCCGGGCCACATCGAGGCGGTCCACCCGAAAATCCTCCCGGTTGTCCCCGACTGCCGCCGACTCGTCCAGCGGCACCGTCGCCGGCGGCTGCCGGCGCATCAGATCGCGCACGCTATTGCGCGTCACTTGATAGACCCAAGGATCTGTGGGGGTAAAGTCCGGGTGGCTCAAGCACCAGCGGGCGATGTGGTAGAGGCTTTCTTGGGCCGCGTCCTCCGCCTGCAGGCGATCGCCAATCAGCGCGTAAGCCAGGCGAAACACGCGGTCCGCATACTGCGATGCCCACTCTGCCACCACTTCACGCCGGTCGGCCATCCGCCTGAACGATCCCCCTCTCCACGCGAGGTCGCCAGGGTATACCTCGTCGCTATGCTAAACGCCTTTTTCGGGAATAATGTTTCGGGATTCGGAGGAGGCGGGGAGAATGCGTTCGGACGCCGCTCCCGGAGGTTGGCTGGGCAATACCACGCGCTCGCGCCATACGCGCACCCCGGCGACCCAGGCCGCCACCAATATGCCGGCCGCCGGAACCGCAAACAACGCGCCCCAGATGCCCTGCCAGTCCGCGCCAATCATCAGCGCCAGAACCGACAGCACGGGATGCAGGCCCACTTGCGAGCGAATGATGCGCGGTCCAAGAATTTGCGACTCCATCAGGTGGACGGCGGCGAAGAGCACCGCCACTTCGGGCACTTCGACCCAGGGATTCCCGGTGGTGAGTGCCATCACCAGCGGCACGATGGCGCCCAAGATGGGGCCCAGCAAGGGAATCAGTTCCATCACGGCAGCCAAGACGCCAATCAAGAGCGGATAAGGGAGGCCGATAATCCAGCTTCCCAACCCGAAGGCCGCCCCCACCACGGCCGATAGCAAAAGCTGCCCGCGCACGTAGCCGCCCACGACGCGCGTCAGCGTGTGCTCGACCGCAATCAGAAGATCGCGGTGCTGGGACGGCACCAAGCGCAAAACCGCCATTTGCATGCGCTCCGCATCCAGCAGCCAGTAGATGGTGACAAACAGCACAATCACACCGTCCACCACGCCGCCGATGATGTTGGTGACAATGTTGAGGGTTTGGGAGACCACCAAGGAGGAGATTTTCCCCGCATTGGCGAGAATCTTGTCCTCGATGCTCACGACGTTGATGCGCACGCCATTGTGGTTCAGCCAGGCCAGCACGCCCGGCGCCATGTTTGAAATCTGATGGACGTGCGCCGGCACATGCTTCACCAGCACCACAATCTGCCCGGTAATGATGGTGCCGAGGATTGTCCCGCCGCCGGCAATCACCAAAACGGCGCCCACCACCACCGTCAGCACGGCCCAAGGCCGGCGCCAGCGGGTGGACAATCGGTCCACCAAGGGACTCAAGGTGATGGTGAAGATAATCGCCAAGATGAGAATCAGCACAACCCGGCCCAAGCGCGACAGGAGAAACCAGAGGCCGTAAATAATGGCCCCGGCCCCTAAAATGACCAGCACCAAATCGCGGAGCGTGGCCACGGACCATTCAAACTTCTTGTGCGGTTTTGCTGCCATTCCCATCCTTCCTTTCTCCCATTGTATCCGCAATTGCCATCGTCCAACAGTCCTAAAGATTTCCTCTTTTCCCGGAGCTGGCCAGAGAAGCCGAGCGTGTGGTAGTCCGTCCCGTGGTCGGGTACAATAGCCCTATTCAGATAGGGGGTTCTTTCGCTGGACGCGGAGTCTCGTGAGGCGGGCCAGGGAGTCCAAAAGCGCAGCATCGGGTTCTCGGCATCGCTTATCTTCATTGCCACACTGGTCAGCCGTGTTAGCGGGTTCGCCCGCGAAATTGTCATGGCCGCGATGTTCGCCACCCGCGGCGCCACTGACGCATGGCTGATGGCCTCCGCATTGCCGAACCTGCTCTTCAGCACCATCAACGGTGCCATTTCCGTCACCCTTGTGCCCATCATGACGCAGGCGGATGTGGAGTACGCCCCCCGATCCGTAGCCCGCTTCCTCAACGAGGTCTTTACCCTCCTGTTCCTCATCTCGCTGGTGCTGATTGGCTTGGGCGAGGTGTTCGCGCCGCTCATCATGCACTTGATGGCCCCGGGATTCCGTCACCATCCCGGCGAGATGCGCCTCGCCATCGACATGACCCGAATCATGATCCCCACCATCTTCTTCTGGGGCGTCGCCGGCATCGTGATGGGCGTGCTGCAGGAGCGCGAGGAATATCTCACGCCGGCGCTCTCGCCGGTTGCGGTCAACATCGTGCGCATCACGACCATTATTGTGCTGGGACACTTCATGGGCATAAAAGGCGTCGCGCTGGGCTTCACCTTTGCCGTGCTCTCCCAGCTCGCGGTCACGCTGCCCTCGCTGCACCGCATGGGGATTCATCTCCATTTCCGCTGGCACTTCAGCCACCCGCTCTTAAAGCGCATGCTGCGCATGGCCGGACCGTTCTTCCTGACCACCTCGGTGGGGAGCGTGGGGGTGATTGTGGACCGCATCTTGGCCTCCAACTTGGTGACGGGCAGCATCGCCGCCTTGAACTACTCCTACGTGCTGGTGCAGATTCCGGTGGGGCTCTTGGTGTCGTCGTTGGCCATGCCCATCTATACCCGCCTGTCGCGGCACCACAGTTCACACGAGATGAACACCTTCCGGGAACTGGCGATGCAGGGGTTCCGGGTGGTTCTCATGGTGATTGTGCCCATCACCGTCTGGTTTGTGGTGCTGAACATCCCGATCCTGCGCCTCTTATACCAGCATGGCGCGTTTACTTCCCGGTCCACCCAACTTACGTCGGGCACCCTCCTTTACTTTGCCTTCGGGCTTCCCGGCTTTGGGCTCTCCTTTTACCTGCAGCGGCTCTTTTTCGCGACCCAAGACACGCGGTCTCCGGCCCGCTTTTCCATCATCACCATCACCGTCAACATCGTGGGCGACCTGATTCTAGTGCACTTCCTGCAAGCCGACGGGCTGGCCTTGGCGACCGGCCTGGCCAGCTGGGTGAACGCCACGCTGCTCGCCATCAAGGCGCTGCGGGGGCCCCGCTACAACAACAATCTCCGCGTCCGGCACACCCTGGTCTCTTTAGGCGCAGCGGGAGCCGGCATGCTCGTGTTGACGCTCTTCCTGGCGCATTACATTGGCCTCTCGACCACCACCGGAACGTTTTCCCTGCTCTTTTCGCTGACTCTCACCGTGCTGGTGTCGGGATTCGCCTACCTCGCCATTTTGGCTGCATTCCGCTTTCCCGATTTGGCCTACTTGGGGTCCCGCCTAACCCGGGGACGCTACGTGCCCAAGCGGTAACTTTTGGCACCCCTGCCCCCTCCCGTGTGGTACGATAAACGAGGGAGGGAGTGCAATTATGTCCATGCGCATTACCCGGCCCTTGGTGGTCGTAACCAATCGCGAGCCCTACGTGGACGAAAAGACCCGGACCGGCATCCGCGTCGTGCAAAAGGCCGGTGGCGTGGTTTCCGCCCTCGACCCCTTGTTGCGCGAGTCCGGCGGCGACTGGGTCGCCTGGGGAAGCGGCAGCGCTGACCGGCAGACCGCGCCGGGCGGAATTCGCCCCGTTCCCCTGAAGGACCCGAAGTATCGGTTGCATCGCATTTATCTGACACCCGAAGAAGTGAACGGATATTACAACCGCTATGCCAATCAGGGTTTGTGGCCGCTCAGCCACATGCTGATTGAACGGGCGCAGTTTTCCCGCCAGGCCTGGTCCATCTATCGATCCGTCAACCTGAAATTTGCCCGCAAAGTGGCGCGGGAGAGCCAGCCGGGAGCGCTGGTGTTCTCGCATGACTACCAGCTGGCGGTGCTGCCGAGTCTGCTCCGGCAGTTGCGGCCTGACGTCTCCATTGCGCACTTTTGGCACATCCCTTGGCCCGCCTTTACCGTCTATCGCCTCTGCCCGCAGTACCAGGAGCTTCTGCGCGGGCTGTTGGGCGCCGACGTGCTCGGGTTTCAAACCCCCGACGATGTCGAAGCCTTTTTGACCGCCGTGGAGCGCACCTTTCGCAGCGTGCCGGTCGACCGAAGCAATCACCGCATCCCTTGGCAGGGGCGCACCATTGAGGTGCGGGCGTTTCCGATTTCCGTCGACATCGAGGATATTGAACAGCTGGTGCGAACGCCGCGCGTCAGTCGCTTGGCACAGGGCATCCGGCGCCACTTGGCCGCGGACGGCCGTGTTCTAGGCGTCTCCGTGGACCGCGCCGATTACACCAAGGGCATCATTCCGCGTCTCGAAGCATTGGAGGAATTTTTTACCCGCTATCCGCATCGCCGCGGGGAAGTGAATTTTTTGCAGGTGGTGGTCCCCACCCGTTCCGAAGTCCAAGCCTATCGCCTGCTCTACCGCCAAGTGGAAGACACCACCCGGCGCATCAATGAGGCGTTCGGCACCGACGACTGGCAACCGGTGACCACCATACGGCGTTCCCTGGACCGCCCCCGGCTGATGGCCCTCTTCCGAGCGGCCGATTTTGCCTTGGTGTCATCGCTCTTTGACGGCATGAACCTGGTGGCCAAGGAGTTCGTCTCGGCGCAGGTGGACCGCCAAGGCGTCCTCATCCTGAGCGAGACCGCCGGAGCGGCCCAAGAACTGGAATCGGCGCTTTCCATCAGCCCCTGGGATCCGGAAGGGTTTGCCGCCACCTTGGAAGAGGCGGTCTCCATGCCGCCTGAAGAGCGGGTGCGGCGCATGGATGACATGCGGCTCCAGATCCACCAAAACACCTTGTATGACTGGGTCCAGGCCATTCTCACCACCTTGCAGGAGGTAGCCGGCACCTATGTCCAATCCTAGGCCGCTCCCCTTTGAGGCGGTCTGGGAGCCGCATCATCGGGGACTAGCCTTCTGGATTTTCGATCTGGACGGCACCCTGATTGACATTGCCCCCCGGCCCGATGCCGTGGTAGTACCCTCTGAACTGCTGGAAGACCTGCAAACCCTCTCCCGTCAGAGCGGCGGTCACGTGGCTGTCGTAAGCGGGCGCTCAATCACCGATTTAGCGGCCCGGTTCCCCATGTCCGACCTCATTTTGGTGGGAAACCACGGGGCAGAGTGGCGCGAAGGCAAGAACCAGCGGGTCCTGTCTCCCGACGATGCGGCACTGAAGGGCTTGGCGGCGCTGCGCCCCCAACTCCAACGGTTGTCCGAGGCGGTGCCGAACCTTCTCGTCGAAGACAAGGTCTTAACCCTAAGCGTCCACGTTCGGCACGTGGCGCCAGCCCTTCAGCCCACCGTGAAAGAGGCATTGGAGGCCTGGATCGCCCGAGAGCCCGCCCTCACCCTGCGTCCCGCACGCGCCTGCTGGGAAATTCGCCCTCGCATTGGCGCCACCAAGGGCGATGCCGTGTCCGAGCTCCTCGCCCGTCAATCGAGCCCTCTCGTACCGCTCATATTCGGTGATGACGTCACCGACGAGGATGCCTTTTTGGCCGCGCCTCCAAATGCCGTCACCGTCATTGTCGGCCCGCGGCGACCCACCCAGGCCCGCTATGCGCTGAACACGCCCAGCGATCTCCGGAAACTTCTTCGCGAGATTGGGCGTTTATACACGTGACGCCCATGAGGACGCCGTGATACGGTGTGAGGTGGAGACTGCCCTTCCTGGGGCATTGAAACGAGGAGGATTTACTGCATGAAACGTTCCATCTGGGCGTCTCTCATTGCCGCGGGCAGCGCGTCGCTTCTGGCGGCTTGCGGGAGCCATGCGACCCCGAGCGCCAAACCGACGACAACCCATCCACAGGCTCAGACATCATCGCCCGCGCCGGCTTCCGGCAATGTTGACCCATTGACCGACCTGGCATCGCCGCAGCACGGGCCCTTGGTTGCGCTCATGATTGAGAACTCCGAATACGGCCGGCCGCAATATGGCCTCAGTTCCGCCGATGTGGTGTATGAGGCCTACACTGAGTTCTTCTATTACCCCCGATTTTTGCTGCTCTATTACGGGCATGCCCCGAAACTGGCTGGCCCGGACCGATCGGCCCGCCCCTATTTCGTGAGTTTGGTGCATCAATGGCCCGGCGCGGCCTATTTCCACGCCGGCGCGTCGACGCCCGCCTATACGACCATCACCCAAGACAACATCCATAACATGGACTTGGATGCCAACGCCTACAACCTAGGCACCCGCGTCTCGTTCCGACCGGCGCCCCACAACCTCTTCACCAACATCGGCACCGACATGCAGGCGGCTCAGAAGATTTGGGGCAATTCCGGCGTAAAGGCTCCCTGGCCGTTTGTGTCTCACGTGACTTCGGGCACGCCCAAGGACACCAGCATCACCTTAAGCTGGAACAGCCACAACTCGGTGGAGCAATGGCGCTGGGACAGCCAGGCGCAGGGCTGGACCCGTTGGGTGGACAATCCGGATGCCGGAACGGGATTCCAGCAGGTCATGGGGATGAACAGCGGAAAACCGGTGCTGGCGGGGAACGTCATCATCGAATACACCAACGAGCAATATCTCTATGACCCCGCCCACACAGGCTGGATTCAAATCCAAACCCATGGTCAGGGCAAGGCGCTGCTGTTCCTCGGACACCGCCAGTACAGCGGAACGTGGAAGAACGCCGGACCGGGACAGCCGACCAAGTTCTATCTTCCCAACGGCCAGTTGGCCCCCTTCAACCCGGGCCCCACGTGGATTGAGCTGGTGCCGAACAGCCAGTCGGCGGCCAATTCCTTCAAGCTGACGCTGCAATAGCCGGAGAATTATTCTTCGAGAGAATCCCGCGTTCCTTGACAGGAAGACCAAAACGACCCTCCCAAGAGGGTCGTTTTGTGTGCGGGCGGAGAAGCGTCTGTCGGCCTTAGTCGTATAAAAGTGGCCGTTCATCGACAGAATAGGAGATGGGTAAATATTCCAAGTCACTAGACTGGGACTACCATCATGTTTCGCTCGTCTTGTTCGAATCCTATGACAAAGCCACGGCGAGCAGAACCATTCCTACGATCGAAGGAGGGTCACCATGTCCACTGCTCGAGCCCATATCAAAGAAGAGAAACGCGCCGCCCGCCACGAAGGCAAGATGGAGAGAAAGGGGCATCCCTTTCGGAACGCCCTATTCATCTCGCTCGGGGTGGCGGCCGTCATCCTCTGGCAGTTGAACCCCATCATCCGCGGTCTTCACGCGGCCGAGTCCGCGCTCACCCAAGCGGAAGGCGTCCGCCGGGTTGTGGGCGGCCTCATCAGCGTCGGATACCACCGGGTGGTCGGCCTCATCGCCCCCATATACCACCACTTCGCCAAGTAATGGCGCAGCACGCCTCACCGTAAAGCGCGGCCCGGCATCGGCTCGAGCCGCGCTCTACCCTTCCCGTCACACCTCGGACAGCACGGGCAGTTTGATATGGCTGGGATATTGCGCCGTATGATAGATGGTCTGCCGGGCGACCACCGGCTTCGAATCGTCGTAGGGGTTCAGCCCGGTATTGGTATTAGGGAAAGCCACCATGCGGCTCGAGGAGGTGATGCTGACGCGGATGCGATGCTGCGGCAGAAAGCAATGGCCGATGTTGGGAAGAAAGATGTCGTAGCGCTCCACTTGGCCCGGGGTGAGCAAAGCGGGCTGATCCACGCCCTTTCGGTATCTCGCCCGCACGATATAACTTGAGAGGCGGAGGGAGTTTCCCGCTTGGTCCACATCCGAGAGCGTGACCACCCAGTCCGTGTCGGTTGCGCTGGAGGCGGCATAAATCTCGGCCGACAGCTCGCCCGCCACCGTGAGCGGCTTGGCCAGGGGATCACTGGTGTAGACCAGCATGTCGTTCCGCAACTCATATTGGCGGAGGTTTTCGGGATCGCGCTCGCCGCTGTCGGACACCGGATCCTCTGGATTATAGAGAAACTCGTCGTACGCTGCCTCAGGCAGCGGCTCTTGGCTCGCAAAGGCCGCGCTGACGAGGCGCCCGTCTCCCAAGCGGGAATTGGCCCGCCCTCCGCTCCGAAGATACACGGGAACCCGACGGGACTCGACCGGCGGCCAGTCGGCCGACGCACGCCAGCGGTTCTCCCCCACGACGTAGTAGCGCGCCCGCGGCTCTTCCTCGATGCCGTTCCGCATGTCCTTCAGAAAACGGTCGAACCAGCGCAGCACCTCGATGTCATAATAATAGACCACGGCGTCGTTGGAGAAGCTCACCCCCATCAGATCGCGGGCGCGGTTGGGACTGTGCTCCCAAGGCCCCAGCCAAATCTTTCGATTCGGCACGTTGTGCTGGCTCAACATCCGCCAGGTTTCCGAGACTCCGGCGGAATCCCCGTCGTACCAGCCGGAGATGACCAGCATGGGTGCCGTCACCGCGGCCCCGCGCTCCGTGAAGGTGCACTCACGCCAGAAGTCGTCATAGTCGGGATGCTGGCTCCAAATGTCCCACGGGCCAGAACGCCGGCCGATGGCCTGCTGGGGAATGGCGCCAATCGGCCGCATGTCCACCACCCGGTCCGGATCCACCGTCTCTCCCGCGAAAATGGAGAAATCTGTCCGGTTGCCGACCGACTGCGCCAACGTCCAGGAGAGAAGCGGCCACGAGCACACCGTGCCGCCGCGACGCACCGTGTCCACAAAGGGTGAGCCCACATTGACCTCGTCCACCACCGCCTTCAAATGCGGATTCCCGCTGGTGGCGGCTGCCACCGCCACATAGCCAAGATATGAGGCCCCCCACACGCCCACCCGGCCATCAGACCAGGATTGGGCAGCAATCCAGTCCATCGTGTCGCTGCCGTCGTCGCGCTCGTAATAGAAGGGCACCAATTCGCCTTCCGAGTCGGACCGCCCGCGGACATCCTGATTGACCACCGCATAGCCGCGGTTGGCCCAGCGCATGAAGGCCGCCTGATTGCGGCGCCGGTCATAGCAGGTGCGCACCAGAATGGTGGACAGCTTGGCCTCCGCCGCCACCCCTTCGGGAAGATACACGTCCGTGGCAAGTTTCACCCCGTCGCGCATCGGCACCAGGAAGGTGCCCAGCACATTCACCCCATAGCGCGGTTGGGAAAGATTCGGATCGGCGTAGAGCCGCAGCGGAGTCAAATCCTCCATGCCCGGTTTCACCAAGACTTCCAACCCGTAGCGATAGGGACGAAGGAAGGCGGCCACCTGGCCATCCACCGTGACCACATCCAGCGCCGTATCCCCACGGAACGCCCAGACCTGGGAGCGCGTCTCGACCCCGTCAACGGTGGCCTGATAGACGGTGTGGGCCTCATATTCCGCCCCATTTTCGAGCACCACCCGCTCCCCTGACCACTCTGCCCGAGAATAGACGGGAAGCGTCGCTTTCAGGGCCTCAAAGGGCATGGCATAGGGCGCTCCGGCAGGGAGCGCCTCGTCCTGAAGCTGGGTGCGCTGGCGCATCTCGACCGGAGCCAAGAGGACCCGATCGTCAAAGATGGTGATGCGCCCCGTATAGACGCCCGCGCAATAGAAATGAAACGGTACTCCATAAAGCGTATTCTGACCCATGTGACCCATCTCCCTATTCCAAGACCTCGTCCAAAACCCGGAGCCAGTTTCCGCCGAGGATTTTTTGGATGTCGGCATCGCCGTAGCCGCGCGCGACCAGTCCGCGGGTAAAATTGATGAACTGGCTATACCGAGTGAATCCCTCCACCACTTCCGTGGAGGGGCCCGTGCCCTTCTCAAAGCCCAGCTTCGGGGCCACGTGCTCCTTGAAGTACACCAAGGACCAGGTCACGTCGCTCATCGGCCAGTCGGTGCCGATGCCCACATGGTCCACCCCCACCAGCCGCACCACATAATCGATATGATCCAGCACATGATGGATGGTGGTGGCGTTGGGGTCATGATGGATGAACCAAGGCATAGCGAAAATGCCCACCACGCCGCCGGTGGCGGCAATGGCGCGAATCTCCTCGTCACTCTTGGCGCGCATGTGGGGATAGAGCTGCTCGACCCCGGTATGGGAGGCAATCACCGGCTTTCGGGAATAGCGGCACGCATCAAGCGTGGTCGCCTTCCCCGAATGGCCGGTGTCCACCACGATGCCGAGCTGGTTCATCCGCTCCACAAAGCGCCGTCCAAAATTGGAGAGCCCGCCATTGGCGGCTTCGGCGCATCCGGATCCGATGTAGTTCTGGGTGTTGTAGGTGAGTTGCAGCACGCGGAGCCCAAAGTCATAGAGCGCATCCAAAAGCTCCAGGTCCTGCCCCAGACCCACCGTTTCCTGGGCAGACACAATGCCGGCCTTGAGGCCTTCCTTCTTGGCGCGGCGGATGTCGTCCCCGGTGAGCGCCTTAATGAGCCATGGCACCTGGTCGAATTGACGCGCCACCTCGCCCATGCTGGCGATAAGGCGGCTTGGATCAACCGGGTCCAACTGACGATTGCCCGCGGTAATGCCGGAGGCGTACCACTCATCATGAAAGGCGGCAATCGCGCCGCTCGCCGCAAGGCGCGCGATCACCCGGCTGGACATGGCGCTGTACTGGAGGGGGTCCTCACGGTAGGGCGCGCACAGCTCCCGCACCCGCTCCTCAATCGACGGGGGTATGGCGGCCGGCGAGAGCGGTCCTTGAAACAGCATGTCGATGATGATGCTCTCCTGGTGGAGGTGTTGCGCCCGCTCCTCCTGTTCCGGTGCTAATCCAAAGTCATAAACCGGGTCTTCTGTCATCACGTTCTGCCACCTTTCGCTGATAGAGAAACTGTGCGCACGCCAAGTCCTCGACCGCCAATCCCAACGACTTGAAGAGTGTAATCTCCTCCGGATCGGTTCTTCCGGGAAGACGGTCCGTCAAGAGATCCCCCAGTTCGCCGACCAGGTGGGCCGGACCGACCGCCCCCTCGGACAGGGGGATGAGATAGTCCCCAGCTTCCTGAAGCGCCGAGTCGCGACTGTCCACAAAAAGCCGGGCCGCGGCCATCAGGGAGGAACTGAGTTCCCGGTCCCCGGCGCGGCACGCGCCCACCGCGTTGATATGCGCTCCGTCCTTCACGAATGCCCGTTCCAAAATGGGACGTGTGGACGCGGTGACGGTGCACACGATGTCGGCCGACCAAGCCGCCTCTTTGGGCGACTCGCATACCGTCACGGGAATTCCTGCGGATTCCTCCATCTCTGCCTTGAAGGCCATGGCACGCGCCTGATGCGGACCCCACACCCGCACAGCTTGAATGGCCCGCACCGCCTGCATCGCGGCCAAGTGGGTGCGCGCCTGGCGCCCGGTGCCCAAAAGGGCCAGCACCGAGGCGCTGGGGCTCGCCAAGAGCCGCGTCGCCAGAGCGCTCACCGCCGCCGTCCGCACCGCCGTGATGGCCTCCGCGTCAAATGCCCCGAGAGGCTCCCCCGTGGCTGCGTCAAAGAGCATGACCACCCCTTGATGCGACGGCAATCCACGCTCGCGATTGTCCGGAAAGACAGTAATGAGCTTGGCGCCCACCACTTCCGTGCGCGAAAGATATGCCGGCATCAGCCCAAAAAGATGCCCGTCCGGCAGCGGCACCACCGAACGCAGCGGCATGCGGGCCTCTCGCCGGGCCAGTTGCAGGAACGCCTCCTCCATGACGCCAATGCATTCCGACATGGAAAGACGCTGGGAGACTTCCTCGCCATCCATCATGAGCATCGCATTCTGCCACCTTTCCGTTCCCAACCTCACCTCCCGATACTTCGCCTTTTTTGGGCGAGCTCCTCCCACACTGCGACAGGATTGCCGGCCGCATCCCTAGAGGGTCCGTTGCTTGGAATCACGGTAATTGCGGCCAATTTGTTGCATGACACGACAAAACTCGACATAATTTGACACAGGATTCCCAAACTGGAAGCACACCAAATAAAAAAGGCCATAATAAAGCCCCGACATCGCTTGATGTGGGGGTTTGGCGTCTATTCGCCGCTCATCGCTTGTCTGAGAGAAGGGTGCGAGCGCTGGCGAAGATGGCTCCCAGCATCTCTGGGGTGAGACGACCCGTCTGAGTGTTTTGGCGACTAGGGTGATATGAGGCGATGACGGTCATGCCGCCTGCCTCCGCCACCGCGCCATGGCCAAACACCCAGGAGGACGTTTCGAGACCGCGCTCCTTCAATTCCCGGCGCACCGCATCAAAGGCGAAACGTCCCAACGCGACCACCACCTGGGGCTGAAGAATGGCAATCTCCTCATGGAGAAAGCGCGCACAGGCCCGGGCCTCTTCCGGGCTGGGGCGATTGTCGGGAGGCGCGCAGCGCACGGCGGATGTCACATAGGCATCGTGAAGCGCGAGGCCGTCGTCGGAGGCGTCGCTGCTGGGACGGTTGGCAAAGCCCGCTTCGTGAAGGGCTTTCATCAAAAAGCTGCCCGAGTCATCCCCGGTAAACATGCGGCCAGTGCGATTGGCGCCGTGGGCCGCCGGGGCCAATCCCACCACCAAGAGGCGGGCCTCGGGATCGCCGAACCCGGGTACGGGTCGTCCCCAATACACCTGATCGTGAAAACGGCGGACACGGTTTCGGGCCACGCTTTCCCGCCAATCCACAAGACGTGGGCAATCCCGGCAGTCCACCACTCCCCGGTTCATCGTCTGCAGCGCCGTCTCTCGCTCCACTTTGTGCCCCTCCTTCAACGAAAAAACCCCTTCCTCGCGGAAGGGGCGCCGGCTCAGGCCTCTATCGGCGTCCGAGGCGCAGCAGGAACAAAAACAGGTTTACAATGTCAATCATGATGGAGACGGCCAGCACCACAGCCGCTCCCTCCATCGGCACAGCCCGCCCCCGCACCCGCATCAGCGAGAAGTCGACGATGAGGTAGCCAATGAAGATTAGCGTGCCAATCAGATTGTAGGCGCGGGACATGGCGATTCCGGTCAATCCCGGCACAATCCAGGAGAGGAGCGCCGTTGCCATCAGCATGAGCAGTCCCACGAAGAGCAAGGGAGCCAACCGCGAGAAGTCCCAAGGAATCCAGGACACCAGGCTTGCCGCAAACAACACCGCCACCAACAGAATGCCCAAGGTGGACCACAACAGCGGTCCTTGAGTGAGCGCCACGCTCCAAACCACCGGCCCCACCAGAAGGCCCATGCCGATGGCGACCACGGCGCCCCAAAAGAACGCCCGCCTGGCCGAAGCCATGTTGCGCCCCACCAAGATGGTGCCGACGAGCGCGGCGGCAATCCCAACCCACATGCCCGCTTTCCCGGCCAGCGGCGAGACAAAGCCAGCTGCCGCCAAAATCAGCAGCAACAGCGCCAAGAATCCCAGCGTACGGCCCATTAGGGAGCCGCGCACCCCATCCGATACCCGATATGCCACTGACGGCGAACGATTGGACATACTCACACCTCCGCCAACATCTCTATTCGTCCTCGGTATAGCATAAAAGTCAGAAAAAGTCAAAGCGGCTCAATGTGGAGAAAGGGTTGCGGGACCAACCCGTTTTAACGGACAATAAACCTATCCGAGCAAAGGAGGACGGGACGGTGGGAGACGCGCTCTCGTTTGACGTGCTAGCCGCCAGCCTGCGCCAGGACACGCGCGATTTGGCCGTGTTCAGCGAAGTCTTGGCCAAGAAATTGGAGCAGGCAGTGCCCAACTGGGTGCGGGTCGAGCGGCAAGGCGGCCTCTTCCAAAAGAATCCGGTGGTGCGCCGCGTCGTAATCACGTTTGAACCATGGCAATACGTGCTGGAAAGTCAGCGTGGCCGGGTCAACGTCACGCGCGTGAAAATGGTGCGCGGCGTGGCCATTAAGACCGAACCCATGGATTTGCATCCCTGGATTAACGCGGTGTCCGAAGAACTGATGCGCATTGCGAGTCAGGAATCGGCGGCCCGGGAATCCTTAGAACGCTTCTTACTCGATTCGTAAATACGATGGAAAGAGGGATCCGCGTGAAACGCAACCGCCTCCATCCGGAGAGCATCGCGGTGCATATCGGCGTGGGACAAGACCCCCTGTACGGCGCTGTGAGCACCCCCATCTACCAAACCGTGACCTATCAGCATCCCGGGCAGGAATTGGGCCGCTACGACTATTCACGCACCGAAAATCCCACCCGGACCCCGCTGGCCGAAGGCTTGGCGGCTCTGGAAGGCGGAGCCGGCGCCTCCTTGTTTTCCTCCGGCATGGCCGCCATTGTGGCCCTATTCCACTTGCTGAAGCAAGGCGACCACGTGGTGCTGACCGAAGACTTGTATGGCGGCACTTATCGAGTCTTGGTGGACGTGTTTGACCACTTCGGCCTCGAATACACCTTTGTGGACACCCGTGACCTCACCGTCCTTGAGGCGGCCATTCGGCCGCAGACGCGGCTCATCTTTCTGGAATCGCCCTCCAATCCGCTGCTCATGGTGACCGACATCCGCGCCGTGAGCCGGCTGGCCCGCCAGCACAACATTTGGCTGGCCGTGGACAACACCTTTATGACAGCGCTCCGGCAACGGCCGATCGACCTCGGGGCGGACTTCGTCGTCTACAGCGCGACCAAGTATTTGGCCGGCCACAATGATGTCCTAGCCGGCGCCTTGGTGAGCCAAGACCCGGATTTGGCAGTGCGGGTCGCCGCGCTCGCCAACACAACCGGGGGCGTGCTGGCGCCATTTGATGCCTGGCTGGTGATGCGCGGCATCAAAACACTGGCCGTTCGCCTCGATCGCCAGGAGGCCAACGCCCAGGCCATCGCCGCTTTTCTGGCGGAGCATCCGGCCGTCGAACGGGTCTTCTATCCCGGACTGGCCGGGCACGCGGGCCATGCGCTCCATCGCGACCAAACCACGGGTCCGGGCGCCATGGTGTCGTTTCAGTTGAAGGACCGGGACCGCCACGCGGATATGATGAATGCCTTGCATTTGGTGCTGCCCGCGGTGTCCTTGGGTGGCACGGAATCGCTGATTACCCATCCCTTTACGGAAACCCATCGCGAATTTCCCGAAGAGATTCGCCTGACACTCGGCATTCACCCGGGTCTGATGCGCCTGTCGGTTGGCCTTGAGAACGTGGATGACCTCATTGACGATCTGGGACAAGCGTTGGACTCCTTGAAAGGATAGAAGACCATGGACGATAAAGACCAGAAGACACGGTTCGTACATACCGGGCAGGAGATCGACCGCGCCACCCAAGCCGTGGTGCCGCCCGTCTACCGGGCCACCACCTATCACCAAGCCGACCCGTGGAATCCGCCCCGCTTTGATTACGCGCGGTCCGGCAACCCCACCCGGCAAGCGCTGGAGGATGCCCTGGCAGAGCTCGAGGGCGGAGTTCGCGGATTCGCCTTCGGATCCGGCATGTCGGCGTTGACGGCAGCCTTCCTCCTATTTTCCGCAGGCGACCACCTCATCATTACCCGGGATTGCCAAGGCGGCACGCAGCGGGTGCTGCGGGGCGTCTTCAGCCGTTTCGGCATTGAGGTCAGCTACGTGGACACCGACGACTTGGATGAGGTGGAGCAGAGCCTGAAGCCCAATACCAAGGCCGTACTGGTGGAGAATTTCTCCAATCCCTTCCTGCGCGTGACCGACATCGGGCTCGTCGCGGAGTGGGCGCACGCGCACGACCTCTTGGTGCTGGTGGACAACACCTTCATCACCCCATATCTCCAGCAGCCGCTCAAGTTGGGGGTGGACTTGGTGATTCACTCCGCCACCAAAATGATTTCCGGCCATTCGGACGTCACTGCCGGGGTCTCGGTGGCCCGAACCCGGGAATTGGCCGATCGCCTCTATTTCGTCCAGAACTCGTGTGGCCTGGCTTTGCCGCCGGACGACTCATACTGGGCGTTTCGGGGATTGAAAACCTTGCCGGTCCGCATGGAGCAAGCCCAAGCCAGCGCCATGAAGCTGGCCGAGGCTCTGACAACCATGCCGGAAGTCACCGCCGTCTATTATCCCGGGCTTCCCCAGCACCCCGGTCATGACACCGCCCAGCGCACAGTGGCGGGATTCGGGCAGATGCTCACCTTCCGGCTGGCCCAACCCTTCTGGGTCCCCAACATGGTCAAGCACTTTCAATTCGCCATGGTCGGAGCGGGCTTCGGAGGCACAGAGACCATTGTCTCCCTGCCGGAACTGCACTGCCATGCGGCGCTCACCCCGAATGAACGCACCGACCGATCCATCACACCAGATGTGGTGCGCGTCTCGGTCGGTCTGGAAAATGCTCAGGACATCATTCACGAGTTTCAGCACGCCATTCGCGCGGCTAGTCAGGAAGGCTAGCCGTTCGGGTGGGCCT
This sequence comes from Bacillota bacterium, assembly GCA_021820485.1. Taxonomy (GTDB): domain Bacteria; phylum Bacillota; class Sulfobacillia; order Sulfobacillales; family Sulfobacillaceae; genus Sulfobacillus_B. Next base: position 29,087 of record JAKADO010000030.1, read on the forward strand.
TCAACCAGGCGTCCCGCGCCAGACGACGCACCACCTTGGCCGCAGGTCCCATGGGAAGTTCCTCCACCACGTCAATGACAAAGGGACGCTTGTAGTCGGCGAGCTCATTGCGGCAAAGCTCCTCCAACGCCGGCACATCGACCGTCTTCCCCTCGCGCGGCACCACCATGGCGACCACACGCTCCCCGCGGCGCGGGTCGGGAATGCCCACCACCGCCGCCAGCGCCACCGACGGGTGGCTTAGGAGCACATTCTCCACCTCGGTGGGATAGACATTTTCCCCCGCCACAATAATCATGTCCTTCTTGCGATCCACCAGGTACAAGACACCGTCCGAGGTCAAATAGCCCATGTCGCCGACCGTCAGGAATCCATCCGGCGTAAACGCCTCGTGGGTGGCCTGAGGATTTTGCCAGTATTCCGTCATCAGGGACGGGCCGCGGATGTATACTTCGCCCACGGTTCCGGGCGGCACCGACTCGCCATTCTCGCCCACAATGCGGATTTCCTGGCCAATGGCCGGATACCCCACCGACCCGAGAATGCCGCCCAATTCATGCCGAATGGTGGTGGCGGCGCCATACTCGGTTGATCCGTACACGTCATAGAGCTCCACATTGGGAAATCCGCGAATCAACCGATCCCGCAAGGTGGAGTCCAGGGGAGCCGAAGAGGTCATCATCACGCGGAGCGATTCCGGATCGATTTTCCCCTGTTCCACCGCGTCCGCCAAAAAGGTGAGCAGACTGGGCACAAACATGCTGTAGGTCACCTTATGGTCGTTCATCTCCTGAATCACATGACCGGGATGAAAGGCGCGGTGCGGGTAGATGACGCAGGTCGCGCCGACGGCCATGGAGAGGGTGACAAACCACATCGAGTTGACATGAAACATGGGAAGAATGGCAAATCCCACGTCGTGGGGCGTAATGCCCAGTTCAGACACCAGCGAAAGAGCAATGATGATATTGCTGAAGTGCGACCGGACTGCGCCTTTGGGCTTTCCGGTCGTCCCGGAGGTGTAGACAATCACCCAGGGATCTGTCTCTCGCACGGGAATCGCCGGAGACTCGCTCGACTGCGCGTCGCAAATGGCATCCCAATCCCGCGCGCCATCCTCATATCCGCCCGTATAGAATACCGGCATGGCGCCCGCCGCCTGATTGAGCATCGGCGCCAGTTCCCGATCCGCCAGCATCATGGAGACTTTCGCATCTTGAATGGCATAAAGAATTTCACCGGGCTGCCAGCGCAGGTTAATCGGCACCCCCGCCAATCCGGCCTTGGCCAGGCCAAAATAGGCTTCCGCCATGGCCAGGCCGTTCGGCAAGAGCATAGCCACCCGATCCCCCGGTTTCAGCCCTTGGGCCAAAAACGCATGCGCCATGCGGTTGGCCCGTTCGTTCAACTGGCGGTAGGTCAACTGCCGCTCCCCGAAGATGAGCGCCGGCTTATCCTTATGGCGCCGCGCCGACCCCTCCAACGCTTGTCCAACAGTTAGCATGATTCCCGCTCCCCAAAAGAGATTTTCAGATCATCCGGGGCTCCTGACACGCCGATTAGGGTTCGACCCGGCGCCTGACGCCCCCGCGACGGCGAGACCAAACTTCCAGCGCCACCATCATGACCACCGTGGCCAAGAGCACCGCCATCATGGTGTTCGTGGTAGCGCGGACAAATCCGCCCACGCTGTGCGATCGGGCCAAACGCCAAATCCAATACACCAGTCCGATCCCGGTGGTGACAATCGCTTCCCACCGCTTCAGTGCCACCGAATACAACATGGCAATATTGATGAGTCCCAACGCTATCATACCCCATCCATAATAGGGGAGCCATGCGACCACTGGGATAAAGTGGAGTCCCAAAACAGTCAGCACCACCCAGCGGCCGCGGGTGATGAAGACCGCTTGAGCGGCCAGGGCAATGCCGCCATAGACGGCGGTGGTGGTCCCCAAAAATCGCAGCCGCTTTTCCGGGTCCGCAATCGCGGACGTCAGCATGACGGTGCCGAAACTGCCCGAAATGAACTGCACGGTATGGCCGATGGTGGCTAGGCCGTTGAACCGGCCAGCGGCGATCGGCCCCAACGAATGCTTGGCCATGAGCCCGTCGGAGATGGCTAAGAAGACGTTGATGACGCCGACCACGGCGGTACCCGAAATGACATCAGCCTTGGAAGGCTCGCCTACCAAAGGCGCCCGCGCGGCCAATCCGCGGCTGGCCATAAAGGCCACAAACGCGGCGACGCTCTCCAAAAGGCCCACCGAAAACAAGGGAAAGAAATGGAGAAACGCGGCAATGGCCGCGGCAATCACTCGGAAACCCGTAATCAAGACCGTGAGAAGTCCGACCCAGAGGTACCAACGCACGCGCTGCAGGATCCCGAAGTTGGCTGCCAGCGCCAACGACGGCACAACCTCCAGCGTAAACACCACCATGAGAATGGGGCTCACGTGCAGGGCCCGCCCCAGCGGTCGTGAAAACAGCATTAGCGCCAGCCAAATGCCCACTCCCCCGCCCCAAAGCCATAAGGACTCCCGTCTCCCCGCGCCACCCGTGCGTCGGCCCAGGCGGGTGTAGAGCAGCGTAATCACCGGTCCAGGCAACACCAGAAAGGACGTCACGTTCAAGAAGGTGGTCAAGTCCCCGTATTGGCCGGGCCCCAGCACGTGGGCCAGCACGACGTGGTACAAATAGTTGAACACTCCGGCAATCAATGAAGCGGCCCCGAATATCACATTGTCCTTCCAGAACTCCCGCGACTTCGCAAGGACCCCTCCCTCGTGGCTCAATGCGAGCTCCGTCCTCAGTGTTGCCGCTTTGCGCAAAAAATAAGAGTCCAGAGATTGCCTCTGGACTCCCCAACTGGATTTCATCGTTCACACGATTTATTGACGCTATCTCTTTCGACAAATCACCACGGATATCCTACAAGTAGCGAACAATTTTTTAGTCTTCTCACGACTAAGGCACCAACAGGATTTTGCCGAACTGAGCCCGGTCCGCCATGCGCTCCTGCGCCGCACCGGCGTCCCGCAAATCATACTCCCGGTCAATGACTGGCTTCAGCCGTCCTTCCGCCACCATCTTCAAGACACTCTCGAGATTCTGGCGGGTGCCGCCATATGCCCCGACCAGCGCAAGCTCCTTGGCAAACAAGGACCACAGATCCACATCGGCGCGCGGCCCGGTCAAGGTTCCGCAAGTGACCACCCGTCCCCCGCGGGCCAACACCTTGAGACTCACCGCCATGGTGTCTTGCCCCAGATGCTCGAACACCACATCCACCCCACGTTTTCCGGTGATGGCGCGCACGCGCTCCACCACATCCTCCGTTTGATAATTGATGCCCCATTTGGCCCCGTATTCCGCCATCGCCCGGTTCACCTTCTCATCGCTCCCAGCGGTCGCAATGACTTCGGCGCCATGGATCTGGGCGATCTGCACCGCGGCGCTGCCCACGCCCGATCCGGCAGCCCACACCAGCACGACGTCGCCGGGCTTGACCGGCGCGCGATCCACCAGCATGTGCCAGGCGGTAATGGTGGAGAGCGTCACCGCCGCCGCGGCACTATCGCTTACTCCCTCGGGAATCGGCACCAGATTCCTTTCGGGAACCACAACGTATTCGGCATAACCGCCCATGGAGCGCAAGCCCAGAATGTCACTGTGCATGCAGGTGGTTTCATCGCCCCGCACGCAATATTCGCACTGCCCGCAGAAGAGATACGGCGCCACCGCCACCCGTTCGCCCACGGTGCGTGACACGCCAGGTCCCACCGCCGCAACGACACCCGCCACTTCAGAACCCGAAATGTGGGGCAAAGGAATCTTTCCCACCTGTCCCCCGCGGGCCATCAGATCGAGACGATTCACCCCCACCCGAGACACCTTGACCAACACTTCCCCCGCGCCCGGACTGGGCGTCTCCGCCTCACGATATGTCAAAACCGAGACGTCGCCGAATTCCTCAAACACGACTGCCTTCATGGTTGACCTCCATTTTGGACCCAATGATTTCCACAATTATATCAAATGGCCGCTTCACCGAGAGATCCCCCGGGGTGAAGACGCAGCGGTTGGGAGTCCGCATGGGGCGTGGAACAAGCCTTGGACATCCTTACGGACGAGCCAGCGTCTTCGGTTCGTGGCGAAAAACCCCCGACGGTGTGTACGTCCCAGCGGAGATTTTCACCGTGAAGGGAGGACAAAGCGCCCTCCCCTGGCTTCCATGCATGTAAGACCATGCTTCATTAAGCGCTCATCAAAGCGGGGATTGGGGGAGCGGAGCGCCGGTTACGTACATCGCATGACTGGGGGGAACGAGCTGCCGGTGACGGCAGAAAAAGTCACTGAGGCACAAGATTACAGATGGCGGGCTCCGGAGGGACTGCAATTGCTGGCACAGGAATGGCTCTCCCTCCTGGTGGGTTGTGACCCAAACAGCGGTAGGAA
>JAKADO010000031.1 GCA_021820485.1 Bacillota bacterium
AGCGCATAGACCAAAGCTTGATCGGACGCGGCGTGACCGTCCATGGCGGGTCTCGCCGGCCACGCGGGCTCAGGCTGGTGCTTGGCGACCAAAGCCGCATTGAGGTCTAATTCAAGGCCAAAGGGGAATGAGAATGAGTCGATTTGGAACCATTGAAGGCGTGACTGTTAAGCCATTGGTCCGTCATCCGGATGACCGAGGCTTCTTTCAGGAAATTTTGCGGGATGATGACAAACTCTTGCGTCGATTTGGACAAGCGTCTCTGTCAATGAGCTATCCAGGAGTGATTAAGGCCTTTCATTATCATGAGCGGCAGGACGACTTATGGTTCTTCCCTGTGGGGTCGGCCCAGGTGGTGCTCTACGACTTAAGGGAGGACTCGCCGACCCATGGTGTCACGCAGGTGCTGTATGCGGGCGAAGACATTCCGGTGCTGATTGTGATTCCCGTCGGCGTGGCGCACGGGTACCGGGTGTTGGGGACAAAGCCCTTGATGATTGTTTATTTCACCACCGAATCCTACGTGGCTGGCAACCCGGACGAAAAACGCATCGACTGGAATGATCCCACCATTGGATTTGACTGGACCACAAAGTTCCGGTAAGTGCCGGGGAGGAGGGATGCGGCGTGCGCATATTGGTTACCGGCGGATTGGGTTTCATTGGTTCGCATCTTATTAGACGCCTGTTGCGGGAACCTCAAGTGGCGGTCGAGAACGTCGACGTATTGACGTATGCCGGCAATCTGGCGAATGTCCAAGACTTGGAGTCCGACCCCCGATATACCTGGCACCGGGTCTCCGTTACCGATGCCGAGGCGCTGGACAAAATTTTGTCTGCTCACGCATTTGATGCGGTCATGCATTTGGCGGCCGAGTCTCACGTTGACCGCAGCATCGCGAGCGGATTGCCCTTTGTAGAGACGAATGTGTTGGGCACTCAAACTCTGCTGGAGGTATCGCGCCGACACGGTGTGCGCCGGGTTGTGCATGTCTCGACGGACGAGGTGTACGGCACGCTCGGGGCCGAGGGACTGTTTGTCGAGGACTCGCCGATTCAGCCGAACAGCCCCTATTCCGCCAGCAAGGCGGGATCTGATTTGCTGGCCCTGGCCGCGTATCAAACCTATGGCCAGGATGTGGTGGTCACGCGGTGCTCGAACAACTACGGGCCGTATCAGTTTCCAGAAAAGCTAATCCCCCTCTGGATCACCAACGGTCTCGAGCAAAAGCCCTGGCCGATTTACGGTGATGGGCTCAATGTGCGGGATTGGATTTACGTGGAAGATCATGTCGAGGGGCTTTGGCTGGCTCTGAATCGGGGACGGGCCGGCCACGTATACAACTTTGGCAGCCGCAATGAGCGAACCAACCGCCAAGTCGCCGAGGATCTGCTGAAGATTCTTCAGCTTCCGCCTGAGACAGTTGTTCAGGTGCCCGATCGGCTGGGCCATGATCGCCGGTATGCCATCGATCCCTCCAAGGCTGAACAGGAGCTTGGATTTCAAGCCCAGGTTGGATGGGACGAGGGGCTTGAGCGCACGGTGAATTGGTATCAGGAACATCGTGACTGGTGGGAGGCTGTCAAATCGGGCGCTTATTTGGACTATTACCGTCGCCAGTACCAACATTTGGAGGCACATCGAAAATGAGCTTTAGAGTGCTGCTGGCAGTGTTGGCGGCGCGTCTGGCGGGATGGATCAGCCGTCTGACCGGGCGCGGCGGAAGCTCGCTGCCGGGACTCGTGGCGCGGCGCATTGCGCCCCAAGTGTTGACACGGTTGTCTCAATCGCTCGGTTGGGGGACCTTGCTGTTAACTGGAACAAACGGCAAGACAACCACGGCCGCGATGTTGCGGCATGTGGTGGAAGGCAGCGGCCGGCGCCTGATTAGCAACCGGGCTGGCGCCAATTTGATTCTGGGATTGACGGCTACCCTGGCGCAGGCGGAACGGTGGCGGATATTCCCCCGCGCCGATTTGGCTGTTTTGGAAACCGATGAGGCCACCATGCCGCGGGCTGGCCAGGAAATTCGTCCACGGGTGGTGACAGTGACGAATTTCTTTCGCGACCAGTTGGATCGCTATGGCGAACTGAGCACCACGGTCCAGTATGTGGCGCGGGGCATTTCCTTCGTTCAGCCGGATGGGGTCTTGGTGCTCAACGCCGATGACCCTCAGGTCGCTCGGCTGGCTTCTGGATCTCATGAGGTGATTTATTACGGCCTGGATGCGGGCGCGCATGTCGAAGCGGCCGGCTACGACGCCTTGGACGCGCGCTTTTGCCCCCACTGCGGGTCCGCTCTGACCTATGACCGACGCTATTATGCCCACCTCGGCCACTACCGCTGTCTTCATTGCGGATGGCAGCGGCCGCAACCGTCGGTGGCAGTGGAGCGCTGGAGCCGATCCGAGGAGAAGGTGTGGGTGCGGATCCGCGGTGAGCAATATGTCTTTTCATGGCGCATGCCAGGGATTTACAATCTCTATAATCAAGCCGCTGCGATTGCGTCTGCGGTGGCTTTGGATGTGCCGACGGCCACAATCGAGGAGCGCTTGGCGAGCTTTCGCCCAGCCTTTGGGCGCATGGAAACGGTGATGGCCGGACCCACGCGGCTTTGGCTGGCGTTGGTGAAGAATCCCGTGGGCTTCAACCAAGTGTTGGGAGCCGTGGCGGATGAGGCTGAAGGCCGGCAAGCGGTCATGATTGTGATTAATGACCGGTATGCGGATGGTCGGGATGTCTCATGGCTGTGGGATGTGGACTTCGAATATTGGGTGGGCCGTCTCAAGGTTGACCGCTGGTATGTGAGCGGGATTCGGGCGCGCGACATGGCCGTGCGCTTGAAATATGCGGGTGTGCCGAAGGATTTAGTGGTGGCGGATGAAGCGGTTGTGTCGCTTTTGACACGAGCAACCCGGGAGGTCGGTGAGGGGACGCTGTTTGTGCTGCCAACCTACACGGCCATGCTGGAGGTGCGTCAACACCTGACGCAAATGGGGCTCGTCAAACATTTTCGAGAAGGGTAGGCGCGATGGCGAAACAGAGTTTGTATCCTGTCATTATTGGGACCGCCGGTCATATTGACCATGGCAAGACCACGTTGGTCAAGGCTTTGACCGGACAGGACGCTGACCGGTTGCCGGAAGAAAAGGCGCGCGGGATTACCATCGACTTGGGGTTCGCGCACATGGCCCTGCCCTCCGGCCAGCGTGTGGCCTTCATCGACGTGCCAGGGCATGAACGCTTTGTGCGGAACATGGTGGCGGGGGTTCATGGCATGGATGCCGTGGTTCTGGTGGTGGCGGCGGACGAGGGAATCATGCCTCAGACCGAGGAGCATCTGGCCATTTTGCGTTTGTTGGGCGTGACGCGCGGCCTCACCGTCATCACCAAGGCGGGCTTGGTGGACGAGGAGATGTTGGAACTGGTGCGCGCGCTGGTGGCGGAGGCCGTGTCTGGAACCTTTTTGGAGCACGCGCCGGTGGTCGCAGTGGATGCCTTGACGGGTCTGGGAATGGACACCTTGATCGCGGAGTTGGACCGTCTCAGTGCCGGGATTGAGCGGCCGACGCACCGGGGTGTCGTGCGCCTCCCCATTGACCGCGTTTTCAGCGTGAAAGGTTTTGGTACGGTGGTGACGGGAACCCTGGTGTCCGGAACCATCCGGGCTGAGGCGCTCTTGGAGTTGGTGCCTACCGGACAGACGGTGCGGGTGCGCGGCGTGCAGGTGCACAATCAGTCCGTGGGGGATGCGCTGTCGGGGCAACGCGTGGCGGTGAACCTAGCCGGCGTTGAGCGCGTGGAAGTGGCTCGCGGCCAGGTTCTCGCGACACCGGGGACATTGCGCGGTGTCGATGTCGTGGTGGCGGAGCTGGAACTTTTGCCTGACAGCCCTGGCGTGGCGGACAAAACGCGGGTGCATGTGCACGCTGGGACCGCTGAGGCGTTGGCGCGACTGTACTTTTTTGATCGTGACGAGCTTGGCCCCGGAGAAACGGCCTATGCCGAGATTCGACTGGAATCCACCATGCCGCTGGCCCGGCACGATCGCCTGCTTATTCGGTCGTACAGCCCCGTGGTGACGATCGGCGGAGGACCGGTGTTGGAGGCGGGGGTGCATCATCGCAAGAAGGAACCCGGTCTTTTGTCCCGCCTCGAGCGGTTGAGCCACAGTGACGACATGAGCGTGGTGTCGGAGTCGCTTCAATCCTCTATGATGCCGGTGGAAATTGCGGAGGTTGAGCGCCAGAGCGGCTTAACCCGGGACGAACTGGCGGAGGGCATGCAAGCGGATCCGGCGATTGTTCGACTGGACGACCGCTATCTCTGGCATGCGGCCGCGGTCGAGAGCTGGATGGCGAAGGCGGAACAGGTGGTGAGGGCCTACCTTCTGCAACATCCGGTGAAGCCGGGCATGCCGCGGGATGAACTCAAGGCTCGGCTGGCGCCCAAGTGGGCGCTGCGCATGTTTCAGGCGGTGTTGGCGCAAACGCCCTGGGTGGTGGATCGCGAATGGATCCGCTTCGCGCCGCAGGAGCCCGCGTTGTCGGCGGCGCACGCGGAAGCGCTGGAGAAGGTCTATGCCGCCATCCTGGACGGGGGGCTGCGACCGGTCGGATTTGAGGAAGTTCAGGCGACGGTTGGGATCGGTTCGCCGCTCTTCGATGATATTCTCGAACGTCTATTCCTTGAGGGCCGTCTCTTGCGTCTGGAGGACGGACTGGCGGTGGCGCTTGGAGCCTACCAGGAGGGGCGTCGCCTGGTCGCCGAGGCCATCAGAGACAGAGGGCCGTTAAGTACGGCCGATTTGAAGGAGGTTCTCGGGATAAGCCGGCGACATGCGGTGTTGTTCCTGGAACTGTTGGATCGGGAACGCGTGACGCGTCGGGTGGGAGACAGCCGGGAGTTGGTGTCGTAGATGCAGCGGATTGAAGTGGCGTGGAGCAAGATGCCCAAAGGGGCATTGGGACAAAGCGGGGACAGCATCGAATTGGTGGAGCGCCCGCTCGGGGGTCTCAGTTTAATTCTGGCGGACGGTCAGGGATCCGGTCCGGCGGCGCGACGCATTAGCCGGATGGTGGCGATGAAAGCGGTCCAGCTCGTTGCCGATGGGTCACGCGACGGCGCGGTCGCCCGCGCGGTCCAAGACATGTTGTATACGGCTCGCGAGGGGCGGGTGACCGCCACCCTGGCGCTTTTATCCATCGACATGCACACCCGCACGCTGGTGGTGGCCCGAAATGCGCCGTGCCCGGTGGTTGTCCGCCAGGAGGATCGGGTGTTTCGGCTGGAGGGCGGAGCCGAGGTGATTGGCACCTATCGGCGCACACGGCCAGCAATGACCGAGCTCCCAGTTTTGGCGGGCAGCATTCTGTTGACGTATTCTGACGGGTTGATGCAGGCCGGGCGCCGCTATGGCACGACGATGGCATGGGACCGTTGGGAATCCAGACTGGCGGAACTGCCGGTCGAGGACCTGCAAAGCTTTGTCGATGACTTGATGGATTACGCATTGGAATTGGAACGCGGCCGGCCCAATGACGACATCAGCATCATGGCTCTCGGGGTGAGAGGAGAGGATGAATCTGCACTCAGACGGCTTCATGCCAGTATTCCCTATTAAACCCTTGGTCTTGGTGGGCGTGTGTGCTGCCGGCAAAACCACGGTGAGCGGCTTGTTGCGGAATCGGGGGATCATCGCCAAACCGGTAGCGCAGGAACATTCCCGCGTGCCGGACTTGTACAAGCGCACCGGGGACTGGGTGGTCCTGCTGGCGGCCACATGGGAGACGGTCCATCGCCGGCGGCGCTTGTCATGGGATACGTCCTTCTATCGCACGGAGTGGGATCGTTTAGGCACCGCTCGCCAGGAAGCGTGCCTGATTGTTCATACGGATTGGCTGACGGCAGAGCAGGTCGCTCAGCGGGTGGCGCGTTGGTTTGACGGAAAAGTCGGACTGGATGCGCTGTGGAGGCGTCATCCAGAGTATGGCGAGGCCGACCGAGCCCTGCTCCGTGCGGCGCTGCAATCGGCCGTCGAGTAGGTGGGGCGTTTGACAGTGTTTTTCGACGAGGTTTATAATGAGTCGATTTTTGGACAGGAGGCGAACCGATGCGCCAACGCAGTATACTCACGTTGGTCGCGCTGGTGGCGGTCATTATCGTAGCCGGCAGCTATTTTTCGATATTCAATCCGATTACCAATCATTTGAAATATGGACTGGACTTGAAGGGCGGGGTCACCGCAACATACGAAGCGGAACCGTCCCCGGGAGCTCCGGTTAATAAAAACACCATGGCCAAGGCCATGGAGATTTTGTCGTATCGGGTCAATAAACTTGGCGTCAGTGAACCCGTGATTCAGCAAGTGGGTCCCAAACGCATCACGGTGGACTTGGCGGGAGTGAAAAACCCCGAGCAGGCACTGAATTATTTGGGTGAAACGGCGATCCTCCAAATCAAAAGCCCATCCGGGAAAGTGCTCCTAACGGGGGCCGACTTGTCCAGTGCGGTTGGTACTATTCAACAAGGGCAATATGGTGTGAGCCTCAACTTTGACAGCAAGGGGGCCACGATATTCCGCGAAGCCACCACCAAATACCTCAATCAGACCCTGCCAATCTACCTCAATGGCAAACTGGTCGAGGCTCCCAAGGTAAACAGCGTCATACCCGACGGACAGGCCTTTATGTCGGGTGGGTTCACCAGCTTGAAGCAAGCCCAGAAGGTAGCCTTGCTGCTCCAATCCGGGGCGTTGCCGGTCAAGTTGAAGGTCTTGAGCGTGGAGACCATCAGCGCCACGCTTGGTCACCAGTCCGTGGTGGCGTCGAAGGCGGCAGCGGCCATTGCCATTGCCCTAATCGCGCTGGCCATGATTTTTTGGTACCGTCTCGCTGGACTGCTTGCCGACATTGCGCTCGGGGTGTATGCGTTTCTCCTGATCGGTGCTCTGTGGGCCATTCACGCGACCATCACCATACCTGGAATTGCCGGCATCATTCTCTCCATGGGCATGGCCGTGGATGCCAACGTCATCATCTTCTCGCGTGTTCGTGAAGAGATGGTTGCGGGCAAGACGCCGCGGGCCGCCATTGAGTCGGGATTTCGCAATGCCATTCGGGCTATCATGGACTCCAACGCCACCACGTTCATTTCGGCCATCATTCTCTTCTTCTTAGGGAGTGGAAGCGTGAAGGGCTTTGCCTTGACGCTCATGATCGGAATTGTCATCTCACTGTTCACCGCGGTCGTCTTGACTCGGCAGTTTATCCGCTTGGCGGCGGATGCCGGGTGGGCCCGGGTGCGCGCGGTGTTTGTGGGATAGGGGGAGGAACGATGAGGTTTCAGTTCGATTACATCAAGCATTGGAAGCTCTGGTTCGTCCTCACCGGCGTGTTGACTGTCATCGCGCTTTTAGGCATTTTCGTGCGGGGTCTGAACTACGGCATCGACTTTACCGGTGGAACGCAGATGAATCTTAAGTTCTCGCATGCGATCAGCACGACGGCGGTTCATCGCGTTTTGGACAGTCAACATTTGAACCAAAGCACGGTGGTTTTCATCGGCGCCAATCATCGCCAGGTCCAAATCACCACGCCGACCATCAGCGAGCATGAACGCGGTGTTCTGCTGTCCAAGATGAAGTCGGTGGCCCCGTATCAGGAAATCTCGACCAGCCGGGTATCGTCCACGATTGGGCAACAGACCGAGCGTACGGCGTTGTTGGCGGTCATCATCGCCACAGTGGCGATCATTATTTATATCACGATTCGCTTTGAGTTTCGGTTTGCGCTGGCCGGGATCATCGCGCTCTTGCTGGACGTGATTATGACGGTGGGGCTGGTGGCTCTGATCCATGTGGTGCTCACCAAGTACTTCATCATGGCGGTGCTGACCATTTTCGGTTATTCGATGAATGACCGGATCATTGTCTTTGACCGGATTCGAGAAAATCTTCATAAGCAGAAAAAGAATGAGCCCATCGAGGATGTGGTCAACAAGAGCCTCAATCAAGTGCTGATGCGGTCCATCAATACGTCGACGACGGTGATGATGGCGTTGGCGGCCCTGCTCATTTTCGGCGGGTCCACCATCCGTGACTTTTCACTAACCATGTTGATCGGAGTGTTTTTGGGCACATTTACCTCGCTCTTCATCGCAAGCCCAGTCTGGCTGCTATGGAGAAAGAGGGATGACGCGCGGCGCAAGACTTCTCCCAAACCTGCCTAATCGAGTAAACTCTTGGGACATCGGTGACACTAGACCCAGGAGGCGAACACGACATGGAGCGGGAGATTCAAAAGCAGGCGGTAAAATTTTGGAACAGTCCGTGGGCGATGAATACGGTGTGGGAGAACGGGCGCGGGATTAGCGCTCGTTTCTTCCTGGAAAATGATGATTTGATGGTTGAGATCGAGGTTCCCATGTCTCCCGGGGTTCAGTACCAAGCGCAAGCGGAGGATACAGAGCTTCGCATTGCGAGTCATCCCCCACACGAGTTCTCGGCGCGGATTCCATTGCCGCATCCTGTCAGCCGGTCGGAATGGCCGGATCTCGAGCTCGAAGAGGGGCTCGTCCATCTGCGCATGGCTCGGCAGGGGCTCAAGGGCAAGCTGCCTTCATGAGGTGGGAGTGGCTCCTCTTCATCTTGCTCTTCGCCCTGTTTAATGACTGGCCCTGGCTATTGGCTTTGGTGGGGCTCTCCTGGCTCCTCAGCTGGGGCCATTGGCCCGCCTCGCCCATGCCGCTGGTGGTGGAGCTGGTGCTCGCATTTGCCGTGGAAGTCGCATTGGCTGCGCTAGTGCCCCGGCGGCGCGTGCAGAGGATGACGACGGGCGCCACATTGGAGGGGGCGGCATTGGGCGGGTTTGTTCTGCTGTGGGGCACGTTTCCCGGTCTCATGCTGTGGCAGGCAAGTCTCGGGTTTGATGCCGCATCCCGGATGCATACAGTAATGGTGACCGCCGGCAAGAGGGCGGTCCTAAGGGGTGGCCGGGTCGCGGCCGGCATTCTCTTCATCGTCCTCTATCATGCCGGTGTCTCGATGTAGGTTTGGTACAATACTTGGGAGGTGTATTCGGCGCAGTGACAGCCATTGAGGGCGAACGGCAAAATCGCCAAGCAGCGCGTCAGAACCTCCTGTTCAATCTGTTCTTAATGGTGGTCAAATTGGCCGTCGGGATTCTAGGCCGTTCAGATGCGCTGGTCGCCGACGGATTGCATAGTGGCGCGGATGTGCTGTCATCCCTAGCGGTGATGGTCGGCCTTGCCATTTCAGGGCGTCCACCCGATTCCGGCCATCATTATGGGCATGCCAAAGCGGAGGCCATCAGTCAGAAGGTTGTGGCGGTGGTGCTTCTTTTGGCCGGATTGGAGGTTGCGAACGCAGCCATTGCGGGGTTGGGTACCCGGCCGCCCGCTCCCTCTTGGCTGGCGTTTGGTGTGGCTCTCGGGGCCATGGCTCCCAAAGCGGTGATGGCGGTCCAACAAAGACGACTCGCGAAGCGGACGGGTTCGCATGGAATTTTGGCCGCTGCCGTGGACAATCAAACAGATGCTCTGTCCTCACTTGTGGCGGCGTTGGGAATTTTGGCGTCTCGGCTGGGATTTGTCAGCGGCGACAGCATTGCCGCATTGGTGGTCGCTGCGTTGGTGATGTGGGCTGGCGTGGACGTGTTTCGTACGGCGGCGTTGGATTTGATGGACCCAGCGGCGGATGCGCAGAGTCAAGAGTTGATTCGTCAGCAGGTGTTGGCGACGGAAGGGGTGCTGGGGCTATCCTCCCTGCGCACGCGGGTGAATGGCGCCGGCATTTTTGTGGATTTGGAAATCGAGGTATCGCGGGACCTGAGCCTGCTGAAGGCCCACGAGATCGCCCATCAGGTGGAGGACACCCTGCATGGGGTTCCCCAGGTGCGGGGGGTGACGGTTCATGTGAATCCGGCGCGAGAGGGCGGAATGTGATTGAAGAATCAACTGTTTTGGCACTCATGGGTCGATCCTCACGAAATCGCTCGTGTCCAGGAGTCGTGGGGGGTCTCCCGATTCGGCGCCGAGTTTTTGCTGCGGCGTGGATTCGAGACGCGGGACGACTGGGACGCGCTTGACCCGCGGCTCCCGCTTTCAGCCCCCAGTTCCTTGCCGGACATGGATAAGGCGGTGTGGGTGATTCGGCACGTCTTGAAACAAGGGGGACGGGTTCGGGTCTACGGAGATTACGATGCCGATGGCGTCACAGCCACCGCTGTGCTGGTCCGCGGACTCGGCCTTCTGGGCCACGCTCGACAGGTGGATTGGTATATCCCCAATCGCTTTGACGAGGGATATGGCCTCAATCCCGAGGCGGTTTGGCGCGCCCATCAGGATGGGGTGCAACTGTTGGTGACGGTGGACTGTGGGTCAAGTTCGCCAGAGGCGGCGGACTTGGCGCGGTCGTTGGGACTGTTGTTGGTCATCACGGACCACCATGCCCTGCCGAGCCGGATCCCCGACGCCGAAGCGCTGGTCAACCCGGAACGTCAAGAGCCGGTCGACCGTTTGTCGGGAGCCGGGGTGGCGCTGCAACTGGTGCGGGCATTAATGGAGGACGAGCCGCCCGAGATGCTTTATGGAATTGCGGCGGTGGGCACGGTTGCTGATGTGGTGCCCATCACCCACAACAACCGTCGCTTGGTCGCGCGGGGACTTTCGGCCATTCAGTCCGGCGCCGTACCGGGTGTATCGAGGTTGTTTGAACGCGAGGGGCGTCCCGTGGATCGCGCCAGCGCCTCAGACTTGGGATTTCTAGTGGGCCCTCGCTTGAATGCGGCGGGACGCATGGGCGATGCGGAAGCGGCAGTGCGGCTTTTGTTGGAGGATGATGGCGCAGTCCTCGCGGAACTGGCCGACATGTTGTCGCAGCTCAATCGGGAACGCCGCCGGATAGAGCGCGAAATGACGGAGGAGGCATGGGAGCGGTTGCCCCGGACCCCGGCGGGGATGGTCTATCCGTTTCCGGTCATCGCAGGAAGCGGCTGGCACGAAGGAGTGGTGGGCATCGTGGCGTCGCGCTTTCGAGAATGGCTGCGGCGGCCCGTGGCGGTCGTCGCGTGGGAGGAAGATCGAGGCAAAGGGTCGGCGCGTAGTGTCCCCGGCTTCAACTTGATTCAGCACCTGCGGGGATCGTCCGAACTTTTTGCCAAGTTGGGTGGGCATCCCGGGGCTGCCGGATTCAGCCTGAGGCGGCAGGATACCGGGGGCTTAAGCGCGCGGCTTTCGGAAAATTTGCCTGCGGCGGTAATTGCGCAACAGTATCAAGGATATGGGTACGACATGGCGTTGGACGCGGGAGATGTGCCGGCAACCCTCTGGGACGAGCTCCGGCGTCTTGAGCCGTTTGGACAAGCCTTCCAAGCGCCGCGCTTCCTCGTGCGGGGCACAGTCCGGCAGGTGCGGACCATGGGATCAGAGCACAGCCATCTGTCTCTCGAACTGCAGGATCACGCCATTCGGGCCGTTGGGTTCAATCTGGGGGCTCTCAAGCCGGGGCTAGCACCAGGAAGTCCGGTGCGGTTCCTGGCCACGTTGGAGACCAACTGGTATCGGGGGGAGGCCTCCCCGCAATGGCGGATGGACGTCGTGGATGGCGGGGCACCGAGGCGCGAGGCGGCGGTTCATGAGGGTCTCCCACATCCACTGCCGGAGCGCGTGCTGTGGGTGGTGGACGCGGATCGGGCCGTCAAGGAATGGAGTCAAAAGTTAGGCGCCGCGGGGTATTTGACGTCTCTGCCAATTGGTGAATTAATGAGATTGGAAGAGCAAGCCCGGCGCGGGATGGTCCAACAATTGGTGGTCTCTCAGTGGCGGCCCTGGCCACGGCTTTGGGACTGGTGCGACGCGGTCATTTGGCTGTGCCGGCCGCGAAATCAGGTGAAGTGGGAGGAATCGGCAGCGCTGGCTCGAGAAGGTGGCACGGTCTGGTTGAAGTCGTCTCATGATACTCGCGTCGAGGTCAAGGCGGAGCGGCTGCGGTTGACGCGCGAGAGACTGGGGCGCCATTGGCGGTTGTGGCAGCGGCAGCAACGGGTTGGTTTGCTGCCGGGCCGCGCGGTCTTCGACGAACTGGATTTGCACCCCGGCCGCATGCGGGCGGGGGAACGCCGTCCGCTGGAGCAAAGCCATCTCTATCGGCGTGCGGTGATTGAGAGCATGAATGATGTGGAGTGCCCGTTTACGGCGCCCATTGCAGGAGAGGAAGAGATGCATGGCGTGGATTGATTACTTGCGTGAGATTCCGGACTTCCCCGAACCAGGTGTGCTGTTTCGGGATGTGCTCCCAGTTTTGGCTGAACCGGCAGCGTGGAAGGACCTCTTGGATTCGCTCGAACACCTGATTCGACCGCTTCGGGTGGACGCGGTGATGGCACCGGAGGCCCGCGGATTTTTGCTTGCGGCTCCGGTGGCTGACCGACTCGGGGCGAGCGTCGTGCCGGTGCGGAAGGCGGGAAAATTGCCGGACCCTGTTTTTAAGGAAAAGTATACGTTAGAATATGGGGAAAATCAGTTGGAAGTGGAAGTGACGGATCGTCTCAAAGGACGTCGGGTGGTGATTGTCGACGACGTGTTGGCCACCGGCGGCACGGTGCGGGCCTGCGCCAACCTGGCGGAGCGCCTGGAGGCGGAAGTCGTGGGGTTTGCATTCTTGATTGAATTGGCGGCGCTGCATGGTCGAGACCGCCTCGATGATCATCCCGCCCCGGTTTTGACACTTGTCACACTGTAGATAGGAGGGAGCCGCATGACGGGTCTTGATCTGGTCGAGCAGTTCGGATTTCGGGCCCATTCCCCGGAAGCTGAGCAGATCATGCGCGCCATGACGTTTGCGGAAGAGGCGCATCGGGGCCAAAGCCGCGCGTCGGGAGACCCTTACGTGGCCCATCCGTTGGCGGTCGCCTCCATCCTGGCCGACTTGAAAATGGATGCCCCAACCATTGTTGCGGCCTTGCTGCACGACGTGGTGGAAGATACCCCATACACGTTGGAGGACATCGAGGAGCGGTTTGGTCCGGAAGTCGCGCAATTAGTCGATGGCGTGACCAAGTTGGACCGTTTGGAAGAGCGCACGCGGGAAGAGGAGCAGGCGGAGAATCTGCGCAAGATGTTCTTGGCGATGGCCAAGGATATCCGGGTGATTCTCATCAAACTGGCGGATCGACTCCACAACATGCGGACATTGAAGCACCTGACCGCGGATCGTGTACAGCGCATCGCCAAGGAGACGATGGAGATTTACGCGCCTTTGGCCCACCGGCTGGGGATTTTCCGCATTAAGTGGGAACTGGAGGATTTGGCCTTTCAGCACCTGCAACCCGCTGCTTTTCAGGAAATGAAGGAGTTGGTGGCGAAAAAGCGGCAGGAACGGGAAGCGGCCGTGGACGGGGTGATTACCGAGCTCAAGGAGCGCCTCGAGGCGGTTGGCATGGTCACGGAGGTATCCGGGCGCGCCAAGCATCTCTACAGCATTTATCAAAAGATGTATAAGCAAGGCAAGGATTTTGCCGAAATTTATGATTTGGTGGCCGTGCGCATCTTGGTCGAATCGGTCAAGGATTGCTATGCGGTCTTGGGCATGGTGCACTCCCTGTGGAAGCCGGTGCCGGGTCGATTCAAGGATTATATCGCCATGCCGAAGTCGAACTTGTACCAGAGCCTGCATACTACCGTGATCGGTCCCCACGGGGAGCCGCTCGAGGTTCAGATTCGGACCTTCGAGATGCATCATACGGCTGAGTATGGGATCGCCGCGCATTGGCGCTACAAGGAAGGCGGGCGCGGCGACCGGGAATTCGAGCAGAAGCTCTCATGGCTCAGGCAGTTGCTGGAGTGGCAGCGCGACATGCGCGACGCCTCGGAGTTCATGGAAACGCTGAAGGTGGACTTGTTCAGCGACGAGGTGTTCGTCTTCACGCCTAAGGGTGACGTGATTGATTTGCCGGCCGGGGCCACCCCCATCGATTTTGCCTATCGCATTCACACTGATGTCGGAAACCATTGCGTGGGCGCCAAGGTGAACGGACGGATTGTCCCGCTGGCGGCCACGCTGGAGAGCGGCGATATTGTGGAAGTGCTGGTCAATCGGAAATCGCCCGGTCCCAGTATCGATTGGCTGTCAATTGTGCATACCTCACAGGCGAAAACGCGCATTCGTCAGTGGCTACGGCGCGAACGGCGCCATGAGCATCTGGTTCGTGGCCAGGAGATGCTGGAGAAGGAGCTGCGTCGGCAGTCGCTCACTCTGACGCCGGAACGATTGGCCGAGCTTATTCGCAAGCTGGGCTACGGTTCGCTTGACGATGTCGCTGTAGCGCTCAGCGAAGGCAATACGACGCCCCCCATGCTGCTGAGCCGACTCAAGGAGGAGATGCAGCGGGAGCTCGGCACAGCCGCACCGGTCGTACCCACGGCCTCGCGCGGTCAGAAGGCGTCGCCTGTCAAGGGGTCGGAAATTCTGGTGCGCGGGCAGGGCCGCATGTTGACCCGGTTGGCGCGGTGCTGCCAGCCGGTCCCGGGAGACCCCATCATCGGGTTTCTGACGCGCGGTCGCGGGGTGTCGGTGCATCGGCTGGGGTGCCCGAACGAGAAGGAATTGGCTAAGGATCCCGAACGGCTGATTGAAGTCAGTTGGGACGTGGAGGAAGCCGAACTGTCGCCGCATCCGGTGGAGTTGCGGGTCTATGCGTGGGACCGTGCGGGGCTGTTGGCCGATGTTGCCAACGTCGTCGCCGATTCCAACATTATTTCCGCAAAGGCCCGCGGGTTTCGGGATCGCACCGCCGTGGTGGAGGTGCACTTGGAAGTGCGCAACTTGATTCAGTTGACGCACTTGATTGGACGGCTCGAGAGCCTGCCCTACGTGCAGCGAGTCGACCGAGTGAGCCGGGAGCGCGCCTAGTGAGGGCGGTCATTCAACGAGTCTCCCAAGCGCAGGTGGCGGTGGATGGGGAAGTCATCGGGCAAATTGGCCTCGGATTGATGGTGCTGCTGGGAATATCCACCGACGATACCGAACGCGAGCTTCGATGGCTTTCGGACAAGGTCATGGGTCTTCGCGTGTTCATGGACCAATCGGGAAAAATGAGCCGCTCCCTCCGAGAGGTTGGCGGAGCGCTCTTGGTCGTGTCGCAGTTTACCCTTTATGGGGAGGTCCGGCGGGGATTGCGGCCTGATTTTCAGCGCGCGGCGCCGTGGCAGCCGGCACGAACGCTCTATGAGGCGTTCGTGGCGCGGTGCCGGGAGCAGGGATTCACGGTGGCCACCGGGGAGTTTGGGGCACATATGGAGGTGTCTCTGGTCAATACGGGCCCGGTCACCATTATCATTGACACGGACGAGGTGATGGCGGATGGCAAACGAGCAGTTTCAGACGGCGCGCGGCACGCGTGATGTGCTGGCGCCTGAGTCATGGCAGTTTGAGGCGATGCGGCGCTTGACCGCCGAATGGGCCGGGCGTTTTGGATACGACCCGATTGAGACGCCGATTTTTGAAAAGAGCCCGGTGTTTTTACGGGTCGGAGAATCGACCGACATTGTGCAGCATGAGAGCTATCGCTTTGTCGATGCCGGGGGAGACGATCTGACCCTTCGCCCGGAAGGGACCGCTGCGGTTGCCCGTGCGTACGTGCAGCATGGTCTCGCCAACGCACCCCAGCCGGTGCGTCTCTTCTATTTTGGACCCATGTTCCGGCGCGAGCGTCCGCAGGCGGGACGCTATCGGCAGCACACCCAGTTTGGCGCCGAGCTTTATGGGTCGGAATCGCCGCTTGCCGACGCCGAGGTCATGTTGCTGGCGACCCGGGTAGTGGACGCTGCCGGGTTGAAGAACCCCAACATTCGCGTCAACTCGATTGGCTGCGAGGTCTGCCGGCCGCGCTATCGCGAGGCGCTGGTGGCCTATTTTAAGGCGCGTGAGGAGTCACTGTGCAAGGATTGTCGGGTGCGGATCGATCAAAACCCACTCCGTCTGCTGGATTGCAAGGTGGATGTGGAGTTGCGCGAGACGGCGCCGGACTTGCAGGATTTTTGGTGTGATGATTGCCGCGGCCATATTGGGCAGGTGATGGCTACGGTTGAACGGGCGGGCCAAACAATTCGCCGGGATCGTCATCTGGTACGGGGACTGGACTACTATACCCGTACCGTATTCGAAGTGGGACACCCGAGCCTGGGTGACCAAGTGGCCCTGTTCGGGGGCGGGCGGTACGATGGCCTGAGCGCCAGTTTGGGCGGCGTGTCGGCCCCGGCAGTGGGATTTGGCATGGGCATTGAGCGGCTCTTGTCGGCCCTCCCACAACCCCTGCCGACCCCAGAATCCGAGCGCGTGTATGTGGCTCACCTGCCAGGGCTCGACCAGGAGGCCTATCTATTGGCCATGACACTTCGGGGGGCTGGACTGGCGGCGGATGCCGACATTTTGGGCCGGTCGCTGAAGGCGCAGTTGAAGGATGCTGGACGTCGGGCAAAGTGGGTCTTGATTGTCGGGGGAACCGAGTGGGAGAATGATACGGTTAGCGTCCGGAATCTCATGGATGGGACGCAAGAAGTCATCTCGCAGGAGATTCTCTTGGAATATCTTCGGGAGCGATTACAGGGGGACAGAGCATGAGTGTGGGGCGGACCCATTATGCGGCTGAACTAAACGAACAGATGGTGGGCCAGACCGTAACTGTTGCGGGATGGGTTCATCGTCGCCGCGACCACGGGGGATTGGTCTTTGTTGACCTGCGCGATCGAACCGGCTTGGTGCAAATCGTGAGTGAGCCGGGACAACCAGGATTCGACGCGGTGGAGCGAGTGCGCGCAGAGTACGTCATGGGGGTTACTGGCACGGTGCGCCCGCGGCCCGACGGGATGGTCAATGCGGACTTGGCTTCCGGAGCCGTGGAGATTGTCCCGGAATCGGTGACGGTGTATTCCGAGGCCAAGACACCGCCCTTCAACGTGGGCGACGCCTCGCAAGTGGATGAGCTATTGCGATTGAAATATCGTTATCTCGACCTCCGCCGCCCAGAGCTGACGGCAAATTTGATGCTTCGGGACCGAAGCCTGATGGCGATCCGACGCTTCTTCCATGAACATGGGTTTTTGGATGTGGAAACGCCTTCTCTGGCGCGGTCCACGCCCGAAGGCGCGCGGGACTTTCTTGTGCCAAGCCGCACGCAGCCTGGGCAATTCTTTGCCTTGCCGCAGAGCCCGCAGATTTTTAAGCAGTTGTTGATGGTTGCTGGAATAGACCGATACTATCAAATTGCCAAGGTATTCCGCGATGAGGACCTTCGGGCTGATCGGCAGCCGGAATTCACCCAGATTGACGTGGAGACCTCCTTCATGGACCGCGAGAGCATTTTGAGTCTGATGGAGGAGATGCTGCGTTCTCTCTTTCACGAGGTGCTGGGGGTCACATTGGAACCGTTCCCCCGTATGACCTGGCGTGACGCCATGCGTCTTTATGGGTCGGACAAACCGGACTTGCGGGCTGGGCCTCCTTTGGCGACCTTAACCGAGGCGGCCCGAACGCTCCCCTGGACGGTGCTCTCGGAGGCGGCCAACGTCGTTGGGGTGGTGATGCCCAGCTATCAACCGTCGCGTAAGGAATTGGATCAGTGGGTCGAGACTGCCAAGTCGCTTGGTGCCAACGGCCTCGTGTGGATTGTGCGGTCTGACGATGGAACGATGCGCTCGTCCGCATCCAAATGGCTGGGCGAGGATGGGATGGGTCGTCTTGCCGAGGCCGCCGGCGTTAAGCCGGGCGACACGCTTCTTATGGTGGCTGGTGCGGGCTGGGCTCCCAATCAGGTGGCGGGTCAAATTCGGCTCACCCATGCCCGGGAAAGTGGAAGAATAGAGCCAGGGTGGCGCTTTCTGTGGGTAACGGAATTTCCTCTCTTTGAATGGTCGGAGGAAGAGGGACGGCTGACTTCGGCGCACCATCCGTTTACCATGCCGCATCCCGAGGACATCGACCGTTTGGCCAGTGATCCAGCATCGGTGCGCTCGGAGGCCTACGATGTAGTGCTGAACGGCACGGAACTGGCGTCCGGGTCGCTCCGCATCTATCAGCAGGACCTGCAGGCGCGCATTTTCGCGGTGTTGGGACTCAGCGACGAGGAAATACAAGCGAAATTCGGCTTTCTCTTGGACGCGTTCCAATACGGCGCTCCACCCCATGGAGGCATCGCCTTTGGGCTGGACCGCCTGCTGATGCTCATGGCGGGGGCGGAGAGCATTCGGGATGTCATCGCGTTCCCGAAAACGGCGCGGGGCACAGATCCTTTGATGAACGCGCCGAGCCCGGTGGACGATGCCCAATTGCGGGATGTTCATCTGTCAATTCGCAAGTAATGTCCAAACGAAAGGAGCCCTGGGCGGGCTCCTTTTGCCTGGATTATCGAACCGCGGTCGGTATGAACAGATCCACCAAACCGATAACAAATGCGGCGATTAACGCCCCCAGGATGGTGACGTGCATCCCCGGAACGACAATCTGGGCCAGGTAAATCACGGCTGCCGAAACCAGAAATCCCACAATGCCTCGGCCATACGGCGACACAGATTTTCCAAACATCGCTTCGATAATGTAGCCAACCAAGGCAATCACCAAGGCGGCCAGCAACGCCGACCAGAAGGATAAGTGAGAAAATCCCGGGACGATATAGCCGAGCAGCATAAGCACCAATGCTGCAACGACAAATCGTACAATCGCGCCGACCCAATTCACAGCATTCACCTCCTTCAAACGCCTGGAGCTAGTGTGGCTGAATGTGGCCGGGAATATTCCCTGATACTTTTGGCCGTATCGGGCAAAGATGAAACTGGGCCTCTGGCCCTTCACTCACTTTGGAGGAGGGGATCGTTTTGGCAAAGGGAGTACCGTCTTCGTTCCAGGACCTGAAAGCGAAGGCCGCCAAGCGGATTCAAAAGGGCGACAACGATGTCACTTCTGACATCGTGGAAATGGGCAACGCGATGCAGCAGGCTGGCGTCGAGCCGAAGAGCGCCCAGGATCGTCTAGCGAAGAACGTGTGGCAGGCTGCCGGCCCCGAGGACAAGCAAATGCTGGCTGGCATGGTCTCCAACATGGCCAAAAAGGACGCCGATCTCCAATAACCGGTCAAGTGCAGCGAAACCCGCTGAGGGTGGCGAAAACCACCCTCAGTTGGGATTTGTTTCGGGTTGCGCCGCCTGGCGGCGGTCGCTATAATGAAGCCAATCGATTCCCTGCTGTGTTCGGGACCAGACCGATATGTTTTGAGCCAACACCAAAACATAGGGAACCTAATCCTGAGTTAGTGGCCGTCCTGCCCCACTGGTATGGGGACTGCGAAAGCTAACGGGAGGTGCCCACCTGCCAGCGGCAGGTTCAAAACGTCGGGCGTTGCGGCATGGCGGGGCAAGTTCAGGGAGACAGAGGTTTCTGTCTCCCTTTTCGCGTTGGCAAAGAAGGGATTCCACGGTAAGATAGAAAGGAACTGGAGGGATATATTTATGGCAGACAATGTCATCGCTGTGGACGAGAACAGCTTTGCTCAAGCAATTAATGCGGACAAACCGGTTTTGGTAGACTTTTGGGCATCATGGTGCATGCCGTGCCGTATGGTGTCTCCGATATTGGACGAATTGGCCGGTGAAAGACAGGGTTCGCTCACCGTTGCCAAGCTGAACGTGGACGAGAACCCCTCCATTGCAGCGCAGTACGGGGTGATGAGCATTCCCACCATTATTCGCTTCCAAGGTGGTCAGGAAGTCTCGCGGGTCGTGGGCGCGTTGCCTAAGGCCGAATTGACGCGGAAGCTGGGCCTCTAGCATGGGCCAGAAGCGAATTGACTTGCGCAGCGACACGGTGACCAAGCCGTCGGAAGCCATGCGCCAGGCCATGGCGCATGCCGACGTTGGTGACGATGTCTACGGAGAAGATCCCACCATCAACCGCTTGGAGGCCGAGGCGGCCAAGCGCCTTGGCAAAGAAGCTGGTCTGTTCGTCCCCAGCGGCACGATGGCCAACCAGGTGGCGATCCTCGCCCATACCGAACGGGGTGACGAAATGTTCATCCATCGGGACAGTCACGCCTACTATTACGAAGGCGGGGCGGCCGCGCTGTGGGCGGGTGCGATGCTGACGCTGCTCGATGGCGAGGAAGGGCTGTTCACCGCGGATGCGCTTCGGGAGGCTGTGCGGCCGGCAAATATTCATCATCCGCGCCCGCGACTGGTGTCCCTGGAGAACACGCACAACCGCGCTGGAGGGGCGGCGCTTGGCGTAGAGCGCATGGATCCCGTGATGGCGGTGGCCCATGAGTTGGGATTGATGGTTCATATTGACGGCGCACGGCTTTTCAATGCGGCGGTCGCCTTGGCGACCCCGGCCTCGCGACTGGTGAGGGAGGCCGATTCGGTGTCCATATGCCTCTCGAAAGGATTGGGAGCTCCAGTGGGATCCGTCTTGGTGGGCAACCGGGCATTTATTGACCGGGCTCGCACCTACCGGAAGTGGCTTGGCGGTGGCATGCGTCAGGCCGGGGTGTTGGCAGCCGCGGGGCTCTTGGCGTTGGACAACGCCGACCGGCTCCAGGAAGATCACCAGCGCGCCGATCGGTTGCGAAATGGCTTGAGGGAGATGGGCTACGATGCTTGGGAGCCCTCGGTTCCCACCAACATGGTGATGATTGAAACGCCAGGGTTGGCGGAACCGCTAGTGAAGGCGGCGCTCGAACGCGGCCTGGCGTTTGGTACGATGGGAGCCCGCCGGATCCGCCTCGTCACCCACTTGGATGTTGACGACGAGGACATTGCCCGCGCTCTGGAGATTTTCCAGGAATTAAGGAGTCAATATCGTGCCGGATGATTTGTTTTCCAACATGGGTGAGGAGCGCCGCCGCGAGGCGGCGCCTTTGCCGTCAAGACTAAGGCCGGGCAATTTGGAAGCGGTCGTAGGACAAGAGCATCTCACGGGTCCGGAAGGCCTTCTATACAGCATGGCTAGGGGCCGCCTCCGGTCATGCATCTTCTATGGTCCACCGGGCACTGGGAAGACCACGGTTGCGGAAATTTTGTCCCGGTCCGCCAATATGGCCTATGTTCCGCTCTCAGCGGTGGCCACGGGGATTTCCGATGTCCGCAAGGTGGCGGATCAGGCCAAATCCCGGTGGGGGCTGGAAGGGCGCGGGACGGTGGTGTTTCTCGATGAAATTCACCGCTTTTCCAAGAGTCAGCAAGATGTGCTTTTGCCGTTCGTGGAAGATGGAACGTTCATTCTCTTAGGGGCGACCACTGAAAATCCATGGGTCTCTCTCAACAACGCACTGATCTCACGGTGCCTTTTGGTGGAGTTTCATGCCCTGACCGCCGACAACATCGAAGAGGTCCTGATACGGGCTTGGGAGCGACGGACGGAGTGGTGGCACGCGGGTGAGGCCGAGTCCGATGTACTCCCCGCCATTGCCCGACGCGTGGGGGGAGACGCCCGCATGGCGTTGACGGTGTTGGAGCGTGTTACGGTCCTGGCCGATGGGCGCGCGACGGCGACGCTTACGCTGGAGCTTCTGGACCAGGTGTGGAAGGACTTTCAGTATTACTATGACGCTCATGGGGACAAGCACTACGATCTGGCGTCGGCCTTCATCAAAAGCATTCGGGGTTCGGATCCCGATGCCGCCCTGTATTGGATGGGGCGCATGCTGCGCGGTGGTGAGGACCCGCGATTCATTGTGCGCCGACTCCTGGTGCATGCGGCGGAGGACGTGGGGTTAGCGGATCCGCAGGCCCTCCTGGTGGCCCATGCGGCTTCGTGGGCCTTGGAAACGGTGGGGTTGCCGGAAGCGCGCATTCCTATTGCTCAAGCTGTGATTTATCTTTCGATGGCCCCAAAGTCAAACAGTGTCGTGGAAGCTTTGGCCGCGCTTGACGCAGCGCTTGAGCGATGGCCCAACGCGCCGGTCCCGGATGCGATCCGGGATCGCCACTACAATCCGCGCATTCAGGAACCGTACCACTATCCGCACGGCGCCCCGGGCCATTTTCTTCCCGACCCGCACCTGCCTGTGGAGTTGGAGGGACTGGCGCTGTATCAGCCCAGCGACCAAGGAGAGGAAGCCGGGAATGAAGAGCGGCTGCAGGGATGGAGGAACCAGCGGCGGGAGCACCGCCAGCGATAAGGAAACGCTGGCAGTCCCTACATGATCTCCGAAAATTCTCGAATGTTCCGCCTATGCTGACAGTTCCAATCAACGGACACAATGTGATGTATACTCAAAACTAGGCTGGCGCTTCTCGATAAGCGCAGCACTTTTATGTGATAAATCGCGGTGGAGGGGATTCGCATGGCTCAACCCCTGGAAACAACGTCGGCTCAGAAGCCGAAAAGTTCTGCGAAGCCGAAGCCATATTGGGTAGAACCCTTGATTACCATGGTGATTTTGGGAGTCTGGGTGCTCTATTCATTATGGGAAGTGTTCTTTCACAACAGCGGGACCTATGGAAACTATATATCGCCGTATTTTTCGCCCGGTGTGGGGAAATGGTTCGGATGGCATCTCTTGGACGGTTTATACGTGGCTTGGGTGCCATTTTTGTTTCGTTTCTCGTGTTACTACTACCGCAAGGAATACTACCGGGGATTTTTCTGGGATCCCCCGTCATGTGCGGCGGTGGACAAACCCCGTCCTCGGTACAGCGGAGAAACCAAATGGCCGCTGGCCATCAACAATTTGCACCGGTACTTTTGGTATTTAGCATTTATCGTATTGGTATTTCTGTGGAAAGATGCCGTACAGGCGTTCTTCTTCAAAAACGGCTTTGGCGTAGGAATCGGCAGCTTGTTGTTGCTCATCAACGCCGTTTTGTTGACTTTTTACACGTTTTCGTGTCACGCATTTCGCCACATGGTGGGCGGCCGCAAGGACTGCTTCTCCTGTGACGGCAAGCCGACCACCAGCTACAAGCTGTGGAACCGCGTGTCAAGCTGGAACATGTTCCACGGCACTTGGGCATGGGCGTCGCTTGCGTCGGTGTGGGCCGCCGATTTGTATATCCGACTCCTGTCAATGGGAGTCATTCACGATGTGAGGTTGTTCTAACATGGCACATGAAACGTATGAGACGCATGAGTACGACATCATTGTCATAGGGGCAGGCGGTTCAGGTCTGCGGGCTGCCGTGGAAGCATCGCAAGTGCCAGGCTTGAAGGTGGCGGTGATTACCAAGTCGCTCTTGGGCAAGGCGCACACGGTGATGGCCGAGGGCGGCGTGGCGGCGTCCTTCGGCAACTTGGACGCGCCTGACGGGTGGGAAACCCACTTCTATGACACCATGCGCAGCGGCCATTTTATCAACAACTACCGCATGGCCGAGATTTTTGCCAAAGAGGCGCCAGACCGAGTCCTGGAATTGGAGTCGTGGGGGGCGGTGTTTGACCGCACCCAAGAGGGACGCATTATGCAGCGGCCTTTTGGCGCCCACTCGTTCCGGCGGTTGTGCCACATCGGCGACCATACAGGACTGGAATTAATCCGGACCATGCAGTACAAGGCGATTCACAGCGGCATCGATGTGTTTCAGGAAGTTACGATGACCAAGCTTTTGGTGCACAACGGCCGTGTCGCAGGAGCTTTTGGCTACTTCCGGGAGGATGGCCGGTTTGTGCTGTTCCGTGCTCGGGCCGTGGTGTTGGCCACTGGCGGGTGGGGCAAGATTTTCAAGGTGACCTCCAACAGTTGGGAAAGCACCGGGGACGGGGCCGCCTTAGCCTTTCGGGCTGGCGCCAATTTGATGGACATGGAAATGGTTCAGTTCCACCCGACGGGTATGGTATGGCCGCCGGGAGTCCGTGGCATCTTGGTCACTGAGGGAGTGCGCGGAGAAGGCGGTTTGCTGTACAACTCCGAGGGTGAACGCTTTATGCAGAAGTACGATCCCGAACGGATGGAGCTCTCGTCACGCGACGTGGTCGCACGGTCAATTTTCAAGGAGGCTCAGGCGGGGCGCGGAACCCCGCACGGAGGCGCGTGGCTTGATATCAGCCACAAGGGACCGGAATACGTAAAGGCCAAGCTGCCGGGCATGTACGAGCAGTTTCTCACCTTGGCGGACTTGGACATTACCAAGGAACGGTTTGAGGTAGCCCCGACGTGCCATTACACCATGGGTGGATTGCGCGTTGATCCTGAGACCTGCGCCACCAATCTGCCAGGGCTCTTTGCCGCTGGTGAGGTGGCCTGTGGACTCCATGGCGCCAACCGACTGGGTGGGAACTCGCTGTCGGACCTCTTGGTGTTCGGACGGCGTGCTGGTATGGGCGCCAGCGAGTACGTCAACGGAGGTGACGGGTTTGCGCCGATTGACGACTCAGAGTTGCAACAAGAGATGGATCGGGTGCTCGAGCCGTTTCACCGCGAGGATGGCGTAAATCCGTATCACGTGCATGAGCGCCTGCAGGAGATTATGACCAATCATGCGGGCATTATGCGCTCGGGCCCGGTGTTGGAAGAAGGCCTCAACAAGCTCCTTGAGCTCAAGGAAGAAGCGCGCAACATGGGGATCAACGGGTCGCGCATCTATAACCCCGGATGGCATGCGGTGTTTGATGTGGAGAACATGATTCTGCTGTGCGAAGGCATTATCCGAAGCGCTTTGGAGCGTAAGGAGAGTCGTGGTGCGCACTGGCGGACCGACTTCCCAGATGAGCTCCCGGAGTGGCAGAAGATTAATTTTGTGGAGAGCTATGACGAAGGCAAGATTCGGATTCGCACCGAACCGGTCAACGAAATGCCAGAGAACTTGGCCAAACTCTTCACTTACGGCAAAGCGCCGGGTTTGGCCAAGCAGGCCGGCGGAAAGGAGTCCTAAGCATGAGTGATGAATTTACGCTTAAAGTCTGGCGGGGCGACAAGTCTGGCGGTCAGGAGGTCGAATACCATGTGCCTGCGGAGACGGGCATGGTGGTATTGGATGCGCTCCATCACATCCAGCACAACCAGGCGCCTGACCTGGCTGTGCGATGGAACTGCAAGGCCGCGCACTGCGGTTCATGCGGCGCCGAGGTCAATGGGCAGCCTAAGCTTCTATGCAAGACGCGCATGGATGACTATGCGGGCGAGACGGTATCCGTACGGCCGATGCAGACCTTCCCGGTGATCAAGGATCTGGTGACGGATGTCTCCTGGAACTACCAAGTCGCCAAGGAGATTCCGCTCTTGGAACCGACAAGCCCGGCCCCATTCAAGATGCAGCAAATTGACGCGGATCGAGTGCAGGAGTTCCACCGGTGCATCGAGTGCTTCCTGTGCCAAGACACGTGTCACGTGTTGCGGAACCACGAGGGGCAGCAGAAGTATTTTGGCCCCCGGTTCATGGCCAAAATTGCGGAATTCGAAATGCATCCGATGGATGGCGAGGATCGGATTCCGCTCTTGGCGCACCAGGCCGGCCTGAACATGTGCAATGTGACGAAGTGTTGCACTGAGGTGTGCCCGCAGCACATCCGCATTACAGACAATGCGATTATCCCCTTGAAGGAGCGCGTGGCGGACCGGTATTATGACCCGATCAAGATTCTCTTGCGGCGACTGGGCGGCAAGAAGGGGGAACCCGGAAAGGCGAACACGCCGGTCGCGAACTGATGTGAAAAGGGAAGTCGCGGGAAGCCGCCCCTTTTTGGGGGCGGCTATTTTATACGCAGCGGAAGGATGATTGTCATGTCAGCACGCTTGTTGAGGCTTGGCGCAGTGGTGCTGGCTGCGGGGCTGCTGGCTGCATGTGGGGCGAAGAGCACGCCGTCAGCGCACCCCACGAAGAAGAAAGCGCCCCACACACAGGATCCGGCGGCCGCAGGCAGGGTCAAAAAGCTGTGGCGGAGTGCCGGTCCGACCTCGGTTCTTCCCGATGATGTACTGATTGCCGACTCGCACAACAATAGGATTCTGTTGGTCAATCCACAAAAGCAGATCATTTGGCAGTACCCTGCACCGGGTCAAACCAGCCAATTGCACGATGATGATGACGTATTCTTTGGTCCCCATTTTGACCAGATCATTACCAATCAGGAAGGGTACAATGTCATTTCCATCCTGAACTTCAAGACAGGAAAAATCGTGTGGAACTACGGGCATGGAGGAATTCCGGGCGATTTGCCAGGATATCTCAATACCCCAGATGACGCCTTTTTGTTCGATACACCCCGGGGAGAAGTCGTCACGACGGCGGACATTAAGAATCAGCGCATCCTGTTCATTGACCGCGCGACAAGCAGCATCATCAAGCAATATGGGGAGACCGGGGTTATGGCAGTGAATCCCCCGACCACGTATGCTGCACCGAATGGCGATTTCCCTGCACCCCATGGCGGCATGCTGATTACGCAGATTGGCGGCAATGACGCCATACTGTTGAATAAGCAAGGCCAAGTGCAGTGGACCGTTCACTTTCCGTCCCAGTTTTATTATCCCTCGGATGCCAACTTTACCCCGCACGGAAACATTATTGTCGCGTTCTACACCGATCCGGGAGCGGTGGTGGAGATGAGCCCGACGGGTCAGGTTCTCTGGGAGTACCAGGTTCCCTCGGGTCCCGGCATGTTGAACCATCCGTCGCTGGCCGTGAAGCTGTCCAACGGGATGGTGATGTTGAACGATGATTACAATGACCGAGTCATTATAATCAATCCCAAAACCAACCAGATTGTGTGGCAATACGGGCATACCGGGGTGCCTGGCACGGCGGCTGGATACCTCAATATTCCGGACGGGATGGACGTGTTGCCGCCCGGCGTGGTACCGGGCGGCAAGAACCCCATCGGTGGGCATCTATGGAGCTATTCGGGCAACGGTTTGTAATTGTTGATGATAAAATCCGCGCGACGGGAGACACTGTTCCTCAGGGACAGGTGCTCGCCGATGGAGCGCCGGGACCGGCCCTAGGGCTGGTCTCGCGGCGCTTTCGGGCGGTGGCGCGGGTTGACCGGGGCGTGTCGCGGTGCTACCCTTAATGTAAAGAATGTTTGGGAGTGGAGCCCGATGTTCAAGGTCTCGAGCAAAGGACGATACGCAGTCAAGGCGGTCTACGAACTCGCGCTTCATGTTGGGCGAGGCCCTTTGACGGTGGGCAGCATTGCTCATGCGCAGAACATTCCGGAACAATATCTTGAACAATTGATGCCCTTGTTGAAGCGTGCCGGGCTAGTCCATGGCATGCGGGGAGCGCAGGGTGGATATCGCTTGGCGGGACATCCCGCGCAGATATCCGTCAAAGACGTCGTGGCGGCGGTGGAAGGACCGATTGTGGTGGCTGAGTGCACGACCGAGGAGGGGCTCGGGTGTGCCGAAAAGGACTCGTGCATTGGACCGGACGTGTGGACACGGGTTCAAGAAGCGGTCGATGACGCCATGAGTCAAATCACGATGGAACGCCTGATTCAGGAGCAACGCAGCGCACTGCGAAAATCGCTTCAGGTGTCGTATCCTGGAGCAGGTTCGCGCGTCCAAGCCAGCTCAATGCGGGAAGGAGGATAACATGGGGAAGACTGTAGTCGTTGGATTAAGCGGCGGCGTCGATTCCTCGGCGGCCGCCGCGTTGTTGTTAGATGAGGGCTATGATGTCATTGGGGTCACTATGCGCCACCTGCCAGCCGAGACGACCAATAGCTGTTGCGGACTGGACGCTATTGTCGATGCACGCCGGGTCGCAAAGAAGCTGGGCATCCCACACTACTTGGTGGACGTTGAGGAGCCGTTCTTCGAGAAGGTCATTGCACCCTTTGAAGCGGCGTATCTGAACGGGTACACGCCAAACCCCTGTGCGTTGTGCAATCGCAATATCAAGTTTGGGGCCATGTGGGATTGGGCAAAATCCCAGGGGGCGGATTACTTGGCCACCGGGCACTATGTGCGCGTGCGGGAGCGCGACGGACGGTACGAGTTGATGCGCGCCCATGACCATAGCAAGGACCAAAGCTATCTCATGTATACATTGGGTCAGGACGACCTTCATCATCTGCTGTTTCCCCTCGGGGGCATGACGAAGTCCGAGAGTCGCCAGGTGGCGGAAAGCCGCGGCTTGGTGACCGCCAAAAAGCCCGATAGCCAGGAACTGTGCTTTGTGCCGAAGAATGACTATCAGGGATACTTGCGGGAGAACCGCCCAGAGGCGATCCGCCCTGGTGAGATTGTTGACACGCATGGGGACGTGGTGGGCGAGCATCAGGGCATTGCGTTTTACACCGTTGGACAGCGGCGCGGGCTCCGCCTGACCAGTGCCGAGCCCCGGTACGTGGTGGGCTTGGACGCGGTGCGCAATCAGGTCGTAGTGGGTGCGCGGGAGGACGCGGAAAGTCGGCTTGCCCGGGTGGAAGCGGTTAACTATGTGTCGGGTCAGATTCCAGACCTTCCATTGGCTGGTCGGGTGAAGGTGCGATATAACATGGAGCCCGCCCCAGCACGGTGGATTCCTCGCGGATTAGAGGCCCAGGTGGAGTTTGAAGAGGGACAGTGGGCGATTAGTCCTGGGCAAATCGCCGTGCTGTATCAGGATGATGTCTTGATTGCCGGGGGGAAGATTGAAAAGCCTTCCCGGTAGGGAGGGGTTATGGTTAGCGGATGGCACATCACGCATTTGCCGGTACGGGTGTCTGGTGCAAGCCGGGTATGGCGGATTGTGGATGAGGTCGTGGTGTCTTGGTCGGAATTCCGAGTGGAGGGATTTCTCCTGACGCCGCGGCCTTTTCGCGTCTTGTTCATTCCTGGGGATGCCGGCGTAACTGTTAGCACGCTCGGTATCGAAATTTCAGAACGCAAGACGGCTGAACGGCGCAGCAAGCACTGGCGTCGAGAGGTGCTGAAAAAGCAGCAACAGTTCAAGAACCGACCGGTTGTAGACCAGACAGGGCGCCTGCACGGGCGGCTGAAGGATTTTCTTTTTGATGAGCGCACCCTGCAATTGACCCACCTGATTGTTTCGCGTGGGCTGATGGGTGATTTGCTGTCGGGAGCCTATCTCGTGCCGGTTGGAGAGGTGACGGAAATGGAGCCGGCCGCGATTAAAATCTTTGTGCCTGGGGAACCCTTTCCTATGAGATGACTAAAGGGAGGAGTTCGCGTGGACAAGGATCCGCTATGCCCGGCATGCGCAGGACGTAACGTAGGGCGGGTAGGTACAGGACAATTTTATTGCTGGGACTGCTATATCGAGTTTTCGATGGGTCATCGAGGCGTCCGCATGTACCGTGTGGAACTGGATGGCGAACTCTCCCGGATTGAGCCCGAGGGCTTAGAGGGGGTATTGTCATGAAGCGATATGTGACGGGCATGGTAACTGGGACGCTGGTAGGAGCTGTCGTTGCGGGGGTTTGGCTTTTGCGACGTCCACGACGCGGGATGTACGGGCTCGCACTTCGGCAAGCACGCCGAATGGCGCCAGCCGCGTATCGGGTCGCTCGGTTCGGCGGCAACCGGCTGGTGCATATGGCCAAGCGTCGGTTGAGCTAGCGCATGCGGGTAGCGGTCACTAAGCCCCAAAGCCCTCGGCGGTGGTATCGCTGGGGGCTTCTCGCTGTGGTGCTGGCGGCTTCGCTATGGATATTGGTCTTGGCCCGTGGGGTATTGCTCCCGTTTGTTCTTGCGTTCGTGCTGGCTTACTTGCTAGCCCCATTGGTGGAGTTGCTGGTGTGGCACGGAAGGATTAGCCGGGTGATTGCGATTCTGGTGGTTTACTGTCTTTTGGCGCTGGTGATTGCGGCCGTGGTGATTTACATGGTGCCGATCCTGCTCCAAGAAAGTGTCCATCTCATTAAATTCGTCCCCGCGCTCTCCTCAGGAATTCAGACGACTTGGGACAATTGGCTCATCCGGTTCCACCAACAACCCATGCCGCCGGCCATTCGCTCTGCCATCACCGGTGCGGGAAAGCATTTGGAGTCCCGGCTGTCCAGTGGGCTCAAGGCGGTCGTAAAGGTGATGTTTGGCCTGGTTCCGGGGGCCATTAGTCTGGTCGTATCCCCAGTGCTGGCCTTCTATGTCCTCAAAGATCTCAATCACATTCGTGAGCGGTTCTGGGCCGTCGTTCCGGTCGACTGGCGAGGGGCGGTCTACAAGTTGGGTTACGATACCGACCGGGCTTTAAATGGCTACATCCGGGGACAAGTCATGGTGGCGTTGGTGGTAGGACTGCTCTCGACCGTGTGGATGGTCATTTTGGGCATTCCCTTCGCCCTATTGATCGGCGCTGTGGCAGCCCTCAGCGATGTCATTCCGTATGTCGGTCCGATTGCTGGAGCTGTGCCAGCGGTTCTCCTAGGGTTGAACCGCTCTCCCTGGACCGCCATCTATGCCGTGGTGGGCTTTGTCGTCATTCATCAATTGGAAGGCACAGTCATTTCCCCCAAAGTCGTCGGTGGGTCGGTTGGCCTCCACCCCTTGGTGGTCATTTTTGCTATTCTCGCGGGCGGAGCGATTGGGGGATTTGCGGGGCTCCTGGTCGGTGTCCCTTTGGCCGCCGTTCTGCGCGTGGTGCTGATTCACCTGTACCGCCGCCTGGTGGTCACCCTTGACCACGATTCCACGCCATCGGTACAATAAGTCATCATGAGAAGAGGGAGGCTCCTTGGTGCAGGCAGCCATCATTCGACAAAAGTTTCTGGAGTACTTTGAGGAGCACGGGCATCAGGTGGTTCCCAGTTCCCCCCTGGTTCCGGCGGGCGATCCGACTTTGTTGTTTACCAACGCGGGAATGGTGCAATTCAAAGACGTGTTCTTGGGGTTGGAGCAACGCTCCTATTCGCGGGCAGTCAGCGTGCAGAAGTGCATG
Source organism: Bacillota bacterium (assembly GCA_021820485.1). Lineage (GTDB taxonomy): Bacteria > Bacillota > Sulfobacillia > Sulfobacillales > Sulfobacillaceae > Sulfobacillus_B. The sequence continues at coordinate 30,823 of JAKADO010000031.1, forward strand.
CGGGCCGGAGGAAAGCACAACGATTTGGATCAGGTCGGGCGTACGGCGCGTCATCAAACCCTGTTTGAGATGCTCGGCAATTTCTCGTTTGGCGATTACTTTAAAAGGGAGGCCATACGGCTCGCCTGGACGTTTCTGACGGAAGAGCTCCATCTATCGCCAGAGGTCCTCTGGGTCACCGTTCATGAGACGGACGACGAGGCCTTCCAACTCTGGCAAGATGTGGCGGGCGTCTCCCCGGGGCGGATTGTGCGGCTCGGCGAGGATAACTTCTGGTCGATGGGAGATACCGGCCCGTGTGGACCTAGCAGTGAGATTTTCGTCGATCGCGGCGCTGCCTATGCGTGCGGGCCCAATTGCGGACTCGGACAGTGTGAATGCGACCGATTGCAGGAAGTATGGAACTTGGTCTTTATGCAGTATGACCGTGACGCCTCCGGTCAGTTGACACCGCTTCCCCGTCCCAGCATTGACACGGGTATGGGACTGGAGCGGATTGCCGCATACCTTCAAGGGGTTGACTCCAACTTTGACACCGACTTATTGAGGCCCCTCATCGCCGCAGTCGAGCAGCTTTCGGGCCGTACCTACGACCGCGGCCCGGAGGGAATGCCGTTTCGCGTAATCGCGGACCATGTACGAGCCATCACCTTTCTGATCGCCGAGGGAGTCTCGTTCAGCAACGAGGGGCGCGGCTACGTAATGCGTCGGATTCTCCGCCGGGCCATGCGCTATGGCATGCAGCTGGGCTTCGATGAGGCGTTTTTGTACCGACTGGTTCCCGAAGTGGGCAGGATTATGGGCCAAGCCTATCCCGAGGTGGTTAACGGCCAAAGCCAGATCGAAGCATTGGTGCATCAGGAGGAAGAGCGCTTTCTGGTGACCTTGAATGCCGGGATGAAGGTGTTGGATCAGAAGCTGCAAAACCTGGCGGCCGGGAGTACTCTCTCGGGCGGGGACGCCTTCCAGTTGTATGATACCTTCGGATTTCCCCTTGATTTGACGCGCGATGCCGCGTCCGAACAGGGCGTTCGCGTTGACGAACAGGCGTTCGACGTGCTGATGCAGGAGCAGCGCGAACGGGCGCGCAGGAATCGGAGCAAGATGGTGGACATGCTGCCTAATCTGGAGGCCTCCGAGTTCGTCGGCTATCATACGCTGTCATTGGCGGGGGAGGCTCTGGGTCCGCTCTATGTGGACCGGGATCGAGTGGAACGGCTGGAAACCGGCGAAACCGGCTGGATTTACGCGGCTCGCAGCCCTTTCTATCCCGAGGGCGGGGGGCAAGTGGGCGATACGGGACGGGTAACCAGCGCCACCGGCGTGGCCGAGATACAGGACACCATAAAGGCTGGGGGAGCGATTTGGCACCTGGCGCAGGTTGTGTCGGGTTACCTAATGAGCGGTCAGCCTGCGGATTGGCTGGTGGACGGCGACCGTCGCGCGGGATCGATGCGCAATCACACCGGAACTCACTTGTTGCATGCGGCGCTGCGCCAGGTGTTGGGAGGCGGCGTACGCCAAACCGGCTCGCTGGTGGCCCCAGACCGGCTTCGCTTTGACTTCTCTTATCCAAAGCCCCTGACGGATGCTCAAATTGGCGCCATCGAAGACCTGATCAATCGCTGGGTTTTGTCAGACATTCCGGTGTCGATCGACTTTTTGTCCAAGGATGAGGCCCTTAAAGGGGGAGCGCTGGCCTTCTTCGGCGACAAGTATGGCGAGACCGTCCGGGTGATCACGGTACCCGGGGCTAGTCAGGAACTCTGCGGTGGGACTCATTGCGCGCAAACCGGGCAAATTGGTCTCTTTGCCATTGTGGAAGAGGTGTCGGTGGGCGGAGGCTCCCGCCGCATTGAAGCCGTCACGGGACTGAACGCCCTGGAGCGGTTTCGCGGCCAGCGTGCGGCCTTGGGTGCCCTGGCCGACTTCTTCCCTGGGATCCCCCCGTCTGACTGGGCGGGCAAGGTGGCCAACTGGGTGGATGATTTGAAGCGTTACGAAAACGAGCGCGAGGAGGCCGCCCGGCGTGAGCGAGCGCGGGCGGGCCACGAGTTGGTGCGTTCCGCCAAGCCGGTTGGCGCCTTGCGTTTCGTGGTCGCAGAGGTGGAGGCTGAGTCTCCCGAGGCACTCAGAGAAGTGCTGGATGGGGTGAAGAATTCCGTGGACGGGGCCATTTTGGCCGCTCGGCATGGCGAGCGTGCTTCCCTGTTGGTTTACTTTGGTGAGGAGGTACGAAGTCGGGGCTTCCTGGCCCGTCAGTTGGTCAAACCTCTCAGTCAGGCGATTGGGGGAGGCGGAGGCGGACGGGATGACTTGGCCCAAGCGGGCGGTCGGAATCCTGAAGGCGTTCCGCAACTGTTGCAGGAGGCTCATGACTGGATAGACAAAAACTTCGGGGTGGCAGGATAATCCATTGAGAACCGCGAAGAAGGCACACCGAGAAAGGATGTGGGACTATGAGCATGTCGGATGAAACCCGGCGTCTCG
>JAKADO010000032.1 GCA_021820485.1 Bacillota bacterium
TGCACCGATTGCCACCCATCAGGCGCAAGTCATGCCGGTGGCGCTGATAGAAAGCTTGGGATTGGGCACGGCCGCAGGCCTAAGCCTGGCTGAGGCCATGCCGGCAGCGATGGTGGCCGTATCTGCGGAATCGCTTGCGTCCGTCCTGGTGGCTTGGCGCCACGTTGCGCTGCATGACTTGGGGCGCCATGACCTGGCCATGGTCATATTGGCCACGCTTAGCGCTTGGCTGGTGGGGTGGGCTGCATCGAAGGTGGTGACCCGGCTCACACGTGTCGCTTGACCTCCGGGACAGGAATACGCATAATTTGCCAGTAGACTTTTGGTGAGTAGGTGTAATTGTGGCAGTGGTGGCATTGGTCGGGCGTCCCAACGTGGGCAAGTCGGCCTTATTCAATCGCATTACCCAAACCCGTCGCGCGATTGTGGAGGACTTCGAAGGCGTGACGCGTGATCGGCTGTACGAAGTGACGGATTGGAACGGACGTCCCTTTACCGTGGTGGACACGGGTGGCATTTGGGAGGACGAGACGGAGTCCCTATTAACGATGACCCGCGACCAGACGGAGCTCGCCATCCATGAGGCAGACCTCATTGTCTTGGTGGTGGATGGGCTAGCGGGCGTCACCTCGGCTGACGACGACGTGGCTCGGCTGTTGCGCCGGTCCCGGAAGCCCGTGCTTGTGGCTGTCAACAAGGCGGAAAGCAAGCACGCCGACGTTGCGGACTTCTACCGCCTCGGCCTGGGAGAGCCGCTTCCCGTCTCAGCCATCCATGGTGAGGGAATCGGCGACTTGTTGGATGAAATTGTGTCCCGTTTGCCGGTTGAAGCGGACGAAGTGACCGGGGACCACGATGACTCCACCATTCGCGTGGCTATTGCCGGGCGTCCCAATGTGGGCAAGTCGTCGCTCCTGAATTGGTTTTCCGGTGAGGAGCGCACCTTGGTCACGCCGATTGCCGGGACGACGCGCGATGTGGTCGACTCGCTGATCGAGCGGGAGGGGCAGAAGTATCTGTTCTTGGATACCGCCGGCCTGCGGCGTCCCAACCGTATCGAGGAGAAGCTGGAGGCCAAGACCGTGCAGCGCTCCTTGGAGGCCATTCGGAATGCCGATGTGGTTCTCATGGTGCTGAATGCTCAGGAAGGCATATCGGCTCAGGATCAACGCATCGCGGGACAGGTGGAGAGTCAGAAGAAGGCGACCGTCATCCTCCTGAACAAGGCCGATTTGGTGAAAGGGACCACCTTGCCGGTGCAGGAACGGGTCCGTGAGGAGCTCAAGTTTTTGCCTTATGCCAGTCTGGTGCCGATATCGGTGCAAACCGGCTGGCACTTGGATGAGATTTGGCCGGAGATAGACAAGGCCTATGCGTCCTATGTGCAGCGAGTGCCGACCCACAAAATCAATCAAGTGGTGGATGCTGCGGTGCACCTGAATCCGCCGCCCAGCCACAAAGGACGGCAGTTGAAAGTATACTATGCCACCCAGGTGGCGGCTAAGCCGCCCCACATTGTCCTCTTTGTCAACGATCCGGAATTGTCCCATTTCAGCTACGAGCGGTATTTGGAGCATCGGCTGCGCGAGGCTTTCGGCTTTGCAGGCACTCCCATCCGAATCTCTCTACGGGCCCGAACGCGGACTGCACGGGAATAAGAAAGGGCCCACACGGGCCCTTTGCCATTGGATCAACGTCAGCTATTGCTTAATGGTCTCCAGTTCCAAGTGAATGTCGACATTGTCGCCGACCATGACGCCGCCCGCCTCGAGCACTTGGTTCCAGTTGACGCCGAAGTCCTTGCGGTTGATGCGGGCTTGGCACTCGAATCCTGCCCGGGTGTTGCCCCACGGGTCCGCGCCGATTCCGAGGTATTCCACCTTGACCGGGATTTCTTTGGTGACGCCGCGCAAGGTGAGGTTACCGTAAACGGTGTAGGTGGAATCGTCCACGCGCTCCACGCGGGTGGACTGAAAGGACATGGTGGGATAATTCTCAACATCAAAGAAGTCGCTGGTGCGGAGGTGCTTGTCACGGTCGGCCTGGTTGGTGGTGACGCTCTGCATGGATACTTCAAAGGTGGCTGTGGCGCCGGTCAAATCGGTGGGGTCGCCCACAATTTGGCCCGAGAACTCGCTAAAGCTGCCCCGAACCTTGGAGACGAGGTGACGAACCACAAAGCCTACCGTGCTATGTGTGGGGTCAATGGACCAGGTGCCTTGATTTTCTGACATGGATTATGCCTCCTCAAAAAATTTGCTCAACGGGATCAGTAAGTAATGCTTCCCGGCCTACCGCGAAGCCGAGCACTACGCGAACACGATTGTATCGTAACTTACATAAGAGAAGTAAGTCAAGCGTTAAGAGCGGGTTCCCAAAAAAGCTTGCCAAAGGTTGGCATTATCAACGTCGGGATTTCATATCTTGCTACTGTCATTCATAGGGTGATCCCGGGACAGGCGAGGACCGGCGCCAACCCTGGTAGACGAGGGAGGGAACCGACAGGATGGAGAAGTTTGACCTGTTCAAGGATTTAGCCGAACGAACCGGAGGCGATGTATATATTGGCGTCGTGGGCCCGGTCCGCACCGGTAAATCCACGTTTATTAAACGGTTCATGGAACGGATGATTCTTCCCGCCATTGACGACCCCAACGAGCGCGAACGTGCGGTGGACTCTCTGCCACAAAGTGGCACCGGGCGGACAATCATGACGACTGAGCCGAAGTTTATTCCCGATGACGGAGTGGAGATCGCCTTGAACGACGCCATCTCGTTTCGGGCGCGATTAGTGGATTGCGTAGGTTATGCGGTGGAAGGCGCGCGCGGATATACCGAGGAAGACGGCGCACGCATGGTGAACACGCCGTGGTCGGATGAACCCATGCCATTCGAGGAAGCGGCTGAAATTGGCACCAAAAAGGTCATTCAGGACCATTCCACCATCGGCATCGTGATGACCACCGACGGCTCGTTTGGAGACCTGCCGCGCGAGGCCTACGCCATGGCGGAGGAACGGGTGGTGGGGGAACTCAAAGAACTCGAGAAGCCCTTCGTGGTGGTGTTGAACACGGCCCATCCGTATGCCGAAGAGACGGTGGCGCTGGCGCAGGAATTGGGGGAAAGCTATGATGTGCCCGTGATTCCGGTGAACTGTCTGGAACTGCGTCAGGATGACATTGCCCACGTGCTGGAGCAGGTGCTCTATGAGTTCCCAGTAAGCGAAATTCAGTTTGAGCTCGTGGATTGGGTGGATTCGCTGCCCACGACGCATTGGCTCAGAAGGCAGATGGATTTGGCTACGGAAGAGGCGCGCATGGGCATCAGCCGGCTGCGCGACGTGGGGCTGCAAGTGCAAAACTTGATGAGCTACGATTACATGGAAGATGTGCGGCTCATCCATATGGATCTCGGTACCGGTCAAGCCGAAATCTATTTGGGAGCCCGTGACGACCTGTATTACCGCGTACTGGGTGAACTGGCGGACCGTCATGTGGCCACTCGCGGAGATGTCGTCAAGCTCTGGCGTGAGTATGTGGTGGCAAAGCAGGAATGGGATAAAGTGGAAGAGGCGGTCCGAGACGTGCGGGCCACAGGCTACGGCATGGTGTCGCCAACCTTGGATGAACTAAATCTGGAGGAACCGGAGCCCATCCGCAAGGGGGCGCAATTCGGCGTGCGCTTGCGGGCCACGGCTCCCTCCATCCACATGATTCGGGCGGACATCGAGACGGAGATTACCCCGATTATTGGAACAGAGCGCCAAGCGGATGAACTCGTGCAGTATCTGATGGAGCAGTTTGAGGATGACCCGAAGCGGCTCTGGGAGACCAATTTGTTTGGCAAGTCACTGCACGACCTGGTGCGGGAGAGCATTCAATCCAAACTATTCCGCATGCCGGACAACGCGCAGGAGAAGCTGCAGGAGACCCTGACGCGCATCATCAACGAAGGTTCCGGCGGTCTCATCTGCATCATCATTTAGGCGGGAGGGCCTCCTCGGAGGCCTTCCGGCGTGAGGCGACAGAAAAACGCCCGGCACATGGCCGGGCGTTTTGGGGAGGTTAGTTGTATGAGATGCGTGGGTCGACCAGTCCGTAGAGCAGGTCGGCCACCAAGTTGCCCAGAATGGTGATGGTGCCGAGGAACACGATGATGGCCAACAGGACCGGATAGTCGCGATCGTTGGCGGCGTTCCAATACAAGAGCCCCATCCCGGGGTAGTTGAAGATTTCCTCGATGACCAGCGCGCCACCAAACAAGGCAGGAAGCGAGAGACCAAACAAGGTAATCAGCGGCAGCACCGAGTTGCGCAGGGCGTGCACGAACAGCACCCGAAACTCCCCAGAACCTTTGGACCGCGCTGTGCGCACATAATCCTGCAGCAGCGTCTCGCGCATCGATGAGCGCATGTAGCGGGCCCAACTCGCCAATGTCAGGACCACCAAGGTTAAAGCAGGCAGCACTAGGTGGTACACATACGACCAGAAGTTGGGATCGGGATTCGCGGGATTGGTAATGCCTCCCGACGGGAACCAGCCCAGCGAAATAGCAAAGAATTCAATCACCAGAATTCCAAGCCAGAACGTAGGCATGGCGTAGAAGAAGTAAAGCACTACGGTCATCACCTGATCAAACCAGGAGTTGGCGTAATAGGCCTGGATGGTGCCAATCAGGATGGCGCCCAAGTGCGCCGCCATAATCGCGACTGCCACCAGCTCAATCGTATGGGGCAAGGCCTGCCAGATTAATGTGAACACAGGCTTGTCATAGACGTAGGAGAATTCAAAGTTTCCATGCAACGCATGCCACAGCCAAATCAAGTATTGCATATAGAGCGGCTTGTTGAGCCCGAGATTTTTCGTCAAAATTTCGGCTCGGTATGGGGTCCATCGTTGGCCCAGCAACAGGCGCACCGGGTTCCCGGGCACAATGTGCAATAGGATGAAACTGACGATGGTGACGCCCAAAAGACTTGGGATAGCCTCCAACAAACGACGAATAATATAGCGACTCATCTGTTCACCTCCTCGTTACATGCGCGTATCAAACGCTTGCCGCAAGCCGTCACCCACAAAGTTGATGGAGAGCTCGGCCAAGAGAATCGCGAGACCCGGCGGGTAAATCAGCCACCAACTGTTTTGGTACATGTAGCTCATGGCCGTGGACAGATCACCGCCCCAGTTCGGCGCCGGCGGCGGAAGGCCCAATCCCAAGAAACTTAGGGTCGCAATGGTTAAAATGGCGTCCGCCACGGCGAAGGTGGCTGCTACAAGCACCGTTCCCAAAAAGTTCGGGAACAAATACTTGATCATAATCCGCCACGTAGTGGCCCCGAGGGCTTCTGCGGCCTCAACATAGGTGCGCGTCTTGATGCTAAGCACTTCCGCGCGAACCAGACGCGCCACGCCAAGCCATGCCGTGGAGGCTAGAATCAAGACCATGAGTCCGACGCTGGGTTGGAAGACGGCATCTAGGAACAGCAGGATGAAGAGCGACGGGATCGAAAGGATAATGTCGACAATACGCATCAAGATGGTGTCCACCCAACGGCTCGACATCGCCGACACCATGCCGTACAGCGTGCCGAACGCCATCGAGACGACGGCAGCGGCAAAGCCCACCTCGAGGGAGGAGCGTCCGCCGTTCATCAGACGCGAGAGCTCATCACGGCCGAGGCCGTCCGTGCCCAAGGGAAATTGTCCACTTGGTGGCTGCAGGATGGCGGTCAAATGCGGGGTAATCGGATTCACCCGGTAGAGCAAGGGCCCGACAAATGACAACAAAACTAAAAATGCCAATCCTGCAATTCCCGCAATAGTGAGGGGACTGCGCCAAAACCGGCGCCATACGCGTCCCTGGTAACTATAGACCACCTCTTGGAGACCGGTTTCGACCTCCGTGACTACCGGGTTCTGCATTGACCCGCCTCCTTCATGTGGGGGAGGTCCCAGCGAGCTGGGGCCTCATCCCATTAGTCCACCTTACTGCGAGATCCAGAAGTACTGGAATTGTGGATACCCAGTTAACGGGTTTCCATATTTATATGAGTTGTGCACCGTTTTGGCGTTCACACCCAGCGTGGCCACGTTGTTAACCCACAGCACCGGCAAGTTATGAGCCGTGTAGTACTCATACTGGTCGAATGTCTTCAGAGACTGCGCCGTGCTGGCTGCCGGCTTGTGAGTCGCCGCAATCAGCGAGTTTTCGGTTGCATCGTTGTAACCGAAGTTGTTCAGCCCTCCGGTGGCGCCAAACAACTGGCCGCCGGTCGGGTAGGACCCCCCGTAAATGATGCCCTGACCACCCGCTGCAGCCCATTGGTTGGCATCCGACGGCGTGTCGATAATGCCGATCAGCGAGGCGAACGGGATGGGCTTCAAGGTCACCTTGACGCCTTCCTTGGCCCAATCCTGCTGCAAGAGCGCCATTTGCGAATCGGTTGACGCGCTGCCGCTGGCATACATTAGCGTGAACTGCAGCTTGACGCCATTCTTGGTCATGACCCCGTTGACCTCATGCCATCCGTTCTGCTCCAAGAGTTTCTTCCCTTGGGCGGGATTGTACGGATAGAGCGGCTTGGTCAACCGCGGGTCCAAGAACTGAGTCTTGGGCTGAACCGGAATGGGGCCGTACTGGGGTGCGGCAAACCCATGGTAAATTGCCGTGTCGGTGGCATTCTGATCGATTCCCATCTCCAACGCCTGTCGTACGTACAACTGGCTGAACGCCTGGCCCAATCCGTTGGGGGCGTTCTTCGACAGGTTCAACTCGACGTCCTGGTAGTCAAAGGGATATCCAGGGCGCACGACGTCATTGGTGAGCTCAGCCTTGGCGCCGTACTCCGCCAAGTCGAGGTATCCGACCTGCACGGTGTTGGTCTTCAGAGCGGCGAATTCCGCGCTGTTCGAACCTTCATACGTGAAGATGAAGCGGCTGGCGTAGGCCTTGTGGCCACTGTAGGCCTTGTTCGGCACCATCACCCAGTTCTGATTGGCTGTCGCGCTTTGGAGCTTGAACGGTCCATCAACCACGGTGTCGAAGTTCGGATTGGTTCCGTTGGCACCGAGGTACTTCAACTCCTGCGTCATGTTGGTCGGGTACTTGTTCCAGACCGCCGGCATAGGAGTCAACTGAGCCAAACCGTTGTACTCGAACCACTGCTGGTTGGCAGGCTGGGTCAGGGTCACGGTCAATTCATGGGCGCTGTTCGCCACAATGCTCTGCACGCCATTCGGAATGTCGCCGGTTCCGGCGGCCACATAGGGCCACGGGGACGGCGCGTTGGGCGCAGAGGCAGCCTTAATCACATTCCAAGTGAACAGAACGTCCTGGCTTGTGACGGGCTGGCCATTAGACCAATGCCATTTGGGGTTTAGGAAGACGTGGTACACCGTACCAGAGCTGTTGTAGGTGATCTTGTCCGCAATGGACGATGACCAGTCAATCTGATATTTGTTGTTGATCCAAATCAGCGGCTTGTACAACGAGTAAATCAGTTGGAAGTTGTATAAGCTGTCGTACTGGCCATCCACTAGGGGCATGTACCAGTTAAGGTTCGTCTGAGGCGGCAAAGCGTAAACAATTGTACCCCCACTCTGGGGTGTCGCGCTGCCAGTGCCTGAGCCTTGATTGCTGCTGTTCGAACCGCATCCGGCCGCAATAACAGCCATACCGACTGCCATTGCTCCGACCAGGGCGATACGTGGCTTCATGATGTCGCTCCTTCCTCAAGCACAACAAGATGTAATGTCACAAGAATGGGACGGTGGACAGTTCGACACCTCCGCCATCTTATCCTGCTAACCTGAATATTTTAGCATGTGGTGCGCCTCTTAGCGCACTTTTTGACCGTCCGTGCGCACTCTCCAGGCTTCCACTTGATAGAAGGGTTGCCAGACGTTAGGCGTCCAATGCACGATAGTCTTTTGGACATACCATCGCTGGATGGGCCAGATTATTGGCACCAGCGATGCATCCAACGGCTCCGCCTGGGGCAGGGCGGGAATAAGCTCCAGGCGCGCATCCACGGGGCCTGTATAGCTTCTTGGGACGATCCTTACCGAAAGCCCCTGGTCTCGCCACTGGCCCACCAGTTGCCGCAAGAGGGCCTGAGCGCGGAGCGAGGAGGGTTCTTGGACACTGAAGGCTAGGACCGTGCCCGCGGCATTGGTCCATCCACGGGATGTCCGATGATAGCCCCAAGCATGCATAAGCGACGCCAAGGATGATGGAGACGGCGATGTGAAATGGCCTTGCCCGGGCCAGCGATTGTCGAACGCTGGCACCCCAGGCAGTCGGGTTCTCATCGTGGCGTGGCTGATGGCCTGGTTGAGCACGCGCATCGGCACCGGGGCATCGGTCGGGGTAAGCGTCAATCCCCATTGCACGCTGGCCACAGCGGTTCCGGAGGCATAGCCGGTCAGGTGAAGGTTGGCCATGGTCCACCCGATGTTGGCCTTGCCGGCGCGCAACGCGACATCCGGCGCGGTCCGCCATCGCCAGCGCAGATACTTAGTGCCCGGCGTCCCCAGGAAGTAATGGGGATTCGCAATCCAGCGCATGCCGGAGGCGGTCATGCGATAGGGACGGAACGGTCCGCTTCCCACCACATCGCGCATATTGGTTAAAAAGCCGGAGGAGACGACTTTATCCGGTGACAATCGGTGCAACAGAAAACTGGGCAATATCCAAAGTCCTCCGCGGGGCGATAGGACATTAGCCAAAAAATCTGGATCCGGCCTGTCAAGGCGGATCTCCACCGTGGTGGGAGAGAGCACCCGCACATCGGTCACGTGCGCCAATTCGGTTCGCCGGACAAAATGGCTGGCCGGATCTTTGTAAAATGTCAACGTCCACTGCACATCCCGGGCACTCACCGGTCGGCCGTTCCACCACTTGGCGTAAGGATTGAGCTTGATGGTCCAAACCGTATCCTGGTGAGTGCTGGACCAACTCTTCGCCAGTCCCGGGGCGATGCCACCGTTGGGCCTGAGACTGATGAGGGTTTGATACACCATCTCGTCGTACCATGCGTTGGCCGCGCCGGTTGCCGTCACGGGATTGATGTCGGTCACGGGCGGCGTGGCAATGGAGATGGCGGTATTGTATATGAAGGCGGTGTGAGGCAATTTCAATTGCGGTGCCCCACAGGCGGACAGCAGGGCGGCCAATCCCAGACTCGCCCCAGCCGCTCGCCAGCCGTACGGTCGTTTCATAACCTCGCTCCAAATTAAGCAGTACAGTCCTCGCCATTGTATCATGCCCGCGCTTCGCCAATTCCCGGGTTCAATGGTACTGGGCAACGATTTAGCGTGTCAAAGGCAACTTGCGTCATCCCTGCCAGAATCCGGGCTTGGTGGCAGGGCTTGGCCGGCTATTGGTATTGGATTCGCGGGTCTACGGCGGAGTAGAGCAAATCAGCCACGAGGTTGCCGAAGACCGTGAGCGTGCCCAAAAACATGACGACAGCCAACAGCACCGGGTAATCGCGCGCATTGGCCGCGTCCCAATACAAGAGACCCATCCCCGGGTAGCTGAAGATTTCTTCCGTCACCAACGCGCCCCCAAACAGAGCGGGCAGTGAGAGGCCAAACAGCGTGATCAACGGCAGCACCGAGTTGCGCAACGCATGAACAAACAGCATGCGGAATTCGCTGGTGCCTTTGGCGCGCGCGGTGCGGATATAGTCTTGGATTAACGTCTCACGCATCGCCGAGCGCATATAGCGTGCCCATCCGGCAACGGTGGTGATGATGAGCGTGAGGGCCGGCAAACAAAGGTGATAGAGATAATTCCAAAAGGTGGGATGGGAGAGCAAAGGACTGACGTACCCGCCTGACGGAAAGATCCCTAAGGTGATGGCAAAAAACTCTATCATGAGGATGCCGATCCAAAAGGATGGCATGGCGTAAAAGAAATAGGTGATGACCGTGGCGACCTGGTCGAACACTGAGTTGGCATAGTAGGCTTGCAGAGTGCCCAATAGGATGGAGCCGATGTGCGCGACCACCACCGCCATCGCCACCAGCTCCAACGTGTGCGGCAAAGCCTGCCAAATGAGCGCAAAGACCGGTTCGTTGTAGACATAGGAAAAGCCAAAATTTCCATGCACCGCATGCCAAAGCCACAGCAGGTACTGCAGGTAGAGCGGTTTATTGAGTCCGAAGTGCGCGGCCAGCAAGCGCGCTCGATAAGGGGTGTAATGTTGGCCCAACATGAGCCGAATGGGGTTTCCCGGCACGATGTGAAGCAGGATGAAGCTGATGAGGCTGATTCCTAGGAGGGACGGTATGGCCTCCATGATGCGGCGGACAATGTACTTGCTCATATGGCGTCATCCCTTCGCAGCGCGGAAGAAGTTCATGAAAAGGGCCCCGAGCGCGCGCCCGGGGCCGATGCAAGCGGTATTACTTGGCAGCCCACCAGTATTGGAATTGCGGGTAACCGGTCAGACCGTTGGAGTACTGCTGCACATTGTGGACATTGGTGGCCACCGCGTTGATCGTGCCCACCTGGTTGGTCCACAGGTACCCCGGCACTTGCTGGGCCGTGTAGTACTCGTAGTTGAAGTACGTCTGCAGGTTGGCCGCCGTTGACGGCTGCGGGGCGTGCGTTGCCGCGATCAACTGGTCTTCCTTCTTGCTGCTGTAGCCGGCAAAGTTGTTGCCGCCTCCGGTGCCGAAGAGCGACTGACCAGTCGGGTAGCTTCCGCCGTAGATGATGCCGATACCGCCGGCCGCATCCCATTGGCCTTCGTCAGCGGGGTTCGCGATGATGCCCAGCATGGTGGCGAACGGCTCGGGCTTCAAGTTGACCTTGATGCCGATGGCCGCGAAGTTTTGCTGGAACAGCGCCAGCTGCTCATCCAACGAGGTGTTGCCGCTGGAGTAGATGATGGTGAACGCGAGCTTCAGGCCGTTCTTGGTCATGACGCCGTTCTGCATGGACCATCCGTGCGACTCGAGAAGCTTCTTCGCCTTGCTCGGGCTGTACGGGTAGATCGGCTTCTTCAAGCGGGGATCCAAGTAAGCCGTGGCTGGCGTGGTGGGGATCGGGCCGTACTGCGGCGGTGCGTATCCGTGGAAGATGGCGGTGTCGACAGCTTGCTGGTTCAACGCCATTTCCATCGCCTGCCGCACATAGAGCTGCTGGAATACCGGGCCCAGTCCGTTCTGCGCCTTGCTGTTCAGGTTCAAGGCCAAGTAGTTGTAGTCAAAGCCATAGGATGGGAAGAGGTTGTCGCTGGTCAACTCTTTCCGAGCGCCGTATTCCGACAGGTCCACGTAGCCCACCTGCACGGCGCCGGTCTTCAAGGCTGCAAATTCCGACGCATTGGATCCTTCATAGGTGAGAATGATCTTGTCATAAGCTTTGTGTCCGGGATAAGTCGGGTTCGGCACCAACGTCCACGACTGGTTGGCGGTGGCGCTTGCCAACTTGTAAGGACCGTCGACGATGTTGTCGAACTTGGGGTTGGTGGCTTGTTGCCCGAGGTACTTCACCTCTTGGGTGATGTTGTTCGGGTACTTGTTCCACAACGTGTCTTGGACCGGCAAGGGCATGAAGTCGGACAACCCGTTGTAGATGAACCACGACTGGTTGGCGGGCTTCTTCAAGGTGACCGTAAACTCGTACTTGCTGTTGGCCACAACGCTTTGGATGCCCGTCGGCACGTCACCGCTACCAGCGCCTACGAACGGCCACGGAGCGGGTGCGTTCGATGCTGATGTCGCTTGGATGATCTGCCATGTCCAAAGAACGTCTGCGCTGGTGACCGGCGTACCGTCTGACCACTTCCACTTGGGGTTCATGAAGACGTGGTACACGGTGCCTGACTTGTTGGACGTAATCTTTTGGGCAATTGACGATTGGTAGTTGATGGTGTACTTGGAGTTAATCCAAATCAAGGGCTTATACAACTGCGTGGTGAGCTGCGCGTTGTACAGGCTGTTGTTGCCGGACGTGGCCAACGGGAAGTACCAGTTAATGTTGGTGGCCGGGGGCAAGGCATAAACGATGGTACCGCCGGACACGGGTTTGGTGGTTGGAGTGTTGTTGGCTGTCGAGGTGCCTCCGGAGCCACAGCCCGCAGCTGCGGCGGCAAGACCAATGGTCAAGGCGCCTGCAAGCGCGATACGACTTGTTTTCATCAATTTGTCTCCTCCTGAGAAATAGGTCTGATGGAATTGGGCAAACATTCCGGACAGCCGGGAGATTCGACAACGCACGTCGGAAATCCTGCTAAAGTCTAAATCTTTTCTTTATCAAATCTTTGCGACTCGCATTTATCCGCCGCACAGCGGTTGAAATAGCGGTGAAGTTCTGGTATGATTATTGATGCCATCGGGCTGTGGCGCAGTTTGGTAGCGCGCTACCTTGGGGTGGTAGAGGTCGTGGGTTCGAATCCCGCCAGTCCGACCATTTGGGGCTCCCTTCGGGGAGCTTTTTTCCTGTGCGTAACGGACGGCCGTTGCGGGCACTCTTCTGTATATGGACGAGTCGACATTTCGCGTTGCATTTGATAACGAGGGGTCCAAAGTCGTATGGCACCATGTGGACGGCCCCGACGCACCGCTTAAGGAACTCTTGCTCTCCCATCGCTTTTCGCTGTCATTTTATGACTCGTCAGAGTCTGGCGCCTTGCGCGCGGAGTTCGACGACTTCCAGCGTTTCTACGCCATGCGGGTGTATCAGATGAGCTGGGTCAAAGAACGCGGCGATTCGCTGCGCGTGAGCCCCTTTTACATATGGTCGGATCGAGAGGCCGTCATTTCCTGGGCACCGGACGGTTCCCCGGCTGCTTCAGGAGTGCAGCAAAAGCTGAAGGAGAACCCTGACTGGGTGCAATCCAGCACGCGGTTGGTGTACTACCTTTTGGACGAAGTCTTGGGCTCTTTGTTTCCGTTCCTCGATCAGATCAATGACCAGATTGCCCGATTGGAGCAACGCGCGCTCAAGCGGAGCCAGCGCGGGAACATTCAAGCCGAGGTCTTCCGTTTGAAGCGCGAAATTCTCCGCACCCGCCGCATATTGGCGTCCATGCGCGACGCCGTCTCGCAGGTTGTGCGCTACTGGACCGCCAATGCCGCCAACGATTCGTTCTACTATATGGAGCTTTATGATCACATGATCCGTCTTTTCGATACCATTGACACCTATCGGGAACTGGTCAACTCGGTGTTGGACCTCTACATGTCGTCGGTGTCCAACCATATGAATGAAATTGTCAAGACACTGTCCTTGGTGACGACCGTGCTTCTCCCCGCCTCTCTGGTGGCTGCGCTCTACGGCATGAACTTCGACTACCTGCCACTATCCCATCATCGCTGGGGGTTTCTTTTGATCATCGCCATCATTGCGGTCATTTCCGGGGGACTCTACTGGATTTTTCGGAGACGTCGCTGGATTTAATCGGCAGGAAAAGCGGGCCGGCATCGCGTATAGTGGAAGGGCACGGCCTCCCCGGCCGAGGCGCTTTGGCCTGGTGCTGTTGGCCTGAACTGCGGGCGCGGGGATGCCAAATGATGGGTTGAGGAGACAAAGTCATGGAAGATATTTTAGGCGGGTATGAAGCCTATATGAACCCCAGCTTGGCCCGTACCTACCGTTTCATGGGTCTGGATCACGCCGAATACACCGGGCATGGCGCCGTCGTGGTGGACACGGACGGGGTGGAATACATTGACTGTGCCGGCGGCTACGGCGTTTTTGTTCAGGGGTACCGCCATCCCCGGATAGTCCAGGCGGCGCATGAGCAGTTGGATTTGATGCCATTGTCCTCCCGGATCTTGGTCAGCCCGCGTCAGGTCGAACTCGCCAAGCGATTGCAGGAGCTGACGCCGGGCGACCTTAGCTACAGCTTTTTTTGCAATTCCGGCACGGAAGCGGTGGAAGCAGCCTTGAAGTTTGCCCGCGCGTCTACCGGCCGCACCACCATCATCGCCACGGACGGGGCCTTTCATGGGAAGACCTACGGTTCGCTTTCCGTCTCCGGGCGCGATCTCTATCAGGCCCCCTTCAAGCCCTTGGTGCCTGATGTCATACGCGTACCCTATGGTGATCTGCAGGCGTTGGAGGCGGTGATGTCGGATCAGGTGGCCGCCGTGATTGTGGAGCCGATTCAGGGGGAAGGCGGGGTTATTGTTCCTCCGGCGAGCTATCTGCCGGGGATCCGTTCGCTGTGTGACCAGTTTGGCGCGGCGATGATCGCCGACGAGGTGCAGACCGGCATCGGGCACACCGGCAGGCTGTTCGCGGTGGAGCACAGCGGGGTGGTTCCCGATCTCATGTGTTTGGCCAAGGCGCTGGGCGGCGGGGTGATGCCAATTGGCGCGGTGGTGGGACGTCCGTGGGTGTGGAAATTGTTTGATGAGAGTCCCTTGATTCACACCTCCACCTTTGGCGGCAACCCGTTGGCGTGCCGAGTCGGGATCGAAGCGCTGAATGTGACGATCGATGAGCATCTGCCGGAGCGGGCGGCGGCCCTGGGGGAGTGGTTCATTCCGGAGCTCGAGCGGCTGCAACGTCAGCACCCGGACTTGGTCTCGGAGGTGCGGGGTCGCGGCTTGATGATTGGGCTTGAGTTCACGGCCCCGGGAATTGGCGGAATGGTGATGTCGGAGCTGTTCCAGCGCCACGTCTTGGCGGTCTATACCTTGAACAACGAACGCGTGCTTCGGCTGCTGCCGCCGCTGGTGATTGAGAAAGACCAGTTGGAACAGGTGTTGGGTCACCTGTCCGAAGCGCTCGCAGCCGTGGAACTGGTGAAGGACGATCTGCTCGCCTAAAGAGCGGAACAACGAGACGAAATGAGGTGTCGCAATGCCTGTCGTGGAAGTCAACCAAACCGTGCCGGCGCCGATTGCCAAAGTATGGGCTGTGGTGTCCGATATGGCTTCCTATCCAAAATTTATGAAAGCTGTGCAATCCATTACCATTCTTGAGCAGGGAGACGGCTATACGGTGTCAGACTGGGTGGCGCGGCTCCAAGGAGCGCGCTTCCACTGGGTCGAGAAGGATTTGTTCCACCCGGAGGAATATCGCATCACCTATGACCAAACCGAGGGAGACCTGAAGGTGTTCCGCGGCTACTGGCAGTTGGAGGAGGTGGCGGAGGGCACGCGCGTGACGCTGGTGACGGAGTTTGAATTCGGTGTCCCGATGCTTTCCTCCCTCTTGAACCCAGTGGCCAAGGTGGCTCTACGGGAGAATTCCCGAAGCATGCTGGAAGCCATCGGCAAACACATGGAGGCCGAATAGAGAGAGGAGGATCAGCATGTCTTTACTATTTGCACGCGTCCTATACCAAGGTCGCCCGTGGTCCGCGGCCGTTGACGGCGACAAGGCGGACCTGTTTGAAGGAGATTGGCTGCGGGATGGAAAGGGCAGCACGGTGCATCGTGTGTCTTTGGAGGAGATAACCTGGCTTCCGCCGGTTGAGCCGCGCACGATTTTGTGCGTCGGCAGAAATTATCAGGCGCATGCGGCCGAAATGAACAGTGACGTGCCGAAGACACCGCTCTTCTTTTTGAAGCAGTTGGGAGCCCTGAATGCCCACCAAGCCATTGTCCACCGGCCGGTGTGGGCTGGGCGCCTGGATTACGAAGGGGAGTTGGTGCTGGTGATGGGGAAAACCGTGCGCAACGTCACCTCCAGCGACGAAGCGATGGCGGCCGTGGCCGGGATGACCGTGGGCAATGACTACACGGCGCGCGAGCTGCAGTCAAGCGATGGCCAATGGACGCGGGCCAAGGGATTCGACGATTTTGCCCCTGTCGGTCCGTGGGTGTTGATGGACAATCATCCCGAGGGTCGCCGCGTCACCACCGCGGTGAACGGGACGATTCGCCAGGACGCGTCAACGGACGAGATGATTTTCGGCTGCGATCGGCTCATTATGGAAGCCTCGCGTTTTATGACCCTCCATCCCGGTGACCTGATCTTCACCGGAACGCCGTCCGGAATTGGCCCGGTGGGGGAGGGCGATATCGTCACAGTGACGGTGCAGGGCATCGGTACACTGAGCAATTCGATAAAAAACGGAGATTGACGGAGATTGTCCGCAGGAAGTTACGGTTTTTTAAGGCATATCCTGCATAAATGCATAAATTTGTTGACAGATGGGGGGTATTTGATACAATATTCCATGGCCGTCGGACAGGTATCTGAAGGACGAGCTCAATTCCTTCAAAAGGGGGTTGGGAATGCGATGAACGCATTGGGTCGACACATTTTGGCAGAAGTTCACGGTTGTGACAGTGAGATCTTGAATGATCATGCCGCCGTGGAGCAAATTATGGTGAGTGCCGCACTTAAAGCGGGTGCTGAAGTTCGTGAAGTGGCGTTCCACAAGTTTAGCCCTCAGGGCGTAAGCGGTGTGGTGGTCATTTCTGAGTCGCATTTAGCGGTCCACACGTGGCCGGAGCTTGGATATGCCGCGGTAGATGTCTTTACCTGCGGTGATTCCGTCAACCCCTGGGATGCCTGCAACTACATCGTCGAACAATTCCGCGCGCAAAATTTTTCCGCTTCGGAAACGCTCCGAGGCGTATTAGTGGAGAAGTCTAGCCAAAAGGCGGCGGTTTGACGACAGGAGGACTCAAGTTGGCTGAGACATTTGTTATGGTCAAACCGGACGGCGTTCGGCGCGGATTGGTCGGCGAAGTCGTCCGCCGGTTTGAGCAAAAAGGTTTGCGGTTAAAGGCCATGAAGCTGATTCAGGTGACGCCTGAATTGGCGGCGGCGCATTACGCCGAGCATCGGGAAAAGCCGTTTTACGGCGAATTGATTGCGTTCATCACCTCTGGACCAGCGGTCCCGATGGTGTTTGAAGGGCGTGAAGCGGTGACGGTCGCGCGGACTCTGATGGGTGCGACAGACCCCGCCAAGGCAGCGCCGGGCACCATCCGAGGGGACTTAGGGATTGAAATTACGGAGAACATTGTGCATGGCTCCGACAGTCCCGAGTCCGCGGAACGGGAAATCGGCCTCTACTTCCGGCGGGAGGAACTCGTCTAGCAGATGGTTTTCGCGATTATAGGCGGGCTCCTCATCGCGGTCGGATTGTATGCTTTTTGGGAACCCTACTGGATTCAAGCCACCGAACATACGGTGGAGATTGCCGGTTTGCCAGAGCCGCTGAACGGCTTGACCATCCTCCACCTGTCCGACATTCACGGGCGGGTGGGGGTTTTTTCCTGGCGTCGGTTCCAGGACTGGCTCAAGGATGCGGACATCGTGGCCATTACCGGGGATCTCTACTCGCCCTCCCTGTCCCGCGCACGCCTGGCGCGCCACTTGGAAACGCTTCACGCGCCGCTTGGCGTGTTTTATATTTCTGGCAATCACGACTACCGTCGAGGCCGCCTGGCGGTGGAGCCTTGGGATCCCGGCGCACAGCTGCTCGACAACCGGGTGGTGCCGGTGGAACGGGATGGGGCCACGCTATGGATGGCGGGCTTGCCCGATTTCGTGAAGGGGAGGCCCGACTGGCCGGCGGTGAGCCGCCAACTGGCGTCTCTTGACGGCCCTGCGATTCTCTTGGCGCATCGCCCTGATGCCTGGATGTTGCCTGGGGTTGAGAGAGTGGGCTTGGTGCTGGCGGGGCATACCCATGGGGGACAGGTGACCATTCCTGGCATTGGTGCGCCGCTGCGGCACAATCGGGTGCCTGGAGGGTATGTTGCCGGTCGGCTGGAGGTGGCGGGAAAGCCGGTCCTCATCACCTCCCGTGGGCTCGGCACGTCGGAATTGCCCATTCGTTTTGGAGCTCGGCCGGAAGTGATCAGAATCCGCCTGGTGCGAAAGCCGGCCGATTCGGGACGCGAATGAAAGGAGACGATACGAGTGAAAGTCGCGGTAATTGGGGGTACGGGGGTCTATGACCCCACTTGGCTTCAGGGAGCTCAGGAGCAAACGGTGGACACGCCCTATGGCGCAACGCGTGTGACGGTGGGCGCCTTGGATGGCGGGCAGTCGGTGGTGTTTATGAACCGGCATGGACTGGGACACTCGGTGCCGCCTCACCAAGTCAACTATCGGGCGAATCTGTGGGCGTTGAAGTCGCTGGGGGTCGACCGCGTGATCGCGACGGCGGCGGTGGGTTCGTTGAATCTCGGCATGCCGCCGGGTAGTATGGTGTTAGTGGATCAATTTCTGGATTTTACCAAGAGTCGGCCGGTCACCTTTCATGATGGAGGGGAGGGCGGTGTGGTCCATACCGATGTGACAGAACCATACTGCCCGGCCAGCCGGGATCGCATTTGGCAAGCCGCGCGGGACCAAAGCCTGCCCTTGGTCATGGGGGGCGTCTATGTGACCACCGAAGGGCCGCGGTTTGAGACTCCGGCCGAAATTCGGGCCTTTCGCATTTTGGGAGGAGACCTCGTGGGCATGACCGGCGTGCCAGAAGTGGTGCTGGCTCGGGAGTTAGGGTTGTGCTACACCACCATCGCGCTGGTCACCAATTTTGCGGCCGGAATTTCCAAGACGGCGTTGACGCACCAAGAGGTGTTGGAGGTCATGGCCCAGCACGTGGATCGGCTGCGGTCGGTGATGGGGGCAGCGCTGAAGACGCTTGCGGAGGATTACCCGTGTTCTTGCCCGCCTGCTGAGGGGCCGCTGAAGGTCTTAGGCTAGGAAGATTCACATCGCATCAAAGGAGATGAGTGCGACGCACACATTAAGAAATCCGAAGCTGGCCCAAAGCGGCCATCACAAGATGGATTGGGTGACCGCCCACATGCCCATATTGGGGCGGATTCGCGATCGGTATCAGGAGGATCAGCCGTTGCGCGGGCAACGCGTAGCCATATCCCTGCATTTGGAGGCGAAGACCGCTGTTCTCGCCGAAGTTCTGCATCGAGGCGGGGCCGACGTGGCGATCACCAGCTCCAATCCCTTGACCGCGCAGGACGACGTCGCGGCGGCGCTGGCGGAACGCGGGGTCACGGTGCACGCATTCCGGGGAGCCAGCGACCCAGAGTTTGACCTACTGCATCAGAAAGTGTTGGACATTGAACCGACCTTAATCATCGATGACGGCGGGGAACTGACGGAACGCCTGCATGGCAGCCGCCAAAACCTGGCGGCCGGCATCATTGGCGGCGCCGAAGAGACCACCACGGGCGTGACGCGCCTGAAGGCGCTGAGCCGGGCGGGGCTCCTCAAGTACCCGATGGTGCTGGTAAATGATGCGGATATGAAGCATCTTTTCGATAATCGCTATGGCACGGGCCAGTCCACCTGGGACGGCATCATTCGGTCCACCAACTTGGTGGTGGCGGGAAAGACTGTGGTGGTCGCAGGTTACGGCTGGTGCGGGCGGGGCGTGGCGGACCGGGCGCGCGGACTGGGCGCACGGGTGATTGTCACGGAAATCAATCCCGTGCGCGCCAATGAGGCGCTGATGGATGGCCACGCGGTGATGACCATGGACCAAGCGGCCCCGCTGGGAGATTACTTTGTCACCGTGACGGGCAATTATGGCGTGGTCCGCGAGGAACATTTCCGGGTCATGAAGAATGGGGCCATTCTGGCCAATGCCGGTCACTTTGATGTTGAGGTGGACGTGAAGGCGCTGAAGCGCATGGCCAAGGGGACTCGTCCGGGTCGTACTCCGGATGTGATGGGCTACGAAATGGCCGACGGCCGGGTGCTCTGGCTGTTGGCCGAGGGCCGTCTGGTCAATTTGGCGGCGGGTGATGGCCATCCAGCCGAAATTATGGACCTGACATTTGCCTTGCAAGCGTTGTCGCTTGAGGATTTGTTGAACAACCGCCGCGCTCCGGGTGTGTACCCGGTGAACCCAGCTGTTGACGCCTGGGTGGCGCAAATCCGCCTCGAGGCACTGGGAGTGCGCATCGACCAGTTGACCCCAGAGCAAGAGACCTATCTCAGTCAAGGTTAGGAGGAGAAGCGTGGCCACACGAATTCAAGCGGGGGCTGTCGTGACCATGGACGACAACCGCCGCATTTGCGCCCCAGGTGCGGTGGTGTATGACGCATCCGGCATCCTCTATGTCGGAGACCCGAATGGGTATGAGGGGCCACTCGACCAGGACTTGGTGATTCCTGAGGGAGTGGTGTTGCCGGGCCTGTTGAACGGGCATAACCATGCCGCGATGTCCATGATGCGGGGCATGGCGGATGACAGTCCGTTCTTCGAGTGGCTGACGCAGCATGTCTGGCCGGTGGAAAGCCGGATGACCCCAGAAGACATTCGCATTGGGACACTTTTGGCTTGTGCGGAAATGATCCGCTCCGGCACGGTGGGCTATGCCGACATGTACTTCGAAGTCGATCAGTCGGCCGAAGCCGTGGAGCAGGCGGGGCTTCGCGCCTGGATTTCCCGGGGACTGGTCGGTCTTGAGGATCCGGACGCGAAAAAGCTTGAGGACAGCTTGGCTTTCGCGGAGCGATGGCGTGGTCGCGGGGACGGACGCATTGTGCCGATGCTGGGCCCGCACGCTCCCTACACCTGTCCCCCGGAATATCTCGAGAAGGTGGCGCGCGCCGCGCGCGATCACGATCTCGGCATCCACATCCACCTCAGCGAGTCGCAGGATGAAATGCGCCAAATGGCCGAGCGCTACCAGAAGACGCCCATTCAACTGGCCTATGACGCAGGCGTGTTCGAGTCCCGCACGCTCATCGCGCACGGTCTCTATATCGAGGAGACAGACTTGCCGTATCTTGAGGGAATGGTTGGCGGCGTGGTGACGTGCCCTGTGTCCAACGCCAAGCTCGGCAACGGCATTTTGCCATACCACATGCTCAAGGAGGCCGGCATCGCCATTGGCCTCGGGACGGACGGACCGACCTCGACCAATACATTGGACATGTTCCTGGAACTGAAGGCCATGGCGTGGCTGCAGAAGACCCGGGAAGGGCGCCCGGAAGGCTTTCACGCCGTCGATGCCCTGTGGGCGGGAACCCGGGGTACGGCGGCAGTCCTGGGCCATGCAGGCGGCCAATTGGCGGTCGGAGCGCCTGCGGATTTGATTGTGGTGAACGGTCGTGCGGCGCATATGACGCCGGAATGGGACGTGTTGGCCAACTTGGTGTATTCGGCCATCGGGTCCGACGTCCGTTATTCGGTGGTCAACGGGCGAATGATTCTCCAAGAGGGCATCATCACCACCTTCGATGAGGCGGCGGTGATTGAGGAGGCACGGGAGCGTGCCAAGCGATTGATGGAAGGATAGAGTAACGTGTCGAGCTTTGATTGGGAGAGCAATGTTTGCTTTGTTTGCGGGTCGGATGTTCCGGGGCTGCACATGAAATTCTCTGGGGACGCTGACGAAGTGCGAGCGACAACCGTTGTCCAACCGCCGTATCAGGGCTTTTCAGGGGTGGTCCACGGCGGCATCTTGGCCGGCATTGTGGATGATGCGATGTGGCATGTCATCCATCAGCACGAGGAGGTCTTTCCGATGACGGCCGAGCTCAAGGTGCGCTATCACCAGCCCGCCCGCATCGGAGAGGAGTTGACCGTACGGTCGCATTTGGTGTCCTTTCGGCGCCGCTTGATGGTGGCTGAGGCTACGATTCACCGGGTGGACGGGACTTTGGTGGTGAGCGCTGAGGGTCGGTTTATGCCGCCGCCCAAGGATGGGGCCAACGGTGCTTGATCGCCTCGGGCTGTACGAACACCGGGTCGTGATGCATGTCCACAGCCGCTACTCAGACGGGAGCGGAGAACCACAAAGGATTGTCGAAGAAGCCCAACGCGCGGGAGTGGACGTGCTGTGGCTGACCGACCATGACACCCGCCGGGCGCTGGAGGTGCCCGGCGCCGGCTATTATGGCCATCTGCTTTTGCTGGTGGGGGCGGAAATAACGCCGCCCACCAATCATTACTTGGCGTTGGGGCAAATCCGCCTCATTGCCCCCACAGAATCGTTGCAGACCGTGATTGACCACGTTGCGGCCGAGGGTGGGTTGGGCTTCATTGCCCATCCCGATGACCCCGGCAATCGCACGGCCCGATTGCCATCGTACCGATGGACCGATCGCGGCGTCGACGGCTTCGCCGGCCTCGAAATTTGGAATCATCTCTCTGACTGGTCGCGCTCGGTCACCAGCATTCCGGCCGGGCTGATGGCCCTACGGCGCCCACATCGTCGCCTCAGCGCCAATCCTAAGACATTGGCCCTTTGGGATGCGTTGGGCCAAGCGCGCCGGGTTGTGGGCATTGGCGGCGCCGATGCCCATGCGGCTGTGGTTGGCAAGTGGCCGTTGCGATTGACGATTTTTCCCTATCGCACGTCGTTTAAAGGGATCCGCACCCATGTCTACACCGAGAATCCCTTGCCCGCCAACTGGCTGGAAGCGGAAACACTGTTGATGGACGCCATGGCACGGGGCCGGGTGGCCGTCGTCAATGCCGGCGTGGGCGAAGAGTTGGGGTTTCGCCTATGGGCGGAGCATCCTCACGAGCCGTTGGTAGCCATTGGCGGCGAGGCCTGTTGGAATCAGGGATATCGAGTGAAAGGGCTGGCGCCGGTGCCGGTGCGGTGGGAAATTTGGCACGATGGGCAATTGACCGGGAGGATGGAGGGCACATTGTGTGATTGGCCGGTGGCCGCGCCCGGGGTATGGCGCGTAGTCCTCCGGCGCGGCCGAGCCGATGAAGTCTGGATTTACAGCAATCCTATTTACATGCGTTAGAGCGATCCGCCATACTGTTCGATGATATGCACGGCTTCGCCTGCGCGTTCACCTGGCACCACCGCTGTCAGGAGCCAGGAAGCCCCTTCGATAAGGCCCGTACTGCTGTTAGTCCAGGATGATGAATCGGTCCACTTGTCGTCCAACCGATCGGGCTGGTACCCGTAACGCCCCCATTCCACCAGGGGTGCGTGCGGCAAGTCATTCTGGGGCGGATTCAAGTCATCCACCTGCACCACGTCGAATCCGGCCTGGCGCAGCGCATCGTGGCATCGACGGGCTGATTCCAGGTTGGCGAAAGAAGCGAGCAGATTTTTTTCGGGCATTCGGGTCACCCTTTCTGTGAGAAATCGGTACCAGGGTGCCCGAAATAACGGTCAAACATGCGATGAGGGGAGGGGAGAGACGATGCGGCCATATGTGGTGCTGGACTTAGAGACCACCGGTCTCGATCCGCACCGGGATGCCATCATTCAAATCGCCATGCGCCGCTCGGACGGCAGTGAATGGTCATCCTTCGTCAATCCCGGGCGTCCTGTCCCGCCTGCCATACGTCAGTTGACCGGATTTGAGTCAGTAAACTTCGATGAGGCTCCGCCCTTTGAGGAATTAATTCCGACCGTGGCTGAATGGCTCAGCGGGAGCCGCCTGGTCGGGCACAACATTCGGTTTGACTTGGGATTCTTGGCGCGCTATGGACTCTATGCGGACAACGCTCTCGACACGCTGGAATGGAGTCGTCTCGCTTTTCCGCTCCGCAGCCACCATGCGCTGGCGGATTGGTTTCCCGACCCCGATGATGCGCTGCATGACGCCCGGCATGATGTCCGTGTCACGGAAACGCTGCTGAAGCGCATTGGCCAGCAGTTGGGGAGCTTTTCCCCCAATCTCCAGCGGGACTTGCGCTTCTTTTTGGGCGACGAATGGGCGTGGTGGGACCTGGGGTTGCAGCCCGACGGCGAGCATGGTTCCCCGCTGTACTCGCCAGCTCCCGATTTGTATCAGCCGGAGCCGCTGTTGGCCGAAGACGTTCCCGGCGACCCCGTGGCTTGGCTCGAGCAGGGGGGCACCTTGGCGGGCGCCGTGGAGGGGTTCCAAGTGCGTCCCGGCCAGCTAGCCATGGCGCGGGGCGTGGCGTCGGCGTTGGCGAATGGCGAGATCCTCATGGTCGAAGCCGGTACGGGGACGGGAAAAAGTTTGGCGTACTTGACGCCAACCATGGCGCGGGCCTTGGCGGCAGGCGAGCGGGTGGTGGTCGCGACGCACACGGTGGCGCTGCAGGATCAGCTATGGAGCAAGGATCTGCCGCAAGCCAGCCGGGATCTCGCCGTGCGTACGGCCTTGGTCAAGGGACGGGGGCGCTATCTCTGCCTCTACAAAGCGGCTGAAGTGGTGCAGCAGAGCGGAGTGATGGGGGAATCCCGCGAGCGGCGCTGGGCTATCGCCCAGATGTTGGCCTACATCGAGGCGACCGACGTCGGTGACGCGGAAGAATTTCCGGTCAAGAGCGACATCGGCCGCACTCTTTGGGGCGAGGTGATGGCGGACAGCCAGGCTTGCGCGGGTGCACGCTGCCCCTATGCCGGCCCCTGTTTCATGCGGCGTGCGCGCCATGTGGCCGAGTCGAGCCATTTGGTGGTGGTCAATCACGCCCTCTTGGCCGCCCACATCGCCAACGGCAACATCTTGCCACCGTTTTCGCACTTGGTGGTTGACGAGGCGCATCACTTGAGCGAGGTGCTGGAGCGGGCTCTGGGATTTGACCTGGATTTGGAGCATTTCCACCGTCGGTTTCGGGAGGTCATGCACCCGCGCACCGGACTCTGGTCGCGCCTTCAGGTGCATCCCGAACTCTTGGGCACGGTGCACAACATTCAGGATCGATATCAGCGGGTCCGTGACGCGATTGGGGCCTTGGGCCAGTCCCTGGTCGGACACACGCCGCCGGGTGAATATGACCGCCGTTCGGTTCGGCTTACCGCGGCACGGTGCGACTTGTTGTCAGAGAATGGGTTTTTCGAGCAGCTGGACCACGTCAATCAGTTCCTGCACGAGCTGGTCGATCAAACCGAGCTCTTGTGGCAGGAATCGGAGGCTCGGGGGACGGCGGTGGACACTGCGCCATGGCTTAGATATCGGCAATGGCAGCAGGACTTGGTGAATCTGGCTATGGGGCTAACGCTGTGGGGCAAGCTGTCAGAGGATCGGGTGTCCTGGTGGGAGGTTCATACCGGCCGTGATGGCGAGCCGCAGGTGAATTGGCGCTGGGCCCCCGTGGAGATTGCCCAGATACTGGAGGACAATCTTTGGGCGTCGGTCGACAGCGCGGTGCTGACCTCGGCTACCCTTACGGTGCGCGGCAAGTTCGACTATGTCGCAGAGACGTTGGGGGTGCCTCGCGATCGCCTGCATTCTCTGAACGTCGGGTCGCCATTTGATTGGCCAGCGCAAGCGCGGCTGCTCATCCCCACCGATAGTCCTGATCCGGGCGACAGTCAGTACCTGGAGGCCCTGAGCCAGCTTATCATTTCGGTGGCGCAAGCCCGTCGCGGACATACGTTGGTGCTTCTCACGTCCTATCGGGCGGTGGAAGGAATATCCTGGCGCATTCGCGAAGCATTGGCGGCGTACGATATAAGAACGTTGGCGCAAGGCATTGATGGACCGGGCCGGAGGCTGGTCCAGGATTTCCGCCACGACCCGCGAGCGGTCTTGCTGGGGACAATGACCTATTGGGAGGGCGTGGACATTCCGGGCAGTGACCTGGAGGTGGTGATTATGGGACGGCTTCCATTTCGCGCCCCGGGCGATCCCCTGGAAGAGGCCAAGCAGGAGCGCATTGAGCGCCGTGGCCAGTCCCCATTTTACCGCCGCAGCCTGCCGGAGGCGGTTCTCCGGTTTCAACAGGGTTTCGGCCGGCTGATTCGGACCACGACAGACCGCGGCGTCGTCATCGTGTTCGACCCGCGCATCCAGCCAGGCCGCACCCGCTACGCCAATCTGTTTCTTGGAGCATTGTCGGGTGTTCCGCGGGTGATGGGCCGGCAGGAAGAGCTTTTGACAACCATCGAGGAATTTTGGGGGAGCGGTCATGCACATCTTCATCAGCAATGACGACGGCATTCAGGCCAAGGGAATCCAAACCTTGAGGCGGACTCTGGAGTCCATCGCGGAAATCTCGGTGGTGGCGCCGGAGCGGCAGCGAAGCGCCATGGGCCACGCCATCACCATGCATAAGCCGCTGTATGCAAAATCGGTGGTCTACGGGCCCAGCAGCCGGGGATGGCGGGTGAACGGAACACCGGCCGACTGCGTGAAAATCGGCATTGGGGCGCTCGTGGGAAGCCGTCCCGATTTGATGCTGTCCGGGATAAACCATGGCAGCAACCTTGGGCGGGATGTGTTCTATTCGGGGACCGTATCCGCCGCCATGGAGGCGATGTTTCTTGGGGTACCGGCCATTGCGCTGTCACTGGAAGATGGCGACAACAATGGATTTGACTGGGCAGCCAGCTTCGTCAAATGGTGGGTTTCCTTGCCCACTTTTCAGCTTCCGCCTCCGGGTGTTGTCTATAACGTGAACTTTCCCAGCCTGAGGCGGGGAGTGCCGAAAGCCCTGCGCGTGGTGAAGCTGGGCGGACGCGAGTACGCCAACGACTTTCAGCAGGCGGTGGATCCGCGGGGCCGCTCCTACTACTGGATTGCCGGCGATCGCATCGACAATTTGGAGGATGAATGGAGCGATGTGGCGCAGCATCATGCAGGCGCCATCACGCTGACGCCCATTCACATGCATCTTACCGACACGACCATGTTGGAGCGGATTCCCTCGATGGATGTCCCGGAGTCTTTCTAGTGCGGGGGATTTTGCGATGGTCCGTCCCTGGCGTCCCCAAGTTTCGGGCATGCTAAACGCGGGGAGGTGCTAAACATGGCAGATGACCATCGTCCGCTCCTTCCTCAGTCTGAGCGGGCACTGGACCACTTGAAGTATGAAGTGGCGGAAGACTTGGGTCTCGACGATGACATCAAGGAACGCGGGTGGGGCAACATGACGACCCGCGAAGTCGGGAAAATCGGCGGGAACATGGTGAAGCGCTTGATACGAAAGGCGGAACAGGACCTCGCTGAAGAGGACTGACGAAGAACCCCGGGGCTTGGCTCCGGGGTTCTTTCATGAATTGGTGACGCCCCTCGGCGCCGGGGCGTCTTTGCTAGCCCACCCATTCTTCTGTCATGAATCGCCTTTGTCGTGGATATGTTGTGGCGAGGAGTCGCGGGACAAATCATCGCTTGAAGGCGGAGGTTTCGAGGAAGGAGTTGTGGAGGTGAGCATTCGCGCAATTGTACAGGGCGCCTTGATGGGACTGGCTGTGGCGTTGGTCCTGGCGCTGGTGTTGGCGATTGCCGACTATCAAATCGGTCTGCCGGCCGGCATTCAATCGGTGCTGATTTGGGTTGGCGCTGGCGTGACCGCCTTGGGGGCAGGATGGGGGGCCGGACGGATCGCGGAGATGGGGGCCTGGTTGCACGGCGCTTTGGCGGCCATTACGCTCAACCTTGTTTCAACGGTTGTGGCGGAAACGGTGCATGTGGGCAACGTGACGCACCTGTGGGCAGGACTCGGGGTCGCTCTCGTGGTGGGCATGGCGGGGGGATTGGCGGGCGCTGCCAGCCAATGAATAAACTTTCCATAATTGGTGCATCCTGGAATCGGAGGGATGCATATGGCTGCCGCCAATTTATTGCAAGCTGTCAGTTCGCTCTTATCTGTCGCACTTTTAACCAGTGGGGGCGGATCCCCAGCGTCGTGGAGCATCGGACAGGAAGGATACGCACAAGCCGAAATCCAAGCTGAGCTGGGGGTCTTGGGCTTCAACCCGGGCCCAGTCACGGGGCGCGTCTCCGAGCAGATGCTCAAAAGCGCCGACGAATACGTGGCCACGTTCGGACTTCAAAAAAACGCCAGCTTTCAGTCCCAGTTGAGCGCGACCATTCATGAAATGGGCACCGTCCCGTCGGGCGCCCATGGCGCCCTTGTCCTGTCTGTGGAAAGCGATTTGTCCACCTTGGGGCTCTATCATGGGACGCTCAATGGTCAGTGGTCCCAGAGCCTCACCGACGCCCTCAGCACATTTGAGCATCAAATCGGGCAGGCCAACACACAAAGTCTGACCGCATCCACGTTGACCACGCTCGCCCATCTGACGGCGGTTGCGGTGACGGCCAGGCACCACTGGGCATATCAGGCCCAGCCTGGGGACTCGCTCGCGCTGTTGGCCTTCGCGGCCCATTTGCCGTATCAGGGATTCGCCCTGGCCAATAATCTCCACGGAACTTCTCTCTGGGCGGGACAAACCATCAACTGGAAGACAGCCAAAGCCAAGGCCCCAGCGACAACACCCGCCAAGAGCGCGCCACCGCCATCGGCCGCAGCATCGCCGGGAGGCGGCGGCTCCTCCACGTCCACCGGGGTATTGGCGAACTTGAAGCCCGTGGCGGATTTGGTGGTTCTGGATCCGAGTCCGTCTGACGTGAAGGCGTTGGCCGCGGCCGAGGCCGCCGCCAATGTGACCGTAGACGTGAGCGTGAGCGGCCAATGGGCGCTACTGCATGCCCATCTCGTCAAAGCGCTGGCTCAGTTGGGCAATGAGCTCGCCATCAGCGGGTACAGCGGCGACAACCTAAACGCTCTTCCCAAGTGGGGCGTCACCCAAGAACTGACCTGGGGCGTGCATGCGATGGCGTCGGCATCGGGCACCGCGCCGACCTTCTATATTGGAGTGGAAGCACCCAATGCCACCGTGACATCGGTCGCCGATGGCCTCAATCTGGTGGCCATGGCGCCGAACACCGTCGTTGGCGAAGGCCGGAGCGTGTCCGGCACCACGGCGGCGCTTCAAGCGGCCCTGCTGGCACATCCGAATCGGGTGGTGGAAATCACCGGATCGGTAAACTGGACAGCCCTCTTTGCGGGATTGAAGGCCAAACACTTTGTCTTTGAGACGCTGGGACAAATCTGGGCCAATCAATAACGGCAGGCATGCGGGACGATGGAGGAAATTCCTGCATCGGTTTCGAATACCCTCTCAGTTGAAGGAGGGATATCATGGCAACCGATATGGGCACTCAGAAGTCCATCAGCCCGGATCAAGTAAAGGAATGGCATGCAGCCTTTGCGGAAGAGCCGCTGCATCAAGTGATCGCCAACGCCATCATCAAGAATGGGGTGCAGGCGGTGACTCAGAAGCGTTCTCGAGTCACCGAAATGCCATACGCGTTTTCGCATGAAATCGCCACCGGGGCGATTACCCATCAGCGGCAAAGCGGCCGCTGCTGGATTTTTGCGGGATTGAACGTGATTCGCCAGCGCATGGCGGAAACGCTTCGTGTCAAGGATTTTGAACTGTCGCAGGCCTACTTGATGTTCTACGACAAGCTGGAGAAGTCCCATTACTTTCTGGAAAGCATTATCCACACGCTGGAGCAACCGGTGGATGGACGGCTCGTGGCGTGGCTGCTCACCGCCCCGCTGCAAGACGGGGGCCAGTGGGACATGTTCGTAAACCTGGTGGAGAAGTATGGGGTGGTGCCGAAGGGCATCATGCCGGAATCGTTTCATTCCAGCAATTCCCGCATGATGAACCACCTCATGACGGCCAAGCTGCGGGAAGATGCGGCCGTGCTCCGGGACGCGGCACAGGCGGGGGCTCAACTTCACGAGTTGGAGAGCCTCAAAGAGGGGATGATGCGCGACATTTATCAGATGCTGGCGCATTTTCTGGGCGAGCCGCCAACCCAGTTCGACCTCGAATACCAGGATGACGAGAATCAATACCATGGCGAACGCGCCCTCACGCCGGTGGAATTCTTCGCACGATACGGCGGCATCAGGCTTGAGGACTACGTGAGCGTCATTAACGCGCCCACCCAGGATAAGCCGTTCGGGCACACCTACACGGTGGACTATTTAGGCAATGTGGTCGGGGGCCGACCGGTTCTCTACTTGAATCTTCCCATCGAAGAGTTCAAGCAGTTGGCCAAGACTCAGCTTGTCGCTGGCGAACCCGTCTGGTTTGGCTGCGATGTCGGCAAGATGTCCGATCGCGAGACAGGAATGCTGGACGTGGATCAGTACGATTATGCAGAGGCTCTGGGAGTGGACTTCCACCTGACCAAGGCCGAGCGCCTTACCTACGGCGAAAGCCAGATGGACCACGCGATGGTCCTCACCGGGGTCAACCTGGTGGATGGCTCGCCCAATCGCTGGAAAGTGGAAAACAGTTGGGGACCTGATGCGGGAAATCACGGCTTTTTCATCATGAGCGACGCGTGGTTCGACGAGTTCATGTACCAGATTGTGGTGCATAAGAAATACCTGTCGGCCGAGCAGCGGGCAGCCTTGGATGGAGAACCCCGCCATCTTCCGCCATGGGACCCGATGGGTTCCCTGGCCTAGCCGCTCCGGTCCGCCCGGACGCAAAACGCCCACGCCGAGTGGACCCGATATTTTGAGGAAGGCCACTCGGCCTTTGTTTCGATTTCGCGAGGGCTCTCACCGCCCGGTTGGGCATCCATCCCGCCATGGGTGCAAGAGGGCATACACCGCCTCAAAATGGGGCACCGCCACGCCACGCTCTCGGCCCATCTCAATTAACGCGCCCTGCAGACTCTCCAGCTCGAGCGGGAGTCCCTTTTCCAAGTCACGGTGCATGGATGATGTCATGCGAGGCGAGACCGACGCCAACCGTGTGAAAATCGCGCTCGGAATGTTGTCATCAAGATCTGGCTCATAGGCTTTCGCCACGGAAAACGCTTCGGTGATCATTTGGCGCAGGAATGCTTCCGTTACCGGGTCCGACATCACGCTCCCCACTGGCAGGCGGGCGGCGGCCGTGATGCCGCTTAGGGTCACCAGGAATAGATACTTTGTCCACATATCGGTCATGATGCGGGGACTGGTCCGCACACGAATGTCGGCCCGGTGAAGCCAGGACTCCAGATTTTCCAAGAAGGCGGCGTCGCAGCGGCCCATTGGGCCAAAGACAATATCCTGCATGGGGCTGGTCTGGACCACGTCCCCGTCTTGATTGAGAGTGGCTTCGACGTAGCAGGCTCCAGCCAAGACGTTGTCCCGCCCCAATGCATCGACCAGGATCCCAATATGTTGGACGCCGTTCAAGAGCGGCAAGATCTTGCCTCCTTTGGCCACCAACCGCTCCAACGCCGGCATGGCTTCCGACAGGTGGTAGTTCTTGACGGCCACCAGAACCACGTCGACTGACGCTATCTCCTCCGTGTGGGTGACGAGGCGCGGGTTGAGCGTGAAATCGCCGTGCACGCTTTTCACGCGAAGTCCCCGGTCTTTGATCTGACGATGCCGAGCTTCCCGCACCAAGAAGATGACCGGAGCGCCTGCTCGAGCCAGCTTGGCGCCAAAATAGCCGCCTACGGCACCGGCCCCAACCACCACTATGTTCATTGTTGACGTCCCCCTGTACCCGCGTTGTGAGGGTTCCCTGGTTATCAGGATACAATGAACGCTGCGAAGAATGCCGGCATTCTGAAGCTTTCATGCGAATGACCCGGTAGAATGGCGCTTCGTTGCGCTGCGTAAATCTCATCTAAAGCGATCGGGTTCAGGGAAGGTCACGATACAATGCAATGAGATAGTGCGGTGGAGAGTCCATGACGCGTGTCCATCGCCCAACGGGATGTTTAAGGAGGCCACGCCAGGTGCTCGATCAGCCCCGACAGAGGCACGGGGTGAACCGTATGCGGCTTGTGTATCTTCTTGCAACGGTCGTCAGTCTCTATAGTCTCATCCGGCCCCTGCCTCCTCACGCCTGGCTGGAGGCCGCGGTGTTTGCGGCCGCGAGTGCGGTCCTCATTTTTGGACGCCTTAACCCAGCCACCCGGCTCTTGGTGGGATTCATCGGCAGCTTGGCTCTCGCCCTAGGGGCCTCTCGGATGCCCTTCACGTCACTCCTGCTGGTATCCTACAGTGCGCTGTTCGTGGTCTCGTTCACCGTTCCCACGTGGCTCTCTCCGGCCCTCTTGACCGGGGTGTTCGTGGGGTTCGCCATCCGACTGCCGGTCTCCGGGGACATTCGGGCGGGGGTGATGCTGGGCATTGCGATGGCGGGACTCACCTTCGGCATTCTGGCTAACCAGCAGAAACGATTTGAGCGCGAGCGGCGCAACCTTTATACCACCAGCGGCGAACTCTCACAGAGTCTGCGGCAAGTGGAATACTTGGCATTTCATGATGCTTTGACGGGCCTTCCGAACCGCCGGCTTCTGACTACGCGATTGGAGCAGAGCTTGATGCAGGCGGAGGAGTCGGGCCATGCCGTCGCGGTGGTGTTTATTGACTTGGACAGGTTCAAGTCGGTCAACGATGCGGAGGGCCACACCTTTGGGGATCGTCTCTTGAAGGCGGTGGCTGTCTGCATCAACCGGTCGCTTGCGACCGGAGATGTTTTAGGCCGCCAGGGGGGCGATGAATTCATTTTGGTCATGGCTCCCGTGGACAGTGGTGACGAGGTGCGAGAGCGTTTGGAGCGCATCCGGCGGAAGATGTCCGATGGGGTGGAGCTGGACGACCAGAAAATCTTTGCTACTGCCAGCTTTGGAGCGGCGCTCTTTCCGCACGACGGGCGGACCGCGGACGAACTGCTGCGCCATGCGGATGCCGCCCTGTACCGAGCCAAGGAACAAGGCAGAAACCGGGTGGCGTTTTTCAGTCCCGAGCTGCAGAGCGCGGCCGCCAATGCGCTGTATATGGATTCGGCGCTGCGCCGAGCGTTGGCGGAATCTCAATTTTCTCTGCGGTATCAGCCGCAGGTCGATATCTTAACGGGCCGCATGGTGGGATTGGAAGCCCTGCTGCGTTGGGAGTTGGGGACAGGCGAGACCCTCATGCCGGCCGAATTTCTGCCTGAGGCGCAGAAGCTGGGCCTTATGGATGCGATTGACGATTGGGTGCTGGAGAGGGCCGTCGGCGAGGTGAGCGCGCTTTCTTGGTGGCGGCATCAACCGGTCACGCTTGCCATTAATGTGTCCGCCACACGCTTTGACTCGCCCGATTTTACCCACGATTTGCTGCGCGTTTTGAAACAGTACGGGATGCCGCCCGAACGCATCGAACTTGAGATTACGGAATCCATGATGTCGCGGGACACGGAGGTTGCGGTCTCGCGGTTGCGGGAGATTCGGCGCTATGGCATTGGCGTGGCCATCGATGACTTTGGCGTGGGGTATTCCTCACTCAACTACTTGCGCCATTTGCCCGTCACGCGAATCAAAATTGACCGCGGATTTGTCAGCGATCT
>JAKADO010000110.1 GCA_021820485.1 Bacillota bacterium
TCAAACCGCCACCTGCGTCCTCCGTTCAAAAGTGACCGCTATCACGAAGCAACGACATCCCGGCGGCAACGGCCAAAAACATGCAGGCCTTCTGCCGAAGGCGCCTGCACATATTCAGGCACCATTTTCGAGGTCCGGGGAAACGCCGGTGGGTCCATGCTTATCTGGAGGGGTGTTGATGACTCAGTCTTTCGTTACGCGTGCCATAGCGCCGCTCCTTGAGGTGCAAGCGGCAATTGGCGGCTGTCGGAGTACATCCGCTAAAGTTCTCCAGCCAATACCTGCGCATCACAAAAAATCCCGCAACCATGATTGCGGGACTTAAAACTTATGGTGCGCCCGAAGGGACTCGAACCCCTGCTTCAGGCTCCGGAGGCCTGCGTGATATCCACTTCACCACGGGCGCATCGACTAAAGTATTATAGCACACCTCACAAGATGCCTACAAGGCGTGATTCAGGCTAAATCCTGCGCTACAGTTTACCAAGAATGAGCAGGATGCCCATTCCGACGAACATGATTCCGGCACCCAGATGGATGTAATGAGTCGGGACCAACCGCGTCACGGCCTCCCCAAAAATGACCGCCAGCAATGCGCTTAGCGCCAGTGCCACTGCCGCACCCACGAACACCGACATGCCCGAATTGCTTTGAGCCGACAGCGTCATCACGCTAAGCTGCGTCTTGTCACCCAACTCGGCAAAAAATATCAACGCAAAGGTCGACAGGAACACCTTCCAATCCACCCGGATCCCTCCCCGAAGGCTCGTGCTTTGTCCTCAGGGATACTTATGATCCGGGCGGATGGTTCATGCGTCGTTAAGCGCCTTCAGGCTCCGAGACGATCCCTAGACGCTTGACCCAGCGTTCTGTGTCATCCCACAATTCCGCCAGGAATGCTTCCGGCGACCAATCCAACGTCTCCATGGGTCCGCGCAGCCGCTCGCCCAGCTTCTCCATGATGCGGAACAAATCATCCCGCAGCACCAGCAAGTCGTTTTTGGCGTCTGGGTCCATCGTTGGAAGCATGCGGTTCAAATAGCGGTCCGAAAAGGCTTGATGGCGCGCCTCATCCTGAAGCGTCCGTCGGGACAGCCGGCCCACCACTGTATCCGGGAAGCGTTCCGCGAATCCGCCATAGAAGCTTTTGGCAAACAGGTCGCTGATGAGAATGCCGAAAACCCATTGCACAGGGTCGTGCTTTTGGAGCAGGCGTGCGTGATATCGCCACATTTCGGGCAACCGGCGGCTTGGCAAAGGCTCGACCTCAAGCGCCCGATACAGATGGTTCAGATTGCGGAAATGGCGTGCTTCATCGAGTCCCATGCTCGACAAGTACAAGGCTGGCTCGGGATGTCCGCCGGTCAGGATCATCGGCATCACTGCCGATATTCCCAGCATGGCGGTTTGCTCCCCCAAATATACCGGCGTAATGAGTTGTCCCAGAGCTTGCTTCTTGTCCTTGGAGATTCCCTCCACAAGACCCCAGTCGATCTGGTCAGATCCCCATTGGGCATGAATTCCTTTTTCAAACAGCCGTAGGAATTCTTCATCTGTCATCTCTGGATCAACATGGATCACAAAAGCCACCCCCTCATCGGTCTATTTCCTAACTGTATCTGCACATTACATGCCGAATATAGGACCGAATGGCCCAATATTGGGGGCCTTCCGTTCCTTTTTTACAGGGCACCGCGATTTAAGATGAAGGAGATGGACAGCGACGGGGCAGTCTAATGAGAAGGACCGAATGGCCCCCGCAAGATGGCCTTTCGGCAGACGCGGGGGCTGGAAGAAGCTTTTATAGTAATGGCAAGAGTTTATTGTTTTCCGGTGTTTATCAAGCTGTACCAGGAGGTGTTCATCGATGATCCAGTTTTTCGCCCACATCAATCCTTGGGTGACCATGGGTCTTTGGCAGATCGTCATCTGGGTTTTGGTCATCGGCGGCATCCTCGCACTGCGCCACCATCACGACCGGTGATGATCCGATTGATACCGCGCGTAGTGCGCGGCCGCTTCCGCCCTGCGCGTATACCCCAGCTTGCTTAAAATGTTGCTCACGTAGTGCTTCACGGTCTTTTCGCTGAGATAGAGCTGCTCTCCAATTTCACGGTTGGTTTTTCCTTCAGATACCAACGCCAAAATTTTGGTCTCGTTTTCGTTCAATTCCTCAATGGGATCGGTCGGCCCTTTAGCCGTTCTAAGTCGGCGAAACAGGGTCGCCGTCACTTGAGGGCTGAACAACGACCCACCTTGGGCCACGGTCCGAATTCCCTCGATCACGGTATGCCCGCGCGACTCCTTGAGCAAATAGCCTGATGCTCCAGCGTCAATGGCGTCCATCACCATCTCATCCTGTCCAAAGGACGTCAGCATGATGACCTGCACGCGCTCATCGCGCTCCTTGATCTGCCGGCATACCTCAAATCCATTGACATCCGGAAGCCGTACATCGAGCACTGCCACATCGGCCTGGAACGGAATATTCTCGATGGCCGCCTGCCCGGTTGCGTAATCGCCCACCACGCGAATCCCGGTTTGGTGGTCGATGAGATTTTTCAGCCCCATGCGCACCACTTCATGGTCATCCACGATGGCCACTCGAATCACATCTTCCATATCTCCGCTTGCCATGACGGTGTCTCCTCCTCTACCTTTCACTATATCTCATATGCCCCGCAAGTCCGAACGCGGCCACCGAAACTGAATCGTCGCGCCGTCTCCTGGCGTGCTGGCTATGTCCATGACTCCACCCAACCGCTCCATTCGGCGCTCCATATTGGCCAACCCGAAGTGATGTCCTTCATCTTCCCGCGGTTCAAACCCCCGACCGTTGTCCTCCACCCACAAGTGGTACTCCCAATCCGTGCTTTCCCATCCCACGACAATGCGGTCCGCCTGTCCGTGCCGCTTGGAGTTCGAGACAGCCTCCTGCACCGTCAGCACCAAATCATGAATGACTTCGGGATCAAGCGTCAGGTAATCATGGTCGTGAAACTCCAACTGCACTTCGTCAGAGTTGCCGGTGCGCTGCAGCATGTCGCGCACAGCGACCAAAAAGTCCACCGGTGAGGTGCCCAAACTCTGTATATACATCCGGATGTCGGTCATGGTGAGGCTGAGCGTTTCCGTCACCCGGTTGAGCTCCCGGCGCAAATCATCCGTCAGTGTGTCATTGGCGTCCAAGATGAACTCCAATGACAGCGTGAGCCCGTACAGTGTTTGCAAGACTCCATCATGAAGCTCGCGTCCGATACGCTCGCGCTCCTGCACGGTTGCCCAGCCTTCGCGGTCTTGATACAACCGCGCGTTGGAAATGACCACCGCCGCCTGACGCGAGAACAATTGGGCCAGCACCTCGTCCTCAGCCGTAAATCCGCCGGGCTTGTTGGTCAGATACAAGTGGCCCACAATGCTGCCCTGATACAGAAGAGGGAGCCCCAAAAAGCTCCCCATGGGGGGATGATGGGGCGGAAATCCCGACGAGGCGGGATGCTCCCCGATGTTTTTCAGCCGAATCACCCGCTTGGTTCGAATGACTTCACCGAGGAGACCACGGCCGGTTGGCAGTTGGCCAATGCGTTTCCGCATGTCCTCCGATAGGCCAGATGTAATGAACTCGCGGATTTTTGACGGGTCATCATCCGAAAGGACCGCCAACGCAGCATACTCTGCGCCAAACAACGGGCGAGCCACATCCACGATTCTCTGCAACACCGCTTCCAGATCGGGAAGCGTTGCCACAACTCCGGTGGCATCCCACAGTCCTTGCAGCACATCCCGCTGCCGTCCCAATTCGGTATTGGCGCGCTCCAACTGATTCTGCTGCCGTTCCAAGAGACCAAACACCACGAACGAAAAGACACCCGTAAAAAACACGAGAACAATGCCTAAATAAAAAAGCTTCATGTCGTGGCGGGTATGAAGTCCTGAGATAAAGTGGGAATAGATGAAAACGGTCAGCGCCACACCCGCCATGGCCATTAAGGTCGCTAGGATGCGGTCACGCCAGCCCTTGCCC
The DNA here is from genome assembly GCA_021820485.1 of Bacillota bacterium. GTDB lineage: Bacteria > Bacillota > Sulfobacillia > Sulfobacillales > Sulfobacillaceae > Sulfobacillus_B. The sequence continues at coordinate 4,025 of JAKADO010000110.1, forward strand.
ATGAAGATGGAGTCCCCCCAACAGGTCCCAGTGTGAAGTTAGCCGTTCAAGCTTTAAGGGATTCCGCCGCGAACGGCCCCTTCAGTGCAATTTCGACATCATTATATCATGCGGGTTTTCGCCCACCAACGCGGTCGATTCGCACTGCGAAACAATCGAAACGTCTTAAGAATCCCGGCGTCATCCGGGATTGGCCAGACTCTGAATGACGCGGGCGGCGGCCAAGTCCAGCCACCGCAGAGCCTTCAACACGCGAGTCCGGGGGGCTTCCGGCCACTCCACCTGGCCGATGAGATCGGTCATCGTCACCTTCAGGATGCCGTTTGACCGTTGGAAGGCGATCCTCAAGGGGAGATGCCGGGCGATGGCCGGCTGCACCGCCGACAATACGTACGTAAAATGGGGAGGATAGAGTTCGACCATCCCATGCGAAGCATCCGGCATGGTGGTAAGCACATCAAAGTGATTGGAGAGCGCCGTGTCCACAACATGCATTAAATGTTGCTCCAAGGGACAACTGGTGCGGAGAGTCACCACCTTAGGTCCTTTCCGGCTTCGGACAACGGACCACCATGCCGAAAGCCGCGCAGGCGACACCCCCTCAAGGGAGTCCGTGCGTGGAGTTCGGGCAATACGGCGTTTTTGGCGAAGATGAACCAACAACGGGCCTGGCATCCGATAGGGACGGAAGGCGCGCCCACCCTTCCTCCGCGTCCCCACCCTCTTGTGGAGTTGATGCCCACTGGTGTCCTTCATTGCGTCGGCCTCCCTCGCGACGACGGCGCCTATCAAGGGCAGACGAAGCAGCCGCCTCGTCCAGCCACACTCTTCTTCTCCGCCATGCCTATCCAGCAGTCCGTCCATTCCGGTGTTCCTTCTCAGATTGACCGGCCTTGGCTGCATTCAATTGAGCGCCATGCCGCGGTTGGGAATAAATGTAGCCCAAGAAAATCAGCGCCAATCCAATGATGTTCATGATGGGAAACCACGCCAGCCCCAACCCCTGCGATGCCAGGGTCCCCGCTGAGCTCGGCACCAGCGCGCCCGCCGCAATGAGAAGCGTGTAATAGCGCCGCGTCTTCCACCATGACCAAAGGGAGCCGATGACCACAATAGGTCCACCCACTGCGGACAGCAACAGGTAGGCCACCTGGGTTGGTCCGACGATGGCGTTCTTGCCGGCGTTCAACGCCGCCCAGCTGCCTTGCAGAACCGGCGGATGCATCAAGGTCAGAAGAATCAACGCGAGCCCCACCAATGTGACGTAGAGAGCGTACCCCTTGGCCACGCGCGAGCGGGGCAATGCCAAATAGGTGGTGCCTACCGACATGGTGCCAACCAGCCCAGCCGAGGCCACGATGTACAGTTGATACTGCGATACAACGTGCCAGTTGCTCGAAACCGTCAATGCCTCCATCACAAAGGCAAGCACATATAAAATGAAGGAAAGCGTCCACCAACCATAAACCGGCGCCTTGGTGCGGCGAAACCGGCCGCTTAAATTGATGGCAAAGATAAAAGCCAACAGGGCGGCTGCCCAATACATGACACTGACCATCGTTTCCATCTCCCTTTTATCCCATCCGACGCCGCTCGCGGCGACATGTTGCATGATCCCATTATGCTGTCTTCCACGCGCACAGTTATGCGCCTAACGGCCCCTGTTTTTGGGACCATTTGGTCCCTCGCACGGTTCCACACGCCCGTAGGCACCCATGGCTCACAAAAGGTACGGTAATACCAAGAAAAAGGAGGTGCGAGACATGTCCCCCGGTTCGGGAAACTTCATTGTGGAAGGTCTCTTCTTACTAACCTTTATCGTCGGCCTCGTCTGGCCGACGCGCCGCCATCATTGATGGAAATTCGCTCGATCCGCGGACTTTTCCTCCGCAACTTTTTGAAAGGACGTGATTAGAATGGCGAACTGGACTATGGCATCCAAGCGGATGCTGAGTGAAGTCATGTCCGCCGAAACTTGGCTTCCGTCGGAGATGCCCGAGTACGCCCAAGGATTTATGTATATGCTCGGTTCTCTGACGGCCTCAAGTTTTGTCGTCTTGGTCATCAGCGGTGTGCTGCTCGCCATGAACGGTCCCGACACGTGGTCCTACAACAGCGCTATGCGATTTGTCGCCGCCACACACTTTTGGGCCGTGCAAGCCTTCTTCTTCTTTATGATGCTGCATCTGTGGAGAGTCTTTTTCACCGGTGCTTGGCGCGGAGGTCGAGGCGCCACGTGGCTGATGGGTGCCATCGCTCTCATCATTGCGATTCCCACCGCATTCACCGGGTTTCTCATCAACGGCGACCTGTATTCCCAATGGAATGCGGTGCAAGCCAAAGATGGCTTGAACGCGCTGGGTCTGGGATGGGTCAACCTAACCAACGCAGGACAGATGTTCGGCATGCACGTCGTGGTCTTGCCGTTGGTCCTGACAGCAGTCATCGGATTGCACATCACCCGCGTTCGGATGAAGAGCGTTGTGCCTCCCTATCCGGATGCCAAGTCGGATAGCGCGAAAGGAACGGTGAAATAGTCATGAGCGTCAAAGTTCACGATGACGTGGTGAAAAACTACCGGATGGTGCCCGAAGACTTCGTCAAGCATCTTCTCTCCACACTGGGCATCGTTGTGGTGGTGGTTCTCTTGGCCTCCATTTTGTTCAACCTGCCGGAAAAGCAGCCGTTAACCATTAAGACCTACGCCACGCAAAATCCGGTCGCGTTTGAACAGATGGCGCTCCGAGCTCTCGACGGGCAAGGACAGATTGCCAACTACGGCCCGCCGTACAACAACGGCACCGCAAGTGTGCAAAGCCCGATGCAGACCGCCGTTGGCGTGATTCACCCGATTAACGCGGCGACCGACTTCATCCTGAAGCCCTTGACCATGGCCGCGTCAATCAACCCCAGCATCGCCCCGGCGCTGCACGCCTTCAACAGCGCGTCGCCGGCGCAACAGACCAAGTGGGAGAACGCCTACACCACCGCCCTCAACAAAGGTGTCTACAAGAACGGAGTGGTGGTGACCCAAAAGGGCAACTACGGACCGCTTCCGGCTCTTATGAACGACACGCTGGCACTTGGCAAGAGCGGATTGATGTCGGGAGCGCTGATGCGCAACGGCGCCGTCACCACTCGATTTGACAATCAAAACTACCTGCTGTTCCTGCAGGGCGCTCCGCTCCAGAACGCCCCGCAGACCCAGAGCTTGGCCGGAGCCAATTGGGGCATCATTCACCCGGCAGTCAACGGCTACCCGGCTGCGTGGTGGATGACTATCCCGACTTGGATTTACCAGTGGCCCTTCGTCGCCAACTCATCGGCCCCGGATGCCACAGCGCTAGCCATCGGCTTTGTCTTCTGGCTTGCTCTGGCGTTCACACCATGGATTCCCGGACTGAACAAGCTGCCGCGCTACTTGGGAGTCCACCGGCTGATCTGGAAGGATTTCTATCGCAACCACTCGGGCGGCAACCCTCCGGTGGTTGAAGGAGGTAAGAAACATGTCTCGTAAGTCTGTGTGGTCGATGTTGCGCATGAGCATTGGCAGTGTCTTGGGCATCATCGGGTTCGGCACCTTGAGCATGGGATTCGTCAGCCTCAGCGGCATCCAGATGGCCGTCGGTGTCTTGGAAATCCTGGCAGGCGTATTCTTCGCCTTGGGTGTGCTGGCTCCCATGCGGAAGCACAAAGAGCAAGCCTAAATTCAGCGCCAAAGGACAGCCTCGTGGATGGCTGTCCTTTTTTCGGCTATGTGCAAAATGTGGTTGGATTTCCTCGTTTCTTGGCGCAATCTTCCGTTCTCAGCACGACCGGCCAAGGTTGGAATATGCGGTTCGTCTTGACGGCATGCTACCC
>JAKADO010000033.1 GCA_021820485.1 Bacillota bacterium
TATTGGCAAAAAGCCCCAATGACTCTCGCAGGGCCAACAGCCCCGCTTCCGGCGTGACCGGAAGGTTGGCCCAAGCCGGACCTCCAACCGCTCCCAACAGCACCGCATCGGCCCGATGGACCATGTCGCGTGTGGCTTGGGGAAAGGGGCTTCCCTCCTGGTCGATGGCCGCCCCCCCAATCAGGCCACGCTCTACTTCAAGCGCCAATTGGCCGCGTTCAGAAACCGCGTCCAAGATGCGCAGGGCTGATTCGACGACTTCCGGGCCAATGCCGTCCCCGGGCAGGACGGCCAAGCTAAAGGCCATATTGCTCACCATCCGCTTGTTGGGCGACTTGTTGCCAGATCCCGTACAGCTCTTGGTCGTCGATGGCACGCTTGCCCTCTGCCATCACCTTAATGTGGCGCTGCATCTGTCGAAGGTGCTCTGCGGTATAGGAAATGCCCATCCGTTCGAGGCGATCGCGCAGCGCATGACGCCCGGAATGCTTTCCCAGCACCAAATGGCTGCCTTGCCCAATGGCGTGGGCGTCAAGAAACTCGTAGGTTTTGGGGTCCTTGAGCATTCCGTCTTGATGAATGCCTGACTCGTGACGAAAGGCGTTGTTTCCCACGATGGCTTTGTTGGCCTGCACCATCATGCCGGTTCGCTCGCTCACCAGGCGACTGGTGCGATAGATCTCGCTCAGATTGACCCGATGGGAAAGCCCCCAATGGTCGGCCCGCGCAGCGATCGCCATTGCGACCTCCTCGAGCGCGGCGTTTCCAGCGCGTTCTCCAATGCCGTTGACCGCCACTTCCACTTGCCGGGCGCCCGCCTTGACACCAGCCAGGGAATTGGCCACTGCAAGCCCAAGATCGTCGTGGCAATGGACGGACAAAATCACATCATCGGGCAGGTGGCTTTTGACGTGGGCAATTAGCCGGGCGTACTCCTCGCTCATGGCGTATCCGACCGTATCCGGCAGGTTGATGGTGCGGGCGCCGGCTCCGGCAGCCACTTGGGCGACCTCCACCAAAAAGGCGGGATCTGAACGGGTAGCGTCTTCAGCGGAAAATTCCACGTCCGCCACGCTGGCCCGGGCCGCCCGGATGTAACGATCGATCCGGGCAAGGACCGATTCGGGATCCAAGTTGAGCTTGGCCTTCATATGCACCGGCGAGGTGGCAATAAACACGTGCAGGCGAGGGCTTCTGGCCGGCTCCAACGCCCGGATGGCGGCTTCCAAATCGGCCTCCTCACAGCGGGCCAGAGCCGCGACGTGCGAACCCGCGATTTGGCTGGAAATTTCCCGCACCGCCTCAAAGTCGCTGGCCGACGAGACGGGAAACCCCGCTTCGATAAAGTCCACCCCGAGCCGCTCCAACTGATGGGCAATTTCCACCTTCTCCGCCACGGTGAGCGCCACCCCAGGCGACTGCTCACCGTCTCGCAAGGTTGTATCGAAGATTAATACCTGCTCGGCGTTCATACTTAACGCACCTCCTCCGCCACCTCTTCCTCCACCGACGGTCGAAGCCAAGACATCATGGCGCGCAATTCTCGGCCCACGGACTCAATCTGATGCTGACGCGCGTCCTCGCGCAGCTTCGAGAACCAGGGACGGCCTTCCCGATTTTCCGCCATCCAGGCCCGAGCAAAGGACCCATTCTGGATTCGGTCCAGAACCTCGCGCATTTTCTGGCGGGTTTCTTTGGTGACCATGGACGGCCCCACCGTCAGCCCTCCGTATTCGGCGGTGTCCGAGACGGAGTACCACATGGCTCCGAGCCCGCCCTCATACATCAGGTCGACAATCAGCTTCAACTCGTGCAATGTTTCGAAGTATGCAATTTCAGGCTGATATCCCGCGTCGACCAAGGTTTCGAATCCCCCTTGGATGAGCGCGGCAACACCACCGCACAACACGGTTTGCTCCCCGAACAGGTCAGTTTCGGTTTCTTCCCGGAATGTGGTTTCGATGACTCCCGCGCGAGTGCCGCCAATCGCTGCCGCATATGCCATGGCGAGTTCGCGCGCCTGACCGGATGCGTCCTGATGCACAGCCAACAGGCAGGGAGTGCCTTGCCCTTCCCGATACAGCCGCCGAACCAGGTGGCCCGGTGCCTTGGGGGCAATCATGAAGACGTCAACGAACGGTGGAGGTACGATTTCCCCGAAGTGCACGGCAAACCCGTGCGCAAACGCCAACGCTTGCCCCGGCCTTAGGTGAGGCTCAATGGCCTGTCGATACAAATCGGGCTGAACGTGGTCAGGTGCCAAAATTTGAATGACATCGGCCGTCTGGGCGGCCTCCGCCACACTCATGACGGTAAGGCCATCCCGCCGGGCTCGGTCGGCCGAGGCGCCTTCACGGATCCCCACCACCACACGCACTCCGCTGTCACGCAGGTTGAGCGCGTGGGCGTGTCCCTGACTCCCGTATCCGATGATGGCGACCACACGAGATTGCATCAGAGCCAAGTTGGCGTCGCGGTCATAGTAAATTTTGGCGTTCATAGACAAGCCCCCTTCTTCCCAGTAATGCGCATGCGGCGCGATTGTGCAGCGATAGGTCCTTGCCCGACGCGTGATGCAAAGGGCTCACCCGACTCCAGGGCAATGTGTTGGATGTCATGATGACGCTCAAGTTGCCGCATCAAGCGCCGTGCCCCGAGTACATCCAGTTCCACTTCCAAGGTCGCGTGAATCCGGTTCTGATGTCGATTTTTCTCAAACGATGCGGTCGTGACATCAATGCGCCGTTGACTGACAAGCGCCCACAACCGCGCTTCGGCACCTGACGCTGCGTGCATCTCAATGATGATGCGGTGTCCCATTGCCCTAAATCGCCTCCCTCGAGTTTGTCTCAGAAACAGAAAAACCCCTTCCCGCAGGAAAGGGACGTTGTCACGTGGTACCACCCTTTTTCCCTCGTCGCTGGCGACGAGGCTCGAATGGATAACGGCATGACCCGCCTGTCTCTATGCGGCCGTTTGCCGCATCAACACAGGAGCTCCGGGGCGAGAAACTCTGCCTGACGTCTTAGGCTTTCACCTGCCCTAAGTCGCTGGATACGTCGCAGCACAGCGCTCCCCATCATCGCCAAGGTATAGCAAAAGACCCGCAACAAGTCGTTTTGCGAACTTGCCACGGGTCTTTTATCCCCACGGTGTAACCCTGTTCGGGTCTGTACCGCTTGGTCCTTCTCCGATGGAGCGGATCCCTAGGTACACTTCGAGGTTGCTATTGGGAGATAGTTATTCGCGTAACAAGCGAAAAATCCTTCAGCCTAGGAAAAAATTTTTTCGCTAGTCCCAAATCGTCGTCCGAGCCCCCAAACTAGCCGAGGAAAAGAGTCGCTGATACTTGGCAAAGGCGCCGTGGGTATAGCGGGGCTCCGGCCGTTTCCACTCGGCCTTTCGTGCAGCCAGTTCCTCCTCGGTCAAGGATACGGAGATTTCTCGGGTCCGGCTGTTGATGGTGATGCGGTCCCCATCGCGCACCAGGGCGATCGCCCCCCCAGCCCACGCCTCAGGTGACACATGTCCCACCATCGGTCCCCGCGTGGCCCCGGAGAACCGCCCATCGGTCACCATTGCCACATCCGAGACGTGTCCCTGCCCGATAATGGCGGCGGTGACACTGAGCATCTCCCGCATCCCAGGCCCTCCTTGGGGGCCCTCATAGCGGATGACCACGACATCGCCGGACTGGATCTGGCCAGCCGATATCGCGGCGAAGGCAGCCTCCTCGCCGTCGAAAACCCTAGCCTCGCCGGTAAACTCGACCACCCCGGATGGGTCAGTGATTTTTACCACCGCGCCGTCCGGAGCCAAGTTGCCTCGGAGAATCGCCAAAGCTCCATCGGCATGAATGGGATTCTCGACGGGATAGACGACACGCGACGCCCCCGCCCTCTCAGGCAGGGGAAAGTTGCGCACCTCTTCGCCTAAGGTGCGTCCCGTAATGGTCATCGCATCGTCGTGCAAGAGTCCCGCGTCCAAGAGCTGGCGAAGGATGAGGGGTACGCCTCCCACCTGATGCAGGTCTGCCATCAAGTACTCGCCGCCCGGCTTCAAATTCCCAATATGCGGCGTCTCTCGGCTGATCCGGTCGAAGTCCTCCAGGGTGATGGGAATGCCTGCTTCGCCGGCGATAGCCATCAAGTGCAATACGCTGTTGGTGGAGCCGCCCAGCGCAGCGGCCACGCGAATCGCGTTTTCGATGGCCTTGAGCGTGATGATGTCTTTGGGGCGAATCCCCAGCGCCAATGTCTCCATCACTTGCTTGCCGACTTCTCGCGCACGGAGCGGGCGGTCCGGATGGACCGCGGGCACCGCAGACGTGCCCAACCTCGCCATGCCCAATGTCTCCACCAGGGTCGCCATGGTATTGGCCGTAAAGAGCCCGCCACAGGTGCCTGGTCCCGGACAAGCAGCGCGCTCCAACGCGTCCAGGTCTTCCGAGCTTAAGCGGCCGGCCGCATGCGCTCCCACCGCTTCAAACACGTCCTCGACGCTGACCGAGCGACCTTGAAAACGGCCTGGCATCATGGTCCCCCCATACAGCACCACGGTGGGGATATTGAGGCGCACCGACGCCATCAGAATCCCGGGCAGATTCTTGTCGCATCCACCGACGCAAGCCAATGCGTCAAATCCCTCAGCAAAGGCCACGACCTCAATCGAGTCAGCGATGATTTCACGGCTGATAAGCGAGCCTTTCATCCCTTGGTGCCCCATGGCAATCGCATCACTAACGGTGATGGCCGGAAATTCGATGGGTGTGCCTCCGGCCTCACGGACGCCCACCTTCACCTCGCGGGCCACTTGGTCGAGGTGGAAGTTGCAGGGCGTCACTTCGGTAGCCAAGTTGGCGACCCCGATAAAGGGCTGTTGAAAATCCTTGTCGGTCAGGCCCATGGCCCGATACATGCTGCGATGGGGCGCACGCTCGGGCCCGTCGACGGTGATCCGGCTTCGTTCACGGAGCCGGTCCTTTGGCAGTTGATCCATGTGCTACCTCCTATCCAAAATATTGCCGCCCATTATACTGCGCGCCAGAACTGCCGGATAGGTTTGAAAAATATTTTTTCTTAGGTCTAGCCATTGCCCCTTCCCCGAAGATACAATGGGGGACAAAAATCCAGAACCTTCGAAAGGAATGAGGCAATGGGATCGCAAACACTCTTTGAGAAAATTTGGCACCGCCACATCGTGCACCAGGACACGCCCGATCAGGCGGCGCTCTTGTATATTGACCGTCACTACATCCACGAAGTCACATCGCCTCAAGCGTTCGACGGTCTGCGACAAGCCGGCCGGCGCGTGCGGCGCCCGGATTTGACCATGGCTGTGATGGACCACAACGTGCCGACCAGCGATCGGTCGCTGCCCATTCGTGATGCCATTGCCCGACGGCAAATCGAGCAGTTGGAGATCAACTGCCGCGAGTTCGACGTCCCTCTGTGGGACCTTCACCACCCCAGTCAGGGCATCGTCCACATCATCGGTCCCGAACAAGGCTTCACACAACCCGGAATGACCATCGTCTGCGGAGACAGCCACACCTCTACCCACGGCGCCTTGGGAGCTCTGGCTTTCGGCATCGGCACCAGTGAAGTGGAGCACGTTCTGGCCACGCAAACGCTGTGGCAGCAGAAGCCCAAGACCATGGAGGTCCGGTTCCGCGGTCGGCGGCCAGAAGGCACCACGGCGAAAGACATGATTCTCGCCCTCATCCGCCACATTGGCATCGCCGGAGCCACCGGACACGTCATCGAATACACGGGAGACGCGGTCCGGTCATTAAGCATCGAGGAGCGGATGACGCTCTGCAACATGTCCATCGAAGCTGGGGCGAGAGCCGGCATGATTTCCCCGGATGAGACGACGATGGAATACCTTCGGACGCGGCCATATACCCCAAAGGGTACCGAGTTTGAAACGGCCCGTGCACACTGGCTCAGTTTGGCAACCGACCCAGGGGCGCAGTTTGATCGTGTGGTGGAAATTGATCTTGAGGATTTGGCGCCTATGGTGACGTGGGGGACCAATCCCGAAATGAATGCCCCGATCACAGCCACCGTGCCGGATCCCGACCAGGAAAAGGACCCGGTTCGCGCCAGCATGATGCGCCATGCGCTCGAATACATGGGACTCACTCCCGGAACCGCGCTGAATGCCATTCCGATTCAGCGCGTATTCATTGGGTCCTGCACCAATGGTCGACTGGAAGACCTCGAGCGGGCAGCCCGAGTAATCGACGGACGTCGCGTGGCGGATGGGGTGCGCGCCATGGTGGTGCCGGGATCTGGCCAAGTCAAGCGCGAAGCGGAACGCATCGGATTGGACAAGATTTTCACCGCGGCGGGTTTTGAGTGGCGCGAACCCGGATGCAGCCTGTGCTTAGGCATGAATGATGACATTTTGTCACCCGGCGAGCGTTCGGCGTCCACCTCCAACCGCAATTTTGAGGGACGGCAAGGACGTGGAAGCCGCACTCATCTGGTGAGTCCTGAAATGGCTGCCGCCGCAGCGATTGCCGGACATTTGACCGATGTTCGGACTCTTTCCACGGAGGTGCCGTCATGACTCCTTTTATTCGCCAACGGGGGGTGGTTGCGCCGCTCGAACGCAACAACGTCGACACGGACCAAATCATCCCCAAGCAATTCCTCAAGCGCATCGAGCGCACCGGATTTGGGCAGTTTCTCTTTTTTGACTGGCGATTTAGCGAAGACGGCACGCCCAAACCCGACTTTATCCTGAACCAGCCTCAGTATCGGTCCGCCACCATTCTGGTGGCAGGGGAGAACTTCGGCTGCGGCTCGTCACGCGAACATGCTCCGTGGGCCCTCGAGGACTTCGGCTTTCGCGTCATCATCGCACCATCCTTTGCCGACATTTTCTACAACAACTGCTTTCAAAACGGCCTTCTGCCGGTGACCCTGCCTGCGTCGGACGTGGCCCGAATTTTCGATTTGGCGCGGAACGAGACGCCGCTATCCCTCGAGGTTGACTTGGAGAAGCAAACCATATCCAGCGAGACCGGGGAATTTCAGACCTCCTTTTCCATTGATCCGGAACGCCGCCGGAAACTGATGCAAGGCCTTGACGCCATTGGGGAAACGCTGCTCCTCACCGACGCCATCGCATCTTTTGAAGGAAACCACGACCTCCCCTTGCTTCCTCACAATTTGTAGCAGTGCGAACCAACCTGACGAGGCCCGGGCCAACCGGGCCTCGTCTTCCCGTCCCCTCCATCGGCGCCATGGCTGCCCGCCTTGGAACGGGCAGCGCTTCGATTCTAGGGATTCGGCAGCCGACTCAAGACAGCCTCTGTAAACTCGGCCGTCGACGCCCGGCCGCCCAGATCAGGAGTGCGGAAGCCGTCCACCAAGGCCGCTTCCACAGCATCCATTATCCATTGCCCCTCTTCGTCATATCCCAAATGCTTCAGCATCAATTGCGCCGTCCACAGCTGAGCGGTAGGATTGGCGATGCCTCGCCCGGCGATATCCGGCGCAGAGCCGTGAACCGGTTCAAACATGGAGGGATACTTCCGCTCCGGGTTGATGTTGGCACTGGCCGCCAACCCCAGCCCCCCTTGAATGGCACCGCCCAAGTCGGTAAGGATGTCGCCAAACAAATTGGACGCCACCACCACGTCGAAGGACTCCGGACGCGTCACAAAAAAGGCGGCCAATGCATCGACATGGTGCAGATCTTGCGCCACGTCAGGGAAGTCCCTCCCTACCTCACGGAAGACCGCGTCCCAAAACGGCATGCTGTATTTAAGGCCATTGGACTTTGTGGCAGCGGTGAGATGTTGGCGAGACGCGCGAGCCAGTTCAAACGCGTAGCGCATGATCCGCTCGGTTCCTTTTCGCGTAAAGACACTGTTTTGGATGACAATTTCTTCGGCAGTGCCCGGCCGAAGGGCTCCGCCGATGTTGGAATACTCCCCCTCGGTATTTTCGCGGATCACCACGAAATCGATGTCCCCAGCCTGATAGCGTTTGAGTGGGCTCTCGATCCCCCGCAAGATTTTGACGGGACGCAGGTTGACATATTGATCAAATTCACGCCGAATGGGGAGCAGCAATCCCCACAACGACACATGATCCGGTACCGTCGGATATCCTACAGCGCCTAAAAAAATGGCCTCGAAGTCCTTAAGGGTGTCTAGGCCGTCGTCCGGCATCATGCGCCCCGTCTCGAGATAATATTGACAGCTCCAAGGGAACTCACGGGTTCGAAACTGCAACCTGCCGGACCGTTCCGACACCGCCTGCAGTACCCTTAGTCCCTGAGCCACCACCTCCTTGCCAATGCCATCGCCTGGAATAACGGCCAATTCGTGGATTGTCACCGCGGTTCGCCTCCGTCCATTTCCTTCATCATATCAAAGGACAACCGATTCAAATGTGTTACCATCGTTCGATAGAAGCATTCATTGAAGGAGGACTACCTTGGCCGTCGCAGCTTCCCCGTCAGAACCTCGCCGTTCGCCAGCTCAAGTCATTTCATGGCTTTCTTGGACCCACTTTCTCAATGATGGCATCGCCAATTACCTTCCCGGCATTCTCCCCTTCATCCTTTCTGAGCGCCACGTGCCGGCTGCCCTGGCCGGCACCTTTATGACCGCTTTGTTGTTGGCGCAGGGATTGCAGCCTCTATCGGGATGGATCGCGGATCGCGTCGGAGGACGGATCATGGTGCTGGGTGGTGTCGGCCTCAGCACACTGAGTGCCGCTCTGCTGGGCTGGGCCCACCCTGTCTGGCTTGTTCTGGCGCTGTTGCTGTTTACCGGAATCGGCAACACCGCCTTTCATCCACAGGCGCTCTCCATCACGCGCGCCCATGTTGGCAATCGTCAAGGCACGGTGATGGCGATCTTCCTAGTTGGGGGCGAAATCGGCCGCAGCCTGGGGCCCCTGGCCGCGGGACTCGTGGTGCACCATTGGGGACTCGCGTGGCTTTGGCTTTTGGCACTCCCGCTCATCGTCACCTATCCATGGGTGTTGAAGGTGGTGCCGCCGCAACCCAGCCGCACAGCGTCCCGAGCCCCTCTCGCCATCAACCGGCACATCAAGCCCGCGTCCGCGTTGCTTGCCTACTCCCTGGTCCGCTCGGCCACCATTTACGAAATCGTGACCCTGGCCCCGATCATGTGGCATCAAGAGGGAGGAAGCCTGGTGACGGGTGCCGCATTGGTGACTGTGCTGATTGGGGTGGGTATTGTCGGAAACCTGTTGGGCGGGGCCTTGAACGACCGCATGGGAAAGCGTGTAGTGCTCTTGGGCACGAGCGGACTGGGCCTTCTGACCCTCATCGGATTTGCGCTGCTGCATGGATTTTGGATTTGGCCAGTCTTGGGCGTCATGGGCATCGCCTTGTTTGGTGCATCTTCTACCACCATGCTGATTGGGCAAGATATTTTTTCCGAAAATCCCGCGTTGGGGTCGGGCGTGGCCTTGGGACTGGCCAACGGTCTTGGCGCGGTGATGGTCATCCCACTGACCTATATCGCAGCCAACTCGTCTGACCGTGTGGCAATCTGGATTCTGATCGCCTTGACGATCCTGACCGTCCCTGCCGTCTGGGGCATGCCGCTGACCCGACGGGGTCCGCATCGTCCCAAAGCCTGACATCGGACTTTCGCACGCGAGAAACTGTCAATCCCAGAGAATTTTGCTTGATTTGGGACTTGTCTAAGAGTTATAGTAACGGAGCGTACAAAATACCGAAACAGAAAGGGGGAATTCACGATGGCTAAGAAAATCCGTCTCACGGTGGCAGGTCTTTTTGCGGCCCTCGTGGGTTCTCCCCCTCGAGCCTAAGAACCTTCGTTCTTAGCGCCGACGGGGTCGCCTGTCGGCGCTTTCTTTATGCCCAGGGCGAATTCTCCGTCAATGCATGCATCCACTGACGCACTCAACCCTAAAGGAGCAAATCATGATTCAACAGCCATTCGATATCGCTATCCCCCCTGGCGTTCCTGCGTTAAGGGTGCAGGGGGTCCGCAAGGCATTCCGAGAGCGGGAGACCGGCGAGCGCGAGTGGCGCCGGGTGGAAGCCGTGTCCAACATTTCGATTGAGCTGCCCCGCCGGGAAATTCTCGGCATTCTGGGCCCCAACGGCTCGGGAAAATCGACTTTGATTCGAATGATGGCCACACTCCTGGTCCCCGACGAAGGACGCGTGGAGGTGTTCGGATACGACGTGACTCAGCACCGATTGAAAGTGCGGCGCCTCATTAACCGGGTTTCCGTAGAAGCGAGCTTCTTCAAAAAGCTCACCGCCGAGGAAAATCTTGCCTATGCCACGGGACTCTATGGGGTCCCCAACCGGGATGCCCAGCGGCGGGCGCGGGAGATTCTTGATCGTCTGGGCCTTCCAGCGAAAAAACTCAAGGTCCCATTGGAGCAGTTGTCACGCGGTCAGCAGCAAAAGGTAGCCATCGCCCGAGCATTATTGACGTCGCCCACGTTGATGCTGCTCGACGAGCCCACCACGGGGCTCGATCCGAAGTCGCGGCGCGAGGTTCAGCAATTCATTCTCGAAGTGCGCGAAACGCACGATGCCACCATCGTCATCTCGACCCACGACATGGACGAGGCGGAACGATTGTGTGACCGCGTCGCCATCATCAATCGCGGCCGTTTCGAAGCATTGGGGCGCACGGAGGACTTAAAGGCGCAGCATGGCCCCTCGCTGGAAGCCGTGTTTTTTACGCTGATCGGCGAGTCCATGGAAGAAGGCGCCCTGTCGGAAGAGTAAACACTGGAGGAATGCACATGTCCCTTGTCATTGGCGAAACGCGGGCCATCTGGGCCTTGGTTCGCCGCAATTTCCATCTCTTGCGTCGGTATTTGGGATGGGAACTGGTATTTTGGTTCTACAACGTCATCAACGCCCTCACCATTGGTCTTATCGGATATTCCATGCCGCCGGGGGCTGCCCGGAACCACATGGTGGTCTATCTCGCGATCGGCGCGCTCTTATGGAACTTCCTCTCCATCCTGTTCCAAGAAGTGTCGAACTCGGTGCAGTGGGAACGATGGGAGGGCACGATTGAATACAGCTTCATGGCCCCGATTCGCCGCCTGACTTACTTGGGAGGGGTCTGCGCTTGGGCCGTGCTGTATGGGCTGGTCCGCACGCTGGTCGTCCTGGTCGGCGTGGCGATCTTCTTCCACGTCAGTCTTCAAGGGGCCGATTTGGCCGGGGCTGGTCTGGTCTTGTTGGTGTCGAGCGTGCCCTTTATCGGCCTGGGCCTTATGGCGGCGGTCCTGCCTCTATTGTCTACGGAACGCGGCGCCCAAGCGACCCAAGTCATTCAGGGCGTACTGCTCCTCGTATCCGGCGTCTATTATCCCATTTCCGCCCTGCCCCATTGGATTCGTTGGGCTGCCGTGCTCTCTCCCGCCACCTACACCCTCAAGGCCGTGCGCGCAGCGGTGCTGTCCGGGGCCCCCATCCATTCGCTGCTGGGTGTGTCCGGTGGTCTCTTAGCCTCGGGCGTCGTCTTAATTCCGTTGGGCTTGGGCATATTCATGCTGGCGGAACGGCATGCCATGCGAACCGGCTCCCTGAAGCGCAACGGCTAGCGGGGACTTAGCATTGCTTGCTATACTGAGCGATGTGACACGGCAGGAAGGAACTGGACGAATGGATGATGTTGTTCGCGTGCGTTCACGCATGCTGGTGCTGATTGCTCTGATGTTGACATTGGCGTTGACCGCGATGGACTCAACCATCGTGGCCACCGCCATTCCCACGATTGTCCGCGATTTGGGGGGGTTCTCCCTTTTTCCTTGGGTCTTTTCCATTTACTTATTGACCCAGGCCGCCATGACCCCCATCTATGGCAAGCTTGCCGACCTCTACGGACGAAAGCCGGTGCTGATGGTGGGGGCCCTCATCTTTTTGCTGGGTTCCGCCTTGTCCGGCGTCTCGTGGAACATGGTGACGCTCATCATCTTCCGCGGCTTGCAAGGCATTGGCGCGGCGGCCATTCAGCCCATCACCACCACCCTTGTCGGCGATTTGTTCAGTCTGGAAGAGCGTGCCAAGATGCAGGGATATTTGGCCAGCGTGTGGGGATTGTCCGCCATCATCGGGCCGGCCATCGGCGGGTTCTTTGTGCAATTTGCCTCCTGGCGATGGGTATTCTACATCAACCTCCCGATTGGTGCCGCGGCGCTCATCGCGCTCTCGGTCTTTCTCACCGAACGGGTGCAGCGTCATCGCCACCGCATTGACTACGGCGGTTCGGCTCTCTTGATTGTCTCCATCGGCCTCATCATCACCGGGCTTTTGGAAGGCGGCGTAGACTGGGCATGGCTGGCGTGGCCGTCCTTCCTGACAATTGGCGGCGGCATCATTCTTCTCGGATTGTTCTTCGTAGTGGAGCAACGGGCGCAAGAACCCGTACTGCCCACTTGGGTTTTCAGCCAACGCGTGCTTTTGGCGGCAAATCTCGGCAGTCTCGGGATCGGCGTCCTGACCATCGGCCTAAGTTCCTATTTCCCCACCTATCTCCAGGGCGTACTCCACCAGATACCCTTGGTGGCCGGATTCGCCTTAGCCGCCATGTCCATTGGATGGCCGCTGGCATCCGCTTTTTCGGGCCGTTTGTATCTTCGCATTGGGTTCCGCAACACCGCCCTGCTGGGAGCCTTTGTTACGGTGGTGGCAGGAGCGGGCTTCTCCACGCTCGGCCTTCATTCGTCCGTGGCGCTGGCCTCGATCTTCAGCTTTCTCACCGGCGTCGGATTAGGCCTGGGGTCGACATCGCTGATTGTCTTGGTGCAGTCGCTTGTCCCGTGGAACCGCCGCGGCGTGGTGACCGGTTCCAATATGTTCACCCGGCAGTTGGGCAGCACGCTGGGTGTGGCGGTCTACGGCTCGTTGGTCAATGCCGCCTTGGCTCATGCCTTTCGCCATCCGCCGGCATCCCTCGTCACGAAGCTGCCGCATAACCTCAACGCCGCCAGCCTAGCCCTGGGCAGCATTCCCAACCTTCCCCGGGCGGTGCTCCATTACGTTGACGCCGCTTTATCCGATGGCATCCACCGTGTCTTTGTCGGAGTGCTGGCGGTTGCCGCGCTCACCTTCCTGGTAGAATGGCTCTTGCCCAAAAATGTCACTCCGCTCTCCCAGCAGAAAGGCAGCCAACAAGAGTCGGGTTCCTAAAAAATCTGGCATACTAGGGGTGACGAAGTGACCAAGGCCTAAGAGAAGGGACGCGCGGATGACGAAAGACGAACGCTTGGGACGCATCAAAGCGATTGTGAGCCAGTACGAAATTGAAACCCAGGAAGATTTGATTCGGCACTTGGAGGAAGACGGCATTAGTGTCACCCAGGCCACCATCTCCCGCGACATCAAGGAATTGCAGTTGACCAAGGTCATGGGTCCCCATGGACGGTATAAATATGCTGTCCCCTTGATGCCCCCGGTGCAAGACTTCGAAACCGTCAAGCATCGGTTGCTGGAAGTGTTCCTCTCGCTCTCGCGGGCGCAAAATCTTTTGGTCTTGAAGGTGCTCCCGGGACATGCTCATTCAATCGCCTGGCTCTTGGACAACATTGACGTGGCGGGACTATTAGGCACCATTGCCGGAGATGACACCATCCTGTTGATTCTGGCCGACAATGCCGCAGCCGACTATTTGGAGCGCGCACTGCAACCATAGCAAGAAATTGTTCCCCACTCCCTTCTCCCCCCTCACTGACGGTATCGTCGCTGCCGCCGCTGGCCAAACGCAAAGAAAAGATTGCATATTTATTCGTTCCAACGTATAATCTGTCGTATCTCACGACAGGAGGTTACCCCCATGGTGCAAACCTTGGCCCTCAACGAAACGTTGAAAAATCGCTCGGTGTTGTCCCTGATGGAATGGTCCCCGGCCGAAATCCAACGCGTGCTGTACACGGCCCGAGTCATGAAGCAAGAACCGCACTCCCCAGCCTTCCGCCATGCCTTGGAAGGTCAGCACATCGCCCTCATTTTTGAATTGCCTTCAACCCGCACACGGGTATCATTTCAGGTCGCGGTCGAAAGCCTGGGTGCCAAGGCTGTGGTGTTTGAGTGGGGACAAAGCCAACTGGGGCGCGGGGAACCCATCAAAGACACCGCCCGCGTACTGTCGCGCTATGTCTCAGGCGTGGTGGTTCGCGCCCGTCAGCACGAGACGCTGCAGGAATGGCGGCAATGGGCCTCATGCCCCGTCTTCAACGCACTAACGCATCGCATGCATCCCTTCCAAGTGCTGGCCGACGTCCTGACGATTTGGGAGAAGCTCGGCACCATGCGCGGGGTCAAACTGGCCTATGTAGGGGACGGCAACAATATGGCCAACTCGTTTTTAGTCCTGGGTGCTAAACTGGGAATGGACATTTGGGTCGCATCCCCAGAAGGATTTCAACCGGACGCGGACGTGGTCCGTTGGGCAACGCAAGAGGCCGCGCTCACCGGGGCGACCATCCATGTGACCCAAGATGCCAAAGAGGCGGCCCATCAAGCTGACGTTGTGGTCACGGACGTGTTTTCCTCGATGGCTGATGACCCCCAGATGACCAACGTCAAGAAAGAAATCATGGCCCCGTACCAGGTCAACGCCCCATTGATGGCTCTTGCCAAGCCCGAGTCAATCTTCCTCCATTGCCTGCCGGCTCACCGCGGGGAAGAAGTCACGGACGAGGTGCTGGAGGGTGCGCATTCCGTCGTGTTCGACGAAGCGGAAAATCGTCTTTGGGTGCAGAAAAGCGTCCTATATCACGTGCTGGCGGATAGTTCCGCAGTTCTAGGAGGTTAAGTGCAGGCATGCGCATCGCCCTCGCCTATTCAGGCGGTCTCGACACCTCGGTCATTATTCCTTGGTTGAAAGAGCATTATGGAGCCGAGGTTTTTGCAGTCATCGTCAACGTCGGCCAAAAGGATGATTTCCCCCGATTGCGCCAGAAAGCTCTCGATTCGGGCGCCAGCGACGTTTGGATTCCCGATTGCCGAGCGGAGTTCTTGGAATCCTACGCCTTTCCCATCGTCTCGGCGGAAGCCCGCTATGAGGGACAATATTTGCTGGGGACGGCCATCGCGCGGCCATTGATCGCGGCCAAGCTGGTGGAAGGCGCGGCACGATTCCATGCCGACGCGGTCGCGCACGGCGCCACGGGCAAGGGAAACGACCAAGTCCGGTTCGAAGTGGCTGTCCGCGCCTTGAATCCGGCGCTCAACATCATAGCTCCCTGGCGTCTCTGGGATCTCAAGGGACGGCAGGATGAAATGCTCTATGCAAAGGAACACGGGGTTCCGGTCGACTCCACTCCGGCTGCCCCGTATTCCCGCGATGAAAATCTTTGGCATGTGAGTCATGAGGGCGGCGTGATTGAGGACCCAGGGATGCCAATTCCGCCGGACGTGTATACGTGGACGGTTCATCCCGAAGAGGCCCCTGATGAGGCGGAATGGGTTAAAATCGGATTCCATGAAGGCATTCCCGTCCAAATTAACGGGGAGTCGCTCGATCCGGTCTCCGTGGTCGAGTGGCTGAACGCCGCTGGAGGCCGCCATGGCGTCGGACGCCTGACGATGGTGGAAAATCGCTTGGTAGGAATTAAATCACGAGGGGTCTATGAAACGCCCGCGGGCACCATTCTCTATCAGGCTCATCACGCGCTGGCCAGCCTCACTTGGGATCGCGAAGTGGCTTACTACATGGGTGAAGTGGGTGCCAAACTGGCCCGCCTCGTCTATGATGGGCTCTGGTTCTCCCCGCTGCGCAGCGTGCTCCTGGCAGCCATCAAAGCGGCCAATCAGCCGGTAACCGGCACCGTCTCGGTCAAGCTCTACAAAGGGCAGGCCAGCCCCGAAGCTGTCAGCGACGCCCCGCAGTCACTCTACTCCCCGGAATTGGCCACCTTTGAAGCGAGTTCCTTTAGCCATCAGGACGCGGAAGGCTTCATTCGGCTATGGGGCCTCTCCAATCAAGTCTATGGCACTGTTTTGCGGCAAGGAGCACGCCCATGAGCCAGATGGCTCGCAGCAATCGCTTTGCGGGAGGATTGTCCCCCGAAGCCGCGGCCTTTTGTTCCTCCCTCAGCTTTGACTGGCGGCTCCTGCCCGACGATATCGAGGGTTCCTTGGCCCACTTGGCGATGCTGGAGAAGGCGCACATCCTTCCGGAGGGGGTCGCGGTCAAGCTCAGGCAGGGTCTCATCCAGATTCGGGAGGAGTGGTCCGCTGGGAATCTTGTACCCCGCCCGGAATGGGAAGACGTACACATGAACGTCGAAGGACGCCTCCACGAAATCGTAGGCCCTGACGCGGGATATCTGCATACCGGGCGAAGCCGCAATGATCAGGTGGCAACCGACATGCACCTGTATTTGAAGAGGCAGGCCCTTTACATAGGCGGTGAACTCGCAGGTCTCATCGCCACCCTCCAGCACCTGGCGGAAGAGACGTTGGACGTCGTCATGCCGGGGCACACCCATATGCAGCCCGCGCAACCCATTTTAATGGCGCACCATTGGTTGGCGTACGCGTGGATGTTCCAACGTGACGCCACCCGACTGGACGATTGGACCCGCCGAGCCGACCTGTCCCCGCTGGGTGCGGGAGCGCTGGCCGGTACGCCTTATTCTTCCGACCCCGACTTTACCCGCCGGCAGCTGGGGTTTGCCGGGCTCTACCAAAACTCCTTGGATGCCGTCTCTGACCGCGACTATCTCATTGAGTTTTTGTCATGGGCCAGCCTTTTCATGATGCATGTCAGTCGCTTGGCGGAAGAGCTAGTGCTCTGGTCGAGCCCGGCATTCGGGTATGTCACTCCGGGCGATGGATACAGCACTGGCTCCTCCATCATGCCGCAGAAGAAGAACCCCGACGTGGCGGAACTGATGCGCGGCAAAAGCGGGCGGGTATTCGGCCACCTTATGAGCCTCCTTGCCGTCATGAAGGGACTGCCCTTGGCCTACAACTCTGACATGCAGGAGGACAAGGAATCAGTGTTTGACACCATCGACACCGTCCTTGCTGTGCTCTCGGTGCTGCCTGGACTCCTGCGCAGTCTCGAGATTCATGCCGACCGCATGCGCGACCAGGCCGAGGCGCAGTTCGTCAACGCCACCGACTTGGCTGACCTCCTGACGGAGCAAGGGACGCCGTTTCGGGAGGCCCATCACCGTGTGGGCCAATTGGTGAAAGATGTGCTCAATGCCGGATACGACCGGTTTTCGGCGGTTCCTGAAGACGCCTGGCGCGAGTTTGCGCCAGATATTCCGCAAGAGTGGGCCTATCACCTCACCCCCGAAACGCTGGTCGCGGCGCGACGCCAGCCTTTTTCCACCGCCCGAGCATCGGTCGAGTCTCAAATCGCCCAATTAGCGCTCTGGCTGAATCAGCGAGAGGCGGATTCCTGATGGCGCCAGCGAGGGTGGTCTTCCATGGTGCGGTACTCCGGAAACAGAAACAGGCTCAAGAAGAGCAACGCCAGCAAAATGCCGGACGCAAACATCAGTTGGTGCGCCTTTAAGAGTTGGGTGGAGAGAATCCACGAACAGAGGGCATAGCTGACCGGCGTGAGCCCGATGGACATCAGCGTGAAGAGCGACATGACCCGGCCCAGCAGGGCTTCATCGGCGATGGTTTGAATGTAGGTCATGGTGGGGATGGTGGTGATGCTCATGCCAGCCCCCGCGATGGCCATGAGTGCAACGCCCATCGGCCAACCATGAATCATGGACACTCCCGCAAAGGCCCATCCGATGAGGGAGGCGACGATGCCGATCCACCGGTAATGCCCGCGCAGCCCCTTGAGCGCCATCGTCAACAATCCTCCCAGGATGGCGCCCACACCGAGGGCGGATTCAAAGTATCCATAAATGGTGCCCGACCATCCATGGTGACTGATGAAGGTGGGAAGTCCGACATTGATCGGTCCCATGAACAGAAGGCTCATCACCATGGCGATGCCCATGATGACAGCCATCACGCGAACTTGAAACACGTAGCGAAGGCCGGTCACCAAGTCTGTCCAAGGGGAAGAGCCGGGCCCGTCCTGAAAAGCTCCTGCCCATCGGGGGATATGGAGAAAAACGACGGTAGCGACCGCAATGAGGTACAAAATGGCGACGCTGAAGAACACGCGGTCGGGAGAGAACCGCAACAGCACGCCAGCCAGCAACGGCCCCAAGACCGTCGCGAGCTGCTGCGCCGTCTGAATGACGCTGTTGGCGGTGGCCAGGCGTGCGGATGTCACCACGCGCGGGACAATCGCCCCTTGGGTGGGCCAATAGAATGCGTCGACCGTGCCAAACAAGAGGGCCACCACGTAGAAATCACGAGCCCGCTCCGCCATTCCTGCAGAAAAAGCCAAGGCCAACGCCGCCAGAATCAGCGCACGGGCCCCGAGCGAGATCGTCAGCAAGAGTTTGGGACTGACCCGGTCGGCAGCGACGCCTCCTAGAAGCATCAAGGCCAATCGCGGCAGCGCGGCCAACATGAGTGTGGTACCGAGAGCCAACTCAGAGTGGGTTGAGGACACGACCGTCCACGCCAATACAATGAAATAGGCGCTATCGGCCAAGGCTGATAGAGAAGAACTCACCCAGAGCAGCAAAAAATTGCGATCACGCCAAATGGTGTCTGTCAGGATGGGACCCCCTCCATATGGACGGTCCATCCGGGAAACCCCAAATATTGTTCGCGGGTCAGACTAAAGATCCGATGATCTTCCCAGCGTCCATTGATGTTTAGGTAATGCGTGGCCAGCCCTTCGTCGTTGAACCCCAGCTTTTCAATCACCTTGAGGGAGGGTGCGTTCTTTGGCATGATGGCCGCTTGCACGCGATGCAAACTCAAGACTTCAAAGGCTGCTGTCACTATTCCCCGCACGGCCTCGGTGGCAAATCCCTGATCTTGAAACCGAGCGTCAATCCAATAGCCCAGCGTGGCATTCTGCCATGCGCCCCGCACCACATTGCTGAGCGCCATGCGGCCAATGATCCGGTCGCCCAACACCACCGCGAACGCATAGCCGAGGTCTGTGCGCCAGCGCGCCAAATCTGCTTGGATTTGTAAATCCTGCGCCGACTCAGTGAAAAACTCTGGAGACCGGACCGGAGATACACGCTCAAAGGATTCGCGGTTGAACTCATGAATCTCCAACAAAGAGGCCCCATCCCCCGTTTGAAAGGGACGCAACCTGATTCGAGGTCCATACAGCTCCATGTATGGTATCACCGACAATTCCTCCCAAGAGCATTCGACTCATTGTCTCATGGGATGGGCGGCATCGCCAGAAATAATAGGTAAGGCCGGCCGCCAAACGACGGTCGGCCTTTCCCATCAGCAACGCTCACGAGGCCGGAGCCGGCGGCACTCCCACCGGATTAACCGTCACCAACGTGCCGTAATGCACTTGACGGTAGATGGTCTGGGAAACCGAGGGAGGCACCTCCACACACCCTAGGCTCTGCGGGAATCCGTAGGACGCCCGCACAAATCCGTGCACCGCATCTCCCCCGTTGAAGTAATTGATCCAATAGACCGGGTCGGCGTATGGCACCCCATTCGGGTTCTTGCCGCGCATCACCTGAAATGGCAGCCGTTCATAAATGGGAAACGTGCCTAGGTAGGTTGGCGTCACGGGAATCCCGGTGTTGGCGGGAGTGCTCAGCACCATCGTGTTCCCCACCCATAGCTCGAGTGTCTCTGGAAACGACTCTGTAACCGAAATGTAGCTGTATGGCCAAGGACTGGTCTTTCCGGCCAACCGATCCCGAATCAGCGTCTTCCACACCATTGGGCCGGCAATGCCGTCCACCGGAAGCCCATTGGCGCGTTCAAACTGCATGATTGCCCCCTTGGTCATGACCGACATTTGTCCTGGCGTCCACAACGCCTTCAGCTGGCTCGGCAAGTGAGAATATTTCCATGTGAACTGCCCTTGGGGTGGCTGATAGATAGCCGAGTCCTCATAGTTCAACGTGGGTTGGCTGACCGGCGCGGTGGCGGTCCAAGCCACCGGCAAATACCCTTCTTCCGCCAGCATCTCCTGCAACCGCAACACCGATCCCGGTGGAGTGGTCCATTTGAGCGTGGCCGCGCTCGCCATCACGGACCCGGTCTGGGCCTCAGGACCCGCATGGCCCCCGGGAATAATCGCCTCCACGGCGGCACCGGGACCGTAGCCGGTAGGCCCTGTCGGAGTGAAGGCGAACTCCGTCGGGGAAATTTCATGCCAATGGCCCGCCACTACGGGAAGCACACGCCATGCCGACAAATGCGGATGCTGAACAGGTTGGCTGAACTTCACCGTCAGGGAACTGACCGGAGACAGGATCCTGTGCGCCGCACGTGCGACCGTAACGTAGGGAACGCTCGACCAGGACACCTGGGAAGAAGGCCCAAAGGGCTGCCAATCACGGGCAGCGGCCGAAACCAGCAGCGTGCCATGCTGGCTTGGCAGCGCTGTAGGAAGCGGCAGGACGACCGTTCGACTGGGCGTCCTGGGGCTCTCCACATGGACAGGGCCATGGGGCGCCATTTGATATTGAACGCGCGCCACTGGCTCGCTGAAGCGGACGGCGAGGCCGGGCCCCAATGGTCGCGCAATGGTGGATTGGGCAAGATGGGGAATTCCCGGCGTGGACACTGGAAAGGATATGACTTGCTCTTCCCATGGCATCCATTGCAAGAGCCCCGGTCCCACCACCGTCAACTGGATGAGCCCCGACTCACCCGAAGCGATCCGTTCGACCGGATTAAGACGTCCCAAGCCTGTCAACGGAATCTCGTGATCTCCTGAAAAAAAGGCTGCCTTCCGTACTACCGTGCCCCAGCCGCGCAGTCGAATGCGTGCAATGCCACGCGCGCTCGGCACGAGACGAGCGCCAGGCGCGATAAGCCACAAAGCCCCAGCCAGCACGGCCAAGAACCCGCCCGCAATAATCCACCACAGGCTGCGATGAGAAGGGCCATGCCTCGCTATGAGAGGCACATTGGACCCCTGTCGGATTACCACGGCTTATCGCCTTCTTTCCCCTGTTCGTTGGTTACTAATAAAACGCCACATGGATTATGTATGTTGCACGAAATTCCTTTTGAGGAAGGAATTATTCATTGACAAAGTTCGCGAGTCCAGACAAACCGACCCGAATCATTTATATTGTTGTCGAAACTTGGAGATCCTGATCCCGTCAGCCCATCGCCGGTTTTGGCCCCGCGCCGTCGCCTAAAGGAGATATAATGGGGACATTGGCCAAAAATCGTGGAGAGTTGCGCCATAAACTTAACAACGACTATGGAAGGGAGGTTAGGCATGGAAGCTTCTCGTCGACAATGGATCATCGGAAGTTTGGCCATTACGGGGTGGTTCGTTTGGGCGTTCTTTCACCTCTTGCCGCCGCACGCGGTTCTGCACGGCGGCATTTTTCATCACTATTGGCCTTGGTCATATGAACATCTGGCCTACACAGACATTTTTGCACTCTATCAGAATCACCAGCTGTACAACCATGCGCTCCCCTACATCACAACCCCCATTGAATACCCGGTGCTGATGGGCATTCTCATGTGGATTGCGGCATTAGCCGGATCGCCAATTGGCTATTATTTGGTCACCGCTCTATTTATTTGGGTGGCCGCGCTGTTTACCTATCGCTGGCTCGTGGAGTGGGCCCCCAAAGTGGCATGGGCCTTTGCCCTAACCCCGATGCTGTTCACCTTCGGGCTCCTCAATTGGGATGTCATCGGCATTTTCTTGATGATGCTGGCCATTCGGCTCTTTGATCGCAAGCGCTATGATGGCGCGTCCGTGGTGTTTGCGGCGGCAGTCTTCTTCAAATTGTTTCCCATCTTTTATCTGCCGTTCATTGCCCTGCGTCTTTGGCAACAGAAGGACCGCAAGCTGCTGGGCCGCATGGTGGCCATTTTTGTGGGCACCTCGCTCGTCATCAACCTCCCGTTTGCGCTCAGCAACTGGGCTAATTGGTCGCTCTTCTTCCGCTACAACGCCGGTCGCAGCGTCTCCACCGACATTTGGAACAACGTCTGGATCCAAATCTCTTCCGTGCCGGTTGTAGACGCCATTTCGCTCATGATGGTGCTCTTGACCTTGCTCTTTACGGCGCGCTACGTATGGCGCGGCGGTTCGCTCTACCACGCCGCGGCGTTGCTTTTTGCCATCTTTTTATTGGTGAATAAAGTCTTTTCTCCGCAGTACATGCTATGGCTGTTGGCCTTTGGCGCCATCGCCGAGTGGCCGCTCTGGACCATGGGTCTCTTGTCCGTAGGCGGAGTCACCGACTACGTCAATTCCATGGCCATTTTGCACTTGTACAATGCAGAGTCCCGATCCGCCAACTGGTATGCGGACACCATTTATCCCCTTGGGCTCTTATTGCGATATTTGGCCGTCGTCATAAGCCCCATTGGAGCCATGGCGATGCGGCGCCAAACCAAAAAGTCGCATGGTGCCGACCGAGGAGCCTTGGAACGAAGAGGAGCGCAGGCGCCCTAAGGCTCCCCTTCATAAGTCCCCCGTCGAGCCCCCGATGTCGGGGGCTCGTTCATTTCGCCGGTGGTACAAATTCAGACCTCGCTCGACTTCGAGCGGCCTAAGACTGCCTCTCTTCCAAAGGGTTCGAGCCGATGCCGTCGATTGGATTCGAAGCATAGGAAAAGACTAGACAAATTGGCAACAAATATCTTTCCAATATCCGTAACCGAAATCGCACTGTGCCGTTCTTTTTCAGTAGAATAATCTTAATGCTAGTCCACATGGACGATTGAAAAGAGGTTCCTGTTCCCGTGCGCCCTGCTGAATTTTTCTCGCCACCGCCCTCGCTTTGCGTCCCTTCTGCCACTGGAGGCTCGAACTCCCATGCCTAGACCGCTTGAAGCGAACTCCCGCTACATGGCCGGCATGGATGGGCTTCGTGCTATCGCTGTTCTCGCTGTGATAGCGTACCATTTGAATTTGGGTTGGGCTTCGGGAGGGCTATTGGGGGTCGGCGTCTTCTTTGTGTTATCGGGATACCTGATTACCAACCTCTTGGTATCGGAATGGACGCGCAACGGGCGCATCGATTTTCGCAACTTCTGGTTCCGTCGGGCTCGCCGACTGCTGCCGGCCCTATTTCTCATGCTGAGCGTTGTCATTGCCTGGGTCACGTTCTTTGATCCCGGCGCGATGGCCAGCCTGCGCGGCGATGCCTTGGCAGCCGCCCTCTATTTCAGCAACTGGTGGTACATCTTCCATCACGTGTCTTATTTTGCTCGCTTCGGTCCGCCGTCACCGCTCACCCACTTATGGTCATTGGCCGTGGAAGAGCAGTTCTACCTGGTTTGGCCGTTGGCGTTGGCTTTGGGCCTGCGATTGGTCCGTAAGAAGAGCATTCTCATCCCACTCGCCGTGGCTGCAGCGTGCGCGTCTGCATTGGCCATGGCACTCATCTACCAGCCTGGAACGGACCCGAGCCGCGTCTATTACGGCACTGACACCCGGGCATTCGGACTCTTGATCGGATCCGCCCTGGCGCTCGCCTGGCCATCCAACCGCATCAAGGCGGACACGGCGCCCAAGGCACCCTGGTGGCTGGACGCAATCGGCATCGTCGGCCTGTTAGTCATAATCCTCATGGTATGGCGGACCAACGAGTACCAGACCTTTCTTTACCGAGGCGGGCTCGCCTTGCTGTCCTTGGCGGCCATGTTCGTAGTGGCTGCCGTGGTGCATCCGCGCAGCCGGCTGGGCAAGGCGCTGGGGTTCCGGCCGCTAAGGTGGCTCGGCGTCCGGTCATACAGCATCTATCTATGGCATTACCCTGTGATTGTGCTCACCAGCCCGACGGTCGACACCACGGGATTTGATCCCCTGCGTGCGGCCCTGCAGGTAGGCGCCAGCATCGTGCTTGCTGCTCTATCGTGGCGCTTCATTGAGGAGCCCATCCGCCAGGGGGCATTGAGTCGTTTGGTGGCGCGATATCGGCAAGGTGCGGCCGGGGCCATCGGCTGGCCAGCGTGGGTAGGCGGTGCGGCCGCCCTAGGATTGCTGTCAGTAGCGGTTGGGGGGCTCAGCGGATTGGTGCAGGCTGCCCCTATCGCCACGACGGCGCCCATTCCTCGCTTGAGCATGACGCACGCCAAACATCGCGTGAAAACCCATGCGGCGCCCTCGCACACTGCGAATCCGCCCTCGAGCCATGAAGTCCCAAACCATGGCGCGTCGAAGAGTGCCGCATCGCCCTCCCCGTCACCGAGCGTGGAGCACCCCGCCCCGCTGGGGTCTGGGGTGACCGCCATCGGAGATTCCGTGATGGTGGATGCCGCGCCGTACTTGAAGCAACTGCTGCCCGGCATTGTCATTAGTGCCCACATCGGGCGCCAACTCTACCAGACTCCCCCTGTCATCGCCCAACTAAAGGCTCATCACCAGTTGGGAAGCCGGGTGATTATTGAGCTGGGCACGAATGGGCCATTTACCACTGGGCAATTGGTCTCCCTCCTACAGTCCTTGGGGCCCGTCCAGCAAATCATCTTGGTTAATACCCGCGTGCCCCGGCCCTGGCAAAACATTGTCAACGCCACCTTGGCCCAAGTGGCCTCCACGTATCCGCACACCACGCTGGTCAATTGGTACCAAGACAGCACCAATGAAAACCAATGGTTTTACCCGGACGGGGTGCATCTCAACCCCATTGGCGCCAAGGCCTACGCCAACTTGATTGCCAAGGCCGTACAACCGCCTTCCCATGCCGCGAATACAGGACCTTAACGGCTTGCATAAGACCCGATGGCGTGGACACACTACGCGAAAACTCCGGGAGGTTCAGGAAATGCTGGGAAATTCCTCGCATCGCTGGGTCCGCTGGGCGGTCATGATCGCATTATTGGGCTTTTCTTCGTCCTTTAGTGTCGCGAGCCATGAACACGCCATGCCCTTGAAGCATCGGGCGCTTGTTGAACACTATGAATCCACGCACCACGGAAGCACTCCCTACCCCGTTCAGGGACCGCATTCCGAAGGGCCGGGGAATCCATAAAGGAACGGCGGCTCTCTTTTGCCGCCGTTCCTTCGTAAGCGTCAAACTCTTCCCACCTATTCGGCGACCGGTCAGACTCTCATACTGCCCCTAGAATCCTCGAAGGGGGTTTGTGCTGATGAGCCCAGAAAGAACGTGAAGAGTTGCGGCACCTGTGGTCGGGATTGGTGGCGGAGTTTCGGGCCAGGGGCATGGGACAGGCCCAATGGTGTCGTCGTCACGGGCATAAGGTCCGGCACTTGCATTATTGGCTACGCAAGTTCCCGGTGGCCGACGCGAGCGCGTCGGCAGCTAGCGTGAGCGGGTGAGGCAAAGACCGTCCGAGAGGGAACCGAAGGAAAAACTCGAAAGACGATGAAAACACCGGGAAACCTATCAAAATATTGAGGTAGGAATGGAAGGGCATCGACCCGTGGAGATGTGGGATTGTGAATCTCTAAGGCGCAGTGGAGAATGTGCAGTATACCAGGTTTCGAAGTGCCGGCTAGACCTCACTTCTTGTTCCTGCATACCGCAAAACAGGCTTCCCCCTGCCTTTTAACGGTTGGATTTAGACCTTCGTCTCATCAGGTGGGTGAAATCCTGCGAATGGCGTAGCATGCGTAAGCAAAACGCCTAATTCCGAGGGAACTACCTAATTCGCTATGTTAAGTATTCAGAAAGAAAAGCCTGCGGCGGGCCCATCCATTCTAGGATGGGACGACGGGATTTCCCATAGGTTGCAGGTGGTCCATCAATCCCACCGGAAAGCGCCCCGCTGGGGCCACCATGACGACAATGTAGGTGGCACCTTTCTTAAAGAAATACTTGTTCACCCCTGAAAAGCTGTGTCCGTAGTACACCTGACCGGACTGGGTGACGTACTTTTGCCATTGAATCGGACGGCCCGAGGGAACGTAGTGCCATGTCACGGGAGCGGTCGCCATCTCGTCGATGCTGTACGTTGTCCTCGAACGCAGTACTTCGAAGGTCATATTCCCCGTGTTGCCCCAACTGATAATCTTAGGATTGGCCGCCCCAATACCCCCGGTGACACGATAAACCTCATGATTTTGCGGACTGTCCATCACATTGTTCTGCCGTAGATCGGCCCGAATCTGTCGCTGCGTCGCAGCACTAAAATTATCGTGTGGCAATAGGGCGGCGACGACCGAGCGACTTGGGTTATGGGACCGATACGCATGGGTGAAATAGGCCCCCAACGCCCCGCAGACCACAAGTCGACCGCCCCAGCCATAATCCGATTCATTCAAGGACCTCCCGTACCTCAAGGCATCCTCCGCATGTTACTCAGGAGTCTAGAGAGCGGACTCCCGCTATCGATAGTATCAAAAAAGCATGCGTCCGATGCTTGATGCGCTCCCTCATAGCTTAGTGTTTTTCTCCCGTGTACTCGCTGATTCGCGACGCGAGCTAGCATCCGGCCCCCTATGGCGTTCACAGTTTCTTTGCAAAGAAAAGCCATCATTGAAAAGTAGGGCGTCTCGGTAGGGCTATGAAGCCCCATACAAACGGCCAATAATGACGCTACCTGCGATAAGAGCTAATCCTTCCCAAATCGGAGAGGCCACCTGCCCAAATATCAACGCGAGGCTCTGGGGAGAAAAGGGATTAGAGCCTAAGTACGCGGCATCCGCAATAAGTCCCATGACTACACCCACCACGATAATAACGAGGCCCACCCAGAACAGAACGGGCACCAGTACTTTTGCAATTTTCGGCTATGTGCAAAATGTGGTTGGATTTCCTCGTTTCTTGGCTCAATCTTCCGTTCTCAGCGCGAGCGGCCAAGGTTGGAATATGTGGCTGGTACTGACGGCATGCTACCCTACCGCTGGTTGGAATCCGCCGACGACGGACCCTACGAACCATGGTTAAGCGCAGACGCTACTGCGCTATCGCCCCCGTTTGTACCGTAAGAACCAAGCGGCAACCGGAGGCCCACTTGCGCTGCATTCGCGACTTGCTCGTTCCGGCCGTGCAGGGCGGTGCGCCCCCCCAAAACGCTAGCGCTGCCGTCTACTGCGTTGACTTGCGGGCGTTCCACGTATGACCTCCGTCCTGCGTTTCCCATACGACACTGCGCCCCCCTGTCTGGGTCACCGCGAAGGCGGTGGTGGATGAGACGTCGTCCAATGCTTTCACCTGACGTAGGGGCAACGAGTGTGCTGAAAGGGGTCGCCAAGATCGGCCGCCGTTGGCGGTTTCATAGAGCGTCGCCCCCGTAATCGAACCCTGGACATTCGTGGTCTTCGCCAGGTACAACCCGAAATCCATCGTCGCGAACGACCAGAGAGGACCGCCTAGCTGGGTGGTGAACGGCAGCAACGTCCCTGCTGTCCATGTCCGGCCGCCATCATGGGTGGCATAGGTCGCGAGTTCCGTATTGTTTGCTTCCACGGCCATCACCCCGTCCCGGGCATTGAAGAACGTGGGCACGAAGGTCCAGTTCAATACCGTGCCCGCCCGGGCTGCCAGCGGGACCCGGAGCCACTTGTTGCCGCCGTCACTGGTCCGCCACAGCATCGCGCTTTCTGCCGTTTGCCCCGTCTGGCCGCCCGTGATAAAACCTTCCTGTGGCGAGGCGAACGCGACCCCGCTCTTGTCACCGAACACGGGGATGGGGTGCGCAGACTTCGGATGCTCATCGGGTTGGGCCATCATTTGCGAGGTGACGCTGGAGGGAAGCGTGGTCCATGTCTTCCCTCCGTCGACGGTGGCGTCAAGCACCATACTTTCCGTGCCAGAGGCACCCGCCAGGTCAGTCGCCATCCACGCAACGCGGCCCGAAATCGCGGTGATGAAGGCAATACCATCGTTGTGAGGCGGGGATGTCGTCCTGTTCCAGTGGGCGCCATGCGTGGTGGTGGCCCAGTCCGGCAAGGGCGGCTTCTGGGTGAGATTGGTCGCGACCGCCACCCACGCCACGTTTTTTGAAACAACCTGGACGGTCAACGTCGCATCGCGGGGCAGCGGCGAGGGGGTTTCAACGCTCCAATGTCGACCGCCATCCTGGGTCCACCACACGGCGTCTTGATTCCACGCCCACCCGACGGACGGCGACACCATGTCGATGGATTGCAGGTTGAAGGGACCGCGAGGCGCGGTGGACGAGGGCGGACGGCCGGATTTCTTCGATGTATGATGACTCACGGTGCGAGCGCTTGTGGCCGGGTCAGTTGTGTGCGTGGATGGTTTCTGAGCACCGTTTGTCGTTCCCGTTACTGTGCCGCACGCTGCCAAGGCTGTCGCGCCCGTCAGGATGATTGTCCCGCTGATGGCCCAATGTTTCATACCGCTTCATTCCTTTCGCTGCTCTCGCTTTTACAACGGCAGTTCGAGAATGCGGTTACACAAGGAAACAAGGACCAGGGATTATTGTAGGGCAATCATTAAACGCAGCCCCACTGTGCTCCAACTCTAATGCGCACTCGCCCCCTTATGCGCACTAAGGATTCCAGTCTGTTCGAGGAGTTTCGCAGGCCAAAGACCCCGAGGAGGTTCATCCGTCTCTCAACCCGGCGGTAAGGGCGGCCTTTCAACGAGACCACCTCACTCCAGGGATTAAGTTGGAGTACTGAAATCGCCTGTACCAGTTAGTTCGACCCGTCTCGTCCGCGGCGGTAGGCGACCAACTGGGCACCGTCCTCTACCACGGGACCATTGGTCAGGGCTTGATGCTGCATGCCGAAAAGGGCACAGCGGTACATGGCGCGGTAATATTTCAGGCTGAGACAGGGCAGTACTTTGAGGGTATTGCGGTGAAAGACCAGCCTTAGCGCGTCGACCTCTCGTGCATCACCACCGAGGATTTTGAAAGTGTCCGGGCGTATTGGATCCGGTTAATCGAAGAACGCCGAGGTAAGGTAGGCAGCCCGTTGGCACGGTGGATCTCAAATTCGTCGCATCATAGGAGGAACCCGCTACTCACCTCTCAGCGATAGCGTCTAGCCGGCGTTGGTACAAGCGCCAATCAGAGTCACGGGAGGTTGCGGTCGCCGTAGCAAGGACGACACAGTCGGCCAAGACTGCTCGTAAGCGAACAACATCACCGACGGATTCATAGTGTTCCGCGACACTCTCAAGGATCTTGAGGCCCGTGACGATACCGTCAGGCTTTTGGTACCCACGTATAAGTCCAAGATTGTGTAACGCTTCATGGGCGCGGTCCGATTGCACCACTCGGTACAATTCATACGCCTGTTCCGCATGGGCGGCCGCCTGATCCCATTGTCGAAGTTGTGCCAAAGAGGCGCTCAAACCATGATGGACGTGGCTCAGGAGCACTAGCCCTTGCGAAGCGGTCCATTCTTGCGCAGCCGTCTCATAATAGAAGGTCGCTTCCTCACTTTGCTCGAGAGCACAGTACGCAGATCCCATACCAATGGTAGCACTCAAAGCTACATTCGAGCCGGACTGTTCTCGACGGAGGATACGCCCTACTGCCCACGACTCCTCCCATCGCTGTTGCTCGAAGAGCCATCGTTGAAGCACGAGACCGATATACCCAGCCTGAGTGTCGCGCGTAGACATTGCGTACTGCCATGCACCTTGAATCCAACTGGTCGCCAAAGGACTGCGCGGAATTTCCGACATCAAGCTAAGCAGAAAACCTGTGACCTCTGGCAGACACGGCGCCAATCGTGCATCCTCGGTGGCCTCCCACCATAGGTTGCTAGCAATGCGAAAAGCCATGGCCGCATCGCCCTGCCGATATAACGAGGTTGTCCCAGGCTTCGTAGATTTTCCGGACGCAGATTCTCTTGGATTTTCGCATCGTTTCGGGTTCGGCATTTTGTCGGTCCAGGAAACGGGACGCCGATATCTGATAATATAGAAACAATTCTACGAATTTCTTTACTACCCTCACCGATTTTTAGAATGTGCTATTTGTGAGCTGGTCGAGTCCAGTCATGGTCGTTCCGATTGGTGACTTAACCTGCTTTCTACTTCGCCTGTGGCATCGGCACTCTTGGTTCTTGGTATGGCATCCCTCAGTGGAGAGTCGTCATTTAGGCCAACCGAAAAGACGGCGAATAGCTAAGAGGAATGTATCGGGGTCACTACTCCGCGGCATTGAAAGAGCCGCATAGTGATCGGCATTGAAGTTGACCATCCGGCCCTCGGGATCCCATACAAAATCCACTATCCAACGCCCATCAGGAATAGTGAAGTCTGTGCTTCGAAACAACCGCCGAATGTTCTCTGGTATGGCTAAGCGCTCGACGTAGCGGTCGTTTTGAAATTCTGTTACGAAGGTTTTCCATTGGCCCAACCATGATACGGCGAAAACATCCGGAGGGAAGGGCTCGGGAACCCACTGAGGATCGACCCACCGTTGCTCGACGGCAAATCGTTCAGCCGGATCCATGCAGCGTAAAAGGCACAGGTTCGCGAACCACTTCTCCCACACCAGGAGAACTCCATCATGGTTCACTGTTCCAAACCAGGGCTGCCGCGCGATCCACAGGGCAAAATTAAGGCTTAGCGGTCGACGCTCGACAATTGCGCCGGATTGAGAATTTTGCAAAATGCTTCTCTCCCCCTGCAGGAATGTTTCTGAACATGGAGAATTATACCACCTATCCACCAATGAAAGGAGAAAAACCATGCGGATAAGTCATTTATATGGGCGAGTGGTCGCCATTGTGGCGGCGGTTGCAGCCTTAACTCTCATTCCAGTCGCAACGACCTTGGCTGCAACCGCCGCGACCCAAAATTCAACGCATAACGTAATCGCGAATGCTCCGATACCGACACATACCGTTGCTTTGCAAGTCGTCGTAAGCAACGGTAAAGTTGTGTCGGAAACACCGGTGGCAGAAGCTTCTTCCCCGTCTTCGCCTGCGCTGCCTCCTAGCATCACGTCCGAGTTTCAGGGGGGAGCAATGGCAAGTGCCGGTATGAACTTGGTGTCGTCCCAGAAATCGATCATAAGCCCCAATAACATTTCATACGAATACGGCAATGTCGGGGACTCATGGGCAGCATTGAAGAGTTCGGCCATTCCCTATTCCTTGTTCGCGGCGATCGGTTGCGAATCCTATGATGGATATTGGTCGACGGTCAACTATTCGTGGACGGTCTACAAAGCAGGGTTGTTCGGTTCAAGCTACGTTAGCGGAGGGCGTGGCACAGCTGAACCCATCAACGCGTATTGGACCCTTAACTTTCACGTCGCGGTCCCTAGTAATGGAACCTACATACTAAGTGCAACGATTGAGGGATACAACAATGCTCCGAATGCTACCGGGTGGGCATATGGATTTCCGTCTGTAAGTTACGACTACGTCATCGCGTAATCCCACTCATCCTTCGAAGCTTCTGAAAACACATGATGGACCAACAGGGCCTGGTGGCCAATGATGAAGAGGTGCTGGGCCCTGTTACTTCATCACTTGCTTAGTCGCCAAGCAGTTTAGTCGCGTACGCAGTGCGATCGAAACTGGTGTACCCTTGCAGGGAAAAGGGATTTTCAAAATTGGCGGCTTCATTTGCCTGAGTCAACGAGTGTTACCCGACTGGAATCTCCTTCCTTTGCACTACATCGCGGTCGGACACTGGTCGAAGGGCATGTTGCAATTGGGGGATGTCGCGATATCCGGAGAGTCGCTGCAGTTTGTCTTCGAGAAATAAACTGGCGCTTGCCAGCCAGCGTAGAACCTGCACGCCGTTGGTCCAGCGCTTCACGTTTTGGGCATGGGTCCGAAACTGGCTATTGACGGACTCGAGGGGATTGGTCGTGGCCAGCGAACGCCGTAGCGTGCCCGACAACCCGAGCCGATGGACGGTGAGCGTTTCGTCGAGGCCTTCCCGTAGACTGTTGGCCGCTTGGGGGTAGTCCCGTTCTAGTTCTTCCGCGAGTTTCTGCAACGCCTTGAGGGCCTTTGCGGCATCCGCCTCTTGGTAGGCTTTGCGCAGTCGCGACCGCACGGTCGCTTGCATGGACTCGGGGAGATGGTCTAAAACATTCCGGGTTTTGTGGATCTGACAACGTTGGATGTGGACGCGGTCGCCAAACACCTCGCGCACGGCTTTGGCGAGGGCTTTCGCGCCGTCAATCACCGCCAAAAGCCCGTGGCCTTCAGGAATCGTGAATCCACGCTCCATTAAGTCTGTCAAGAGACTCTTGACGACGGCGCTATTTTCCGTCGCTCCCTCGGCCAATCCCAGAATGCGCTTCGTGCCTGCATCGTCAATCCCGAGCGCGACGACCACGAGGTGCCCGCCCACCCGAATGCCGTCCACCATGAGGACGGTCCAGATCCGGTCTCCCAGCGACCGCTGCATAAACGTATCGAGGGCCTGCTGGGTGGCCCGAATAAACCGGCGGCTGACGGCGCTTTTGCTCAGACCATGGGTGCCCACCGCGGCCGAGAGGGCCGGGTTAGCATGGCCTTGTTGGCGGCTGGCTAAGCCAAAGAGCATCCGCTCCAAGATGGCCTGTGTCGCGACGCCGGCATCCTGGAAGGTTTGGTAGGTGGTCAGCGGCACTTCCTGACCGGTTGTCGTACGGACCCGGGGATGGGTCACGGGCACCCGCCGATCCCCCAAAAAGACGTAGCCGTCTTCGACGCCATGCCGAACGGCGGTGCGTTGCGGATTGTGCCGACCTTTCGGGCCTGCGATTTCGGTGACTTCTTGGTCCATCAGTTCTTGCAGAACACGCAGGCCCACCTGGACCGAGAGCCCCAGCAAGCCCGCCTCGG
>JAKADO010000034.1 GCA_021820485.1 Bacillota bacterium
GCATTTCAAGCGCTCACAAAAGCTGGACGAACGGCGTACCCGGGAAGAATTTCGCAAAAACCGCGGACAAGCGCGGCTCGGACGCCCAGGATCCCGACCCCTGCCATCCTATATATGGATAGTTCTTGCTGCGATTGGCTTGGTGATCATTCTGACGGTGTTTAAACGATGAGAGTACGCGCACAGAGAGCGCCGGCTTGGGCACGGATATTGGGAACAGCGCTGATTGTCGTTCTTCCCCTCCTGGTGGCATCGGTCGCGAAGGGATTCATTTCAGCTCCAGCCTCATTGGCAGCCTATCCGGTGCTGTTTCTGATAGTCGGCGCTGGGCCCCAACTAGGTCTGATCGTCCGCCGTTGGGGTAATATAAATGTAGGTCGCTTGTTTTTTGATTTAGGACTTTTAGTTGTCGCGGGCCTGGTCGCGTGGGTGGTCGTAAACATTGCCATGCACCGGGGCGGCGGGCCGGTCGATCCTTCCCTTATCGCTGTAATTATGGCTTATCTCTTAGCAATCTGGTCTGGACAGCACCCGTAAACATAGGGGGAATCTCGGGATGGATTGGCTGGATTTAGTCTTGCTCATTTACTTGGCGTTGGGTGCGCTCTATGGCCTGCGCCGGGGGCTGGTCTGGGTTGGATTTAGCTTAATTGGCTACATAGTCGGGGTCCTTGTGGCGGAGCGCATGGCGCGACCGCTGACCACCTTGGTGGTCACGGCGGCTCCAGTCAAGCGATGGGTTGAACACTATCTGCCGACGCCCGCTACGGCCATTGCCGGGGCGCGCGTGCAAGCATGGCACCTGGCCCACTCCTTAATCGGGCTGCTGGTGTTTTTGCTGATTATCGGAGCGGTCGAGTTCGTGGGTCGCACTGTGGGTTCCGTGGTCAGCCAAGGTGTTGGAACCATTCGTCTGGCTTCTCTTCTGAACCGCATTGGCGGCATTGTGGTCGGCTTGGCTGAGCACGGTGTGGTGGCTGGCCTGGTCTTGACACTGCTCATGACAGTTCCCGCGATTGGACACACGCCAGTCAGCCACGCCATTCACCGCGCACCCCTGGCTAGTACTCTGATGGGGCTTTTCCACCATCTCGCGAAAATCCCTGGGGGTCGGTATCTATGAAATTGCCCCACCTCCCGACTCATTGGGAATCTCGGCTGGTGGAGGTGCTGCTGGTTTTCCTCGTTGCTGCCATTATCGTGCGCGTAGGCCGACGGGTGATTGGCCGGCTCGAAGGGATTCGCGCACCTGCGGATGAACTGCGGCGCGC
Source organism: Bacillota bacterium (assembly GCA_021820485.1). Classification (GTDB taxonomy): domain Bacteria; phylum Bacillota; class Sulfobacillia; order Sulfobacillales; family Sulfobacillaceae; genus Sulfobacillus_B. The sequence continues at coordinate 1,272 of JAKADO010000034.1, forward strand.
GCGGCGGTCGACCCTATATCGTCTCTTAACGTCGGGTTTGCGGTATTTGGTGGACTTCATCGCCCTCATTATGGCGCTTGATCTGTTCGGGATTCCCACGGGGTCCTTGGTTGCGGGAGCAGGAATCCTCGGCCTGGCAGTAGGGTTCGGCGCCCAGGGGCTGGTGCAAGACCTTGTGACTGGGCTTTTCATTTTGTATGAGGACCAGTATGCTGTGGGTGACCAAATTACACTTCCGGCTCTAAGTTTGTCAGGTACCGTCATGGAACTCGGCATTCGCATCACGCGGCTAAGGGGAACGGCTGGAGAAGAGATCATATTGCCCAACCGCCTGGTGTTGGAAGTGCAGAATCATTCGCGTCAAGCAACGAGCGTATCGGTCAATGTGCCGATTGCGCCGGACTTTGATCCGGAGGCGGCCAGACGGACGTTTCAACACATGGTTGATGAAGTCGAGCACGAAATTCCGGGGGTCAATCTGCTTGGTGTTGTGGATATTCAGCCCGGCGCCGTTGTCTGGGCCGTCAGCGCCCCCGTGCAATATGCCACCACGGCCAAAATCGGCTATCAGTTGCGTGAGGTGGTGGCCCGAACGATTTATCAGGCCGGCCTGCCGTTGGCCGGCAATGTGAAGGGAACAGGATGGACAAGCCCAGGTACGAAATAAATGACATGGTGGAGCTCAAGAAGGCCCACCCATGCGGCAGTAAGTTGTGGCAAATATGGCGCACCGGCATTGACTTTGGCTTGAAGTGTCAAGGTTGCGGCCATCGCATCATGATGCCTCGCAAGGATTTTGAGCGTGCTGTCCGCCGGCATGTTCCAGCGGACGCCGCGGCATCTCCCGAAAAAAATGTTCCTTGAGGAACACTTCCGTGCCATTGATGCCGCGCAATGCCATCGTTGCTATCATATTCCGAACCTGTTATACTTAACGCGTTTGGGTGCCAACCCACACCACCCTGCTCTGTTGCGATGCAGAGCCCCCCGAAAGGGAGACCGTGGAGGAGGTGACAGATTTGGCTCAGTATGAGCTCATGTACATTTTGAAACCCGATCTCGGAGACGAGGCCCAACAAGCCGCCATTGAGAAGGTCCAGCAAATTGTCCAAGGTGCTGGTGGCACGGTGGACAAGACTGACAAGTGGGGCCGGCGCAAGCTTTCGTACGAGATTAAGGATTACACCGAAGGATTTTATGCGGTTGTAAACTTTGACGGCGACGGTACCATTGCCAACGAAATTACCCGACTTCTCAACATTAACGAAGAGGTTATTCGGTCCATCGTCATCCGCTTGGATGACTAAGGGGAAAGGACGTCACGAATGCTTAACCGCATTGTGCTAATCGGGAGACTCACGCGCGATCCGGAAATGCGCTACACCCCGCAAGGAGTCCCGGTCGCGTCATTTGCGCTGGCTGTGGACCGCCCGTTCACCAATCAGCAAGGCCAACGTGAAGCGGACTTTATTGACTGTGTGGCGTGGCGCAAATTGGGAGAGACGGTGGGGAACCATTTGACCAAAGGCCGATTGGTAGCGGTTGAAGGTCGTTTGCAGATCCGCAGTTATGAAGCGCAAGACGGATCGAAGCGTCGTGCAGCCGAAGTGGTGTGCGACAGTGTGCGGTTTCTCGATCGTCCGCGGGATGGGCAAGGATCGCCCGATATGGGGTTCGGGGGAGACGAGCCGGAATTGCCCGATGACCTCCCCTTCTAACACGTTTATGAAAGGAGGTCTCTCATGCGTAAGGAACGTGGCCGACGGCCCAAGAAAAAGGTTTGTGGCTTTTGTGTAGATAAGGTAGAGCGCGTCGATTACAAGGAAGCAACGCGCCTACGCCGCTACATTACTGAACGAGGTAAGATTTTGCCGCGGCGCATCTCTGGAAACTGCGCAAAACACCAGCGACAGCTGACGTTAGCGATTAAGCGGTCCCGAGTCATGGCGCTCTTGCCTTTCACGATTGAATAAGCGCGAAAAGAGCACGCCGTGGCGTGCTCTTTTTAGATCCTAGGTCAGGGGTGAGCGGCGATGATTAATGATGCTGGGTCGGCTCGCAAGCTGATGGCGGTCGAATGGCTCAAGGCCGAATTGCTGTCCGAGGAAGGCGACTTGTTTCGGGCTCTCATCAACGGCCCGGAGGATCGTGTCATCGACGCCCTCTCCGGCATCTTAATCACCACCTACACTTTGGGGCTGCGTTTGGGAATTAGCCCGCCGCGGCTGGAGGACCGGGCCATTCAACGCCTCAATCGTTCGCTCACGGAAGATCACGAACTGGAAGAATGGTTTGGCGATTTGAGTGGACTGGTCCGATACTTGAGTCAACGAGACGGCTAGGGGCTGGAACCAGGAACACCAGGCGAAAGAGGGGATATTATGCGCGTCATATTTCAAGCGGATGTCAAGGGTGTCGCCAAGAAGGGCGAATTGAAAGAGGTTAAGGACGGCTACGCCCGCAATTATTTGATCCCCAAGGGTCTGGCTGTGGAGGCGACGTCCGGCCGCGAGCGGGAACTGAATGATAGGAAGCAGCGCCAGCAAAAGCGTGAGGAGCAAGAACGCCAAGACATGCAGAAGTTAGCTGCAGAGCTCAAGGATCAAGTGGTGGTCATTCGCGCCAAAGCGGGCGACCAGAGCCGTCTGTTCGGCGCGGTGACCAATGCGGATGTGGCGAAAGCTCTTGGTAACATGGGACATCCTATTGATCGTAAGAAGATATCGATGGAGGATATGAAGCACCTAGGGGAAGCGCGCGCCGTACTCCACCTCTATGCCAACATTACCACGGCAATCACCGTGCGCGTGGAGGCGGAATCGTCACAATAGAAACGGGGGCAAACACGATGTCAGAGGAAGCACAGAGCACCAAACCCAGCCAGCGCCGTGGCTCGACCAGCCTTGAGCGGCGCGTGGACGCCCTCGAACAGGTCCTGATTCAAATCTACGGACCGGAGCGGCTGGTGTTGCGGGCGGGGAAGCTTCAGGCGTTGAAGCAGCTGAGATCCGATGACTTGAGCTTAAAGGTGTTGGCGCTCGAAAAGCTCATCTTGGACGATCCTGGGATTACCCACGTGCCCACGCGTCGCGAAATCCCCAAGATTTTGAGCCGATTGGAGGACGAGTTGGCGGACATGATTGCCCGTCGTAGTCTTGAGGACGAACTGGAGAAGAAAATTGCCGAACGCATGCAGGAGCGGCATGAAGAATACGTGCGGGATATCCGCAATCAAATCCTCAAGGAAGATGGGGGTCCGGAAACGCCGGAAACCCTGAAGAAGCTGGCACGGCTTGCCCAGCTGGATGAGATCGGCCTCAGGGGTTCCGCGTTGGACGTCGTCCGTCCTGCCGCCTTGGAAGAAGTGGTGGGCCAAGAGGCGGCCATGGAGAGCCTGTTGGCGAAGCTGGCGTCCCCGTATCCGCAGCACGTTCTGCTCTACGGGCCGCCTGGAGTCGGCAAAACGACCGTAGCGCGCCTCGTGTTGGAAGCGGCCAAAAAATTTGGTCAATCTCCGTTTCAAGATCAAGCGCCATTCGTGGAGGCTGATGGAACCACGCTGCGCTGGGACCCGCGAGAGGTCACCAATCCCCTCTTGGGTTCGGTCCACGACCCGATTTATCAAGGCGCTCGCCGTGAGTTGGCGGAAAGCGGCATTCCGGAGCCCAAAACCGGTTTGGTGACGGAAGCGCACGGCGGGATACTGTTCATCGACGAAATTGGAGAAATGGATCCGATTTTGCAAAACAAGCTTTTGAAGGTGCTGGAGGACAAAAAGGTCCGCTTTGACTCCCCGTATTACGATCCCGAAGATGGGAACGTGCCCCAATATGTGCATAAGCTCTTTCAGCACGGAGCTCCGGCAGATTTTGTGTTGGTTGGAGCCACGACCCGGCACCCTGAGGACATTGCTCCCGCGCTGCGCTCGCGTTGCGCTGAGATTTTCTTTGATCCCCTCACTCCCGAGGACATTGAGCGCATCGTGTCGGATGCGGGGACGAAGCTGGGCCTCGTGGTCGAACCCGAAGCCGCGCAGATGATTAGCCAATATACCCTGGAGGGCCGGCGCGCGGTGACCTTGGTCGTGGATGGGTATTCCACAGCTTTCTTGCGTGTCGGTGAACGGCCTACCGTGCTTGACCGGGATACGATCCAACGGGTCATCAGCCGTTCGCGACTATCGCCCGTCAAACCGGCGATTACACGGGATCCTGAGCCCGGGCGTGTTTTTGGCTTGGCTGTCGCCGGGTATCACGGTCTTGTGCTTGAAATCGAGGCTGCGGCCTTCCCGGCCCATGAGCATGGCCGGGGTCGATGGCACTTCAACGACACCGCGGGCAGCATGGCCAAGGACTCTGTCTTCAACGCCGAAGCTTGCCTGAGGCGAGTTACGGGCCGGGACTTATCGCAATACGACATTCACATCAATGTCATTGGCGGCGGCAATATTGATGGTCCCTCCGCAGGAGTGGCGATTTTTGTGGCTGCCTACAGCGCCTTGACCAATAGCCCGGTGCGATTGGACACGGCCATGACAGGAGAACTATCATTATCCGGTCGGGTGAAACCCGTGGGCGGCATTCCGGAAAAGATTTTCGGGGCCAGCCAAGCGGGGTTGAAACGTGTTTTGGTGCCGATCGACAATCAGACCGACCTTCCGCGGCTGGCTGATGGTCCAGAGGTGGTTTTGATTCGTACGGTGGATGACGTGTTGCGAGAGGTGCTTTTGTGAGCGTACCATTCAATCGAATGCCTCCGCAGAGTCCGGATGCGGAGGTCTCGGTCCTTGGCGCCATCCTGATTCACGCGGATGCGATGATGCGCGCGGTAGAGATGCTAATCCCGGAAGACTTCTACCAAGACGCGCATCGACTGATTTTTGAAGCCGCTCTTAACCTAGTCAATCGTGCCCAGCCGGTGGACGTCGTCACGGTGGGCGAAGAGCTGCGGCAACAGAACCTGCTGGACCGCGTGGGTGGACTCCCTTATCTCATGGAACTGGCGGGTCTCGTGCCCACTGCAGCCCACGTCGACCACTATGCGCACTTTGTTAAAGAAACCGCTACGCTGAGACGGCTCATTGACACGGCGACCCGCATGGTAACGGAAAGCTACAAGGGCGAGCAGTCGCCGCGCGAGCTCTTGGATTGGGCGCAGCAAGAACTGTTTGCCCTGACGTCGGGCGGCCAGCGCGATGTGGTGAAGCTGCACGACGTCCTGATTGAGACCTTCAACCGTTTGGAGCAGCTCTATGAGAACAAAGGAAAGCTGGTTGGTGTGCCAACCGGGTTTCATGACTTGGACCGACTCACGGCCGGGCTCCAGCGTTCGGATCTCATTATTGTGGCGGCCCGCCCGTCAATGGGAAAAACAATGCTTTGTTTGAACCTTGCCCGTCACGTGGCGGTACACGAGAAAATTGCCGTGGCGATCTTTAGTTTGGAAATGTCGCGTGAACAGTTGGCCATGCGGCTTTTAAGCGCGGAATCCGAGCTTCCGGCGCATCGCTTGCGGACGGGAGAGTTGGATGGCGAGATGTGGGGACAATTAAGTCGTGCCCTAGGCCATTTGTCGGAAGCGCCGATTTTCATCGACGATACTCCGGGCATTTCCGCTTTGGAACTGCGGGCCAAGGCGCGGCAACTGAAAATGCAGCATCAAATTGGTCTCGTCATCATTGATTACATGCAGCTAATGCAAGGGCGCCGGTCGGAAAATCGCCAGCAGGAAATCTCGGACATTTCCCGTTCGCTGAAGGCGCTTGCTCGCGAGTTGGACGTGCCTGTGGTAGCGCTCTCACAGCTCTCCCGAGCCGTGGAAAGCCGCAACGACAAGCGGCCGATGCTATCGGACTTGCGGGAATCAGGAGCCATTGAACAGGATGCCGACATTGTCGCCTTCCTGTATCGCGAGGATTATTACACCAAGGAAGCTGAGAATCCGGATGTGACCGAGCTAATCCTCGCCAAACAGCGCAACGGCCCGACCGGCACCATCAATCTGCTCTTCAAAAAAGATGTGGGCAAGTTCTTAAGCATTGCTCATACAGACGATCGGTAAGGAGGCGCGTCATGTCAGCAGTCGTTGTCGTCGGCGCACAGTGGGGAGACGAAGGAAAAGGGAAGGTGATAGACTTCCTCTCGGAACAGGCTGATGTGGTGGTCCGTCATCAAGGCGGCAATAATGCAGGTCACACGGTGGTGGTGAATGACCAGGAGTTTAAGCTGCATCTGGTGCCCTCCGGGATTCTCTACCCCGACACCCTTTGCGTGATTGCCAATGGCGTGGTGATTGATCCCAAGGTGCTGTTGGAAGAGTTGGCCTACTTGAACAACCGTGGTGTGGATACCCGCCGCTTGCGCATTTCGTCGAAGGCCCATGTCGTCATGCCCTATCATGCTAAACTGGACGCCGTAAACGAGGACAGGCGCGGCGATCAAAAGATCGGCACAACGCTTCGCGGCATTGGTCCCGCCTATATGGACAAGGCCGCACGCGTGGGCATCCGCATCGGGGATCTCTTGCACCCGGAAGAGTTTCGGGAACGGCTGGCCCGCGTGCTGGAGGAAAAAAACCATATCCTTTCGCGTGCTTATGGCGTGGAGCCCTTTGCGTTCGACGACCTGTACACCACCTTTCTCGACTATGGACAGGCGTTGAAGCCCTACGTCGCAGATACGGCCATCATCATCAACGATGCAATCGATCGGGGCGAACGCGTGCTGTTTGAGGGCGCCCAGGGTACGATGCTGGACATAGACCACGGAACTTACCCATTCGTCACGTCATCCCATCCCTCTGCGGGAGGAGCCTCCATTGGCGCTGGCGTGGGTCCCACTAAAATCGATCGGGTGTATGGTGTCGCCAAGGCCTATACCACACGGGTCGGCGACGGGCCTTTCCCCACGGAACTGACGGATGCGGTGGGAGACGACATCCGCGAGCGCGGCCATGAGTACGGCACCACGACTGGTCGCGCCCGTCGAGTGGGCTGGCTGGACGCGGTGGTTCTGCGACACGCCGTCCGCATCAATGGCCTTTCTGGATTGGCGGTCACGCGCCTCGATGTGCTGGATGGCTTGAAAGAGCTCAAAATTGCCACCGCCTATGAATACGAAGGCCGGCCATTGACCGAGTTTCCGGACAGCGCCTGGGTGTTTCGCGACGCCCAACCGGTCTATGAAACGCTTCCTGGGTGGGATGAATCCATCGGCACGATCCGCAGGCTGGAAGATCTACCCACCAATGCCAAAAACTATCTGAAACGCATTGAAGCCGTGGTGGGCGTTCCAGTCGTACTCGTCTCTGTGGGCCGCGAGCGCTCCTCAACCATTCCCTTGCGCGAGCTGTTTTAGCAGGCGGCACAACTGGCGGATCCATCCTCCGCCAGTTGTGTTTTTAGGTGGGCTGTGCTATCCTTGACTGTGCGCGGAAGTAGCTCAGTTGGTAGAGCGTCGGCTTCCCAAGCCGAAGGTCGCGGGTTCGAACCCCGTCTTCCGCTCCAATTTTGCTCCTCGCTGCGGCGAGGCCTTTTTTATGTGAAGGACGTGATCCGATGCAGGCGCTATTGTCCGTCATCCGGAAAATTCGCGCGGAGTCGGCAACCTTTGGCACATCGGGAAATGCCAGCGCGCGCGCTGGTCAAGCCGAATCGTTTTGGATTACGCCATCTGGGGTGCCGTGGGATGCCATCACCGCGACCGAGATGGTGGAACTTTCCGTGGAGAGTGGCCGGCAATTGACTGGCCATCTGGCTCCGTCCACCGAGTGGCGATTCCATCAAGGGGTTTATCGGGCCCACGATTGGGCGGGAGGCATCGTGCATTTGCACTCCACCTACGCCACGGTGTTGTCGACCATAAACCGCGCTGTACAACCGGTTCACTACCAAATGGTTCGGGTGGCGGACGAGGTGCCCGTGCTGCCGTATGCGACCTTTGGCTCAGCTCAGCTGGCCAAAGGCATTGTCGAGGCCATCTCGCCCCAGCAGCGAGCAGTTTTGCTGCAAAACCACGGCCTCGTGGCCGTTGGCGAGACCGTCGAACAAGCCCACCAGGCCGCTCTGGAGGTCGAATGGACCGCGATGATCCAGTATCATGCCTCACTTTTGGCCGCACCGCGAGTGCTGACGGGGGACGAGTTGCAAGCCGTCCGCGAGGCCTTTTCGCGGTATGGCCAGCCCTCGCAAGAGCACTAGTCTGGTCAGCGCCGTTCATCCAATCCTAAGAGCCGCCGGCGGTATTGCACCAAGTGGCTGATGAGGAGCGCCAGTCCTGCGTAGAACAGCCCGTTCAACGCGACGAATGCGAATGGCCACCAATGACTTAGGACGTCTAGACGATAGAGTTGTGCGCCCAAGCTCGCATAGGCGGAAAATGCCGTGGCGAGGTTGGCGCCCGCGTCGATGTGCAGCAACAGTTCCCCCATCAGGCTTCCCATCAGTCCGGACAAGAGTCCCAGGGCCAGGAGCGGGCGGCTGGTCTTGGCGAGGCTTGTCGCCACCGCGTAGAGGCGTATGGTCAAGGCCAGCGCCGTGACGTTTATCACCAGCATGAGGGCTGGGCCCACGCCGGTTATCCATAGCGCCATCGGACCCGCAATGATGAGAGCCGCAATAATGGTGAGCCACGCCATGTATCCATCCTTCTTCCCATCCTCACTTACGGACACTGTATGTCCCGTTTGCCAGGTCTAGACCCCCGGGACGAGTCATATGGTGCTGTGGAACGGGGTCTTTGAAGCGTCCGGGAGTAAGGGGGGAAGGGTGCGATGGCGCGTCGAGTCGTAATGTGGGCATCGGCCGTATTGATGGTCCTTGGCCTAATGGTGTTAACCTGGGGATTTCGCGATTTGCCCATTGACGAACGGCCCGAGTGGATGGTGCTGCAAATGGTGATTTGGCCGATTGCCGTGCTAGGCATGGTGGAAGGATGGCGTCTCTGGCGCTATGCGCGGCAGGGAGTGGCCATCCGTGTGGACCGCTTGCGTCTTTTGGTGCATGGCGTTCCCGCGTTGTTGGTCGTGGTGATGCCGGCGGGTTCCTTTACCTTGTGGTTTGGATCGGGCACCGTCTGGTCCCTTTTGGACTTTCCCACGGCAAAGGTCATGGCAGCCTTCTGGCTTGCGGCCACATTATGGGCGAGCTGGGAGGTTACCTTATGAGGCGCCTCGTGATCCCATTTCTGCTTGCGGTTGCACTGGCATGGCTTCTCATCACTGGGGTCGCCGGCCTTTGGGGAGACACACGCATTGCCAGCGCTGCAAGCGCCGTGAATACCAAAATCGTCATCAATGTGGTCAAGCACCGGTTGTATCTCTATCGCAACAATAAACTGTTTCAGGTGTATCCCGTGGCTGTCGGCGAGCCCCATACCCCTAGCCCCCGTGGGGAGTTCTATATTACCCAAAAAGCTGTCTGGGGTGACGGATTTGGGACCCGCTGGATGCGCCTGTCTACGCCTTGGGGCATTTATGGCATCCACGGCACCAACAACCCGGGGTCGGTGGGTACGGTCGCTTCCCATGGCTGCTTTCGCATGTACAATCGCGACGTCGAGCAAGTGTACGCGCTGGTCAGTCTTCATACCCCGGTGATTATCGAAGGGATCACTCCCTACACCCGCATTAAGCGTCCCTTGAAGCTTCATGCGATTGGGCAGGACGTGGTGGAGCTTCAGCGATTGCTGCAATTGGCGCGCGTGTATCCCGGCACGCAATCCGGCGTCTTCACTCCGGAGGTCGCGCAGGCGGTCAAGAAATTTCAGACCATGGTTGGCCTGGAACCGAGCGGTACGGCGACGCCTGCTACGGTAAAAAAGCTGCTTGAATATACCCATCAAAGCGAATTGAAACCTGGCTATCTCTCCCGCTCGTCCTAATCCAACTGGAGGGATTTGCCATACGCGGTATAATGGAGGCGTTCATCCGGTCGACATGAGGATGAACCTGAATTCCATTAAGGAGGGATTTGATGAGTTGGAGACCCCACCATTCGCACCCACACCGCTTGGACGAAATCAACATTAACCCGCTGTACGCTCGGCGCGGCGAGTCGTCCGTTCCGCGCTATCGGCTGCCAGAGCACGGTTTGCTCCCGGAAACCGCCTATCAAATTGTGCATGATGAAATTGCCTTGGACGGCAATGCACGCCTCAATTTGGCGACGTTCGTCGGAACCTGGATGGAGCCTGAGGCTCAGAAGCTCTACGCTGAGACAGCCGATAAAAATATGATTGACAAGGACGAATATCCGCAAACCGCATCAATCGAGGACCGCTGCATTCGGATTATGGCAGACTTATGGAATGCCCCTGATTCCCACGAAGCGATTGGCGTGTCCACGACGGGCTCATCCGAGGCTTGCATGCTCGGTGGACTTGCCTTGAAGCGCCGTTGGCAAAATCGGCGTCGTCAGGACGGCAAGTCGACCGAGCATCCTAACATCGTCTTCAGCTCAGCGGTGCAGGTGGTTTGGGAAAAGTTCGCGACCTATTTTGAAGTGGAGCCCCGCTACGTGAACGTGACGCCGGAAAGGCCGCATCTCACTCCGGAAGGGGTGCTGGAGGCGGTGGACGAGAATACCATAGGGGTTGTGCCGGTCATGGGCGTCACCTATACGGGCATTTATGAGCCTGTCGAGGCTATCTGCCAGGCGTTGGACCAATTCCAAGAGCGGACGGGCATCGATATTCCGGTCCATGTGGATGCGGCGTCCGGAGGCTTTATAGCGCCGTTCCTGCAGCCGGACTTGCTCTGGGACTTTCGATTGGCGCGAGTTCAGTCCATCAATGCCTCTGGACACAAGTACGGTCTCGTGTACCCGGGGCTCGGCTGGGCCATTTGGCGCCACCGCGACGCCTTGCCGAAGGAATTGGTATTCGAGGTCTCGTACCTTGGCGGGAGCATGCCGACGTTTGGGCTCAACTTCTCCCGTCCCGGAGCTCAGGTGTTGCTGCAGTATTACAACTTTCTTCGGCTGGGGCGCGAAGGCTACTATCAAGTGCAAAAGTCCTGCCAGGATGTGGCGCATTTCTTAGCCGGTGCCATTGGCACAATGCCGATGTTTGAGCTCCTCAGTGACGGTTCCGACATTCCGGTATTCGCGTGGAAGAAGCGCGAACGCCCAGGCCAAAGCGACTGGACCCTGCATGATCTCTCGCACTTAATGCGGGAACGGGGATGGCAGGTTCCGGCCTATCCTCTCCCTCCCAACCAAGAGAGTGAGACCATCATGCGGGTGGTGGTTCGCAACAGTTTCTCCCTGGACTTGGCGCATCTCTTTCTGGACGACCTCCAGCGTGCTGTGGATCACCTTGAGCGCTTGAGCTACCCCTTGCCGCCGCAGTTGACAGTGCAGAAACCCTTCCACCACTAGCCATTTCCCTGACGGGCTTCCGCTGCGAGGCCCGTCAGGATGGTGGGGGGCCACCTGGGCCATGGTTATTTCCCGGGAAACTCTCGGTGCGAGTCGAGGAACACAAATGATGCGGGAGGAGTCACGTGACGGAAGTTTGGGAACCCCTGAAGGTGGACACGCCTCGGGGAACCTTTGAAGTATTCAGGAACGGCGATGGGAAGCCCTTATGCGTGACCCATCTCTATTCTGCGTTCAACCAAACTGGGGATCACTTCGCCCATGCCTTTCTCAGCTGGCGGACCGTATATCTGGTGAATCTTCGCGATGCGGGCAATTCGCCTCGGGTCCGGCACCAGACAGAACTCAGCATGGATATGGCGGTGGATGATTTGGACGCCATCCGCGCTGCGCTGGGGGTGGCGGCATGGGATTATGCGGGCCATTCCACCGGCGGAATGCTGGGGCTGAAATATGCCCTGGCGCATCCGGAGTCCCTAGGCGCCCTCATTGTGGCGGGGGCCGCTGCATCGCACCATTACAATCAGCGGAAGGATTGCATATACCATCCGGACCATCCGCAATTTGGCCGGATGCAGCAACTGCTGGAACAGCTGAAGGACCCCAGGCTGCCAGACACCAAGCGGCAACGGCTGACCCGCCAGCGTACGGAACTGTCCCTCTATCAACCGGAACACTATGACCGGTATTTTGACGGTCGAGTGACCAAGCGCCTGGCGCCATCTCGGCTGGAATACTTCAGCGCGTGGGATTTTTCGGCATTCGACGTGCGGACGCGCCTGGCCAACATCCATCTTCCTGTCTTAGTGGCATGCGGTCGGCATGATGTCCAATGCCCCTTCTGGTGCTCGGAGGAGATGCATCAACTCATACCTGGCTCCTATCTTGCGGAGTTCGCCTCAAGCAACCATTACCCGTTCTTGGAAGAACCCGACAAATTTCAGCGGGTGGTGGAGGCACTTCTGCACACACGGGATGCTGAGGACCTCCGGCTTTCGTCCCACGGGGAATGACGTCATCGCACCGATGCGGACTTCGGAGTCTGAAGCCATGATGGTCGGGACCGATCCGGCGGCTGACCGGCCGGGTCATTTGAATCGGTCCAACGTTCGGCGCCCTCGCCTGAGATAACGGAAGATGGCTAATAAAAGCGTAATGACAAACGCGACCATGCCGAGGACAACCGCCAAGGAGCGCAAGGGAAAATGGCTGAAGTTAATCCAGCGATTGAGGATGGGAATGTCGGGAATGGCGTACAGCAACAGGGTCACCGGCAAAAAGATTAAGGTGACCAGCCCAAACAACTGCATGTTGCGCGAATCACGCCGCACCGCCTTGTCACGCAGTTCATTCTCCCGCTCGCGCTCCAAGTCAGCCAGGTAATTGTCAATATCGTGCACTTCTTCCTTGAGGTCATTGTACATCCGCACCACATGGAATTCATGCTGCCACCGCTGATAGATATGGTTGCGTTCTTCGCTCACGGAGGCCTGGCTGAAGTAGCATCGGGACGTGAAGTCATAAATCTCTTCCCTCAGCTTGCGCAGCTCCGCCCCGCGTTCGCGTGAGAGTCCTGCGTGGGCTGCGGCCATGGCGTAGCGCAGGATGCTCAATCGCTGATGAAACGGTATCAGCATCATGTAGAAATAGCTGGTGCGGAATGATTCCATGGCTCGGGCCGGGCTGCCCGAGAAATGGTGCAATCCATTGTCATAGGCCAGGATAAACCCGCCATCCAAGCTTTGGCTATGAATGACATTATGATACGGCATATAGTGGTGGCTGGAATCCTCCAAGTGAATTTGGGAGAAGGTACTGATGTTGTTTGGTGTAAAGGTTTTGCGAAGAATGGTCAGGTGGTGCTGGGCAAATTCAAAGAACTGCTCGTCCAGAGTCTCTGTATTGGCGCGATCCGAGGGTCTAAGCAAAAGCGCCCCATAAATGGGCAAGAATCGGTCTGCCATGGGAGTCAGCATAAGCAGGCTGTCGGGGCTGTAGAAACTGGCCAATAAGTCGTCAATCAGCTCGCGCATGGTCAATTGCTGCCGTTCGCGGCAAATGTTGGCGATGCTGAAGTGATTGGGGTGCCGTGCCCAATTGTCTTGATCCACCAGTTGAAAGGGCGTGTCCCGAACCAGGGAGGCCAATTGCGCGTTCACCCACTCCACGTCCTCGATTGTCAGGGATGAAGGAGGTTCGGCCACGGGACGAACATCGATGGCCAAGCATGCCACACCGTTAAAGAAGACATGCAGCACAATGTCGGTAATGTGAAATGCCAGGGGCCGCCCGCTATGAGAAGAAAACACGAATAGGGCGTTCGGGTCGACACTGGCGCTCGACATTTCAAAACGTTGATGATTGGTGGGCAGTTGAAGATATTCCTTGACGTAGGGAAGCATGTTTTCCAGCTCGCGCGGTTGGAATGCGGTCTCCACCCAGACGTCCGGATGTTTCGGGTCGGCAACCAGCGCTTCCGCAAAATCCTGGCCACACGAGTGGATATGGGGCTTGAGGCGATGGGTGAACAAAAAAGGATATAAAAATTTGGACCACGTTTCCGCAATCTCCCACTCGGCGGAGTTCTTTTTGTCATGTTGCGCGCGGTTGATGGTCACGGTGGAATCTTGGTTCAACGCTGTCGCCTCCTTCCCAAGTTTCCTTCATTCTAGCCGCAAAATAGACGACAAGAAAACGAGCCCATGGCGAATGGTGTTCAAGATGGCTTCAGTGGCAGGCATTTACTCTTGAACCGCATCAGAAGGTCATAGTATAATGCAAGTCGATTGCTGGCGTAGCTCAGTCGGTAGAGCAACGGTTTCGTAAACCGTAGGTCGTCGGTTCAAGTCCGACCGCCAGCTCCATTTTATATTGTTGGAGATTACCCACGTTCGTTGGAGAACGAGATGATGTTGATCATGACGGGCACGAAGCAATGACACAAATTTTAGTAGCGCCCGAACGATTTTTCCCCACCATGAAAGCTCAAGCCGTTGCCCAAGCGATGGCGCGCGGTTTACAGCGAGTATCTCCCCAATTTGAAGTCCTGATGTATCCCTTGGCTAGCGGTGGTTCGGGCACGACGGATCTGGCCGCCCGTGCCGCAAAAGGCCGTGTTCACCATGAATCCATCACCCTGCCCAATCGTCACGTGCGCGAGGTCAAATGGGGCCTATTGCCGGACGGCACAGCCATTTTTGACGCCAAAGACGCGCTGGGTAACCCCGATGGCCCAAGCCAGCTTCAGCATACATATACTGACAGTGCCCCCTTGGCGCTGATGATCCATCGTCTGATTCGGCATCGGCCGCGTCGCATTGCCGTTGCCTTGGGCGACGTATTGGCTGTTGACGGCGGGATGGGACTTTTGCAAATGTTTGGCGTACAACCCTTTGACGCGGGCAGTCAACCATTAAATTCTGGTTTGCGCCAGTTGCTGCGACTGGATTACATCGATTTTTCCGGCTTGCAACCGCCGTCCATCCCGTTGTTGGCCCTGACCGACCAGATGACCAATTGGGATATGCGTGTCCAACAAGAGGATTTTCGACTAGACTTGATTCATGGAGGACTGCAAACGGCAGCCATGCGGTTTGTGGACTCGCTGGCGGAGCATGTCGCGTTGCCACTCCGGGAACTCCCCGGTACGGGCGTGGGTGGAGGCTTGGGGATGGCGCTCGCATTTTTGGGAGCGCAATTCCAATTGGGCGCCGAGTACTTGACGGCTCTTGGCACCTTGCGTGAGACGGTCTGGAATGTGGACTGGGTGCTCACGGGAAGCGCCGAACTCAGTCGTCAGTCGGACTATCAAACCGTAGGTTTCGTCGCGGGGTTGGCCCGCGACGCCGGCGTGCCAGCGATCGCACTCACCATCGACATGCGCCCTGATTGCACTCACCTCTATGACTCTGGGTTAACCGGACTGTATTCCATTTTGGACCGGCCGCGCACCGCGAAAGAGGTGCATCGCATGTTGCCGGCATTGATTGAAAAAGCTGCCTATCGCACGGGGATCTGGATGCAGGCGCTGTCTGACCCGTCTTAGGCGGACAGAAAGGTAGGACAGAGATGGACTCATATCAATGGTTGGAGCTTGAGGTGGCCGAGCGCGTCGCCACGATTGCGCTCAACCGTCCGGAAACGTTGAACGCCCTCACCGATGGCCTGCTGAAGGAACTGACAGACGCCGTCAAAAGTGTGGAGAAAAACCCTGAGGTGCGGGTCCTGGTGCTGACCGGCCGGGGACGTGGCTTTTGCTCCGGGCAAGACCTCAAATCGTTCCAAGACTCCGCCGGTGAACGGGATATCGGCGCTCACCTTGACCAATTCTACCATCCCCTCATACGTAAGCTGGCCACGCTCGAGAAACCCACCATTGCCATGATTAATGGGGTGGTGGCAGGTGCTGGGATGTCGTTGGCGCTGGCCTGCGATTTGCGGGTTGCCGCGGAAGGCGCCAGATTCTCTCAAGCTTTTGTCCGCATCGGACTGGTTCCCGACTCGGGATCCACCTATTTCCTGCCTCGCCTGATTGGCTATTCTCGAGCGCTCGAGATGGCCATGACCGGTATGATGGTGGATGACCAAACCGCCTTGAATTGGGGGCTCATCAACCGATTGGTTCCCAAAGAGCAACTCGAGCAAGAAACATATTCCTTGGCGCGGAGTCTGGCGTCAGGACCACCCTTGGCCTTGGGCATGATTAAGCGCGGCATCGCTTGGGGCGCCTCCCATGACCTCAATGACGCCATGGAACGCGAAAAGGACTTTCAAATCGAAGCGGCGCGTACTGAAGATCACGCCGAAGCGGTGAAAGCCTTCTTCACCAAACAAGTTCCTCAGTTCCGGGGGCGCTGAGGATGACCATTGTGGTGCTTGGATCGGGCACGATGGGCGCTGGCATTGCGGAGGTTGCGATTATTCAAGGTCAGCATGTGGTGCTGACCGATCCTGATCCTGCGGCTCGGCAGCGAGCTTACCAACGCATACAAAAGAGCCTTCAGCGCGGAATTGAGAAAGGCCGCCTCGCGGAGCCGCTGGCGACCTATATCAGCCGCTTGGCGCTCGCGGACTCGGGTCCCACACAGGACGTCGATTGGGTGATTGAGGCTGCACCGGAACAGCTGGCCTTGAAGCAGCGCATTTTTGAAGATCTCGACCAACGGTATGGGGAATCGGTCTGGCTTGCCAGCAACACGTCCTCAATCGCCATCAGTCGGCTTCAGGCCCGGGCCGCCCGATTTCCCGAACGCATTGGCGGTTTGCATTTCTTTAATCCTGTCCCACGCATGGCTCTGGTGGAGATTATCCGCGGATTGGACACGTCCGACGCCTATCTGGCCTCTGCGCGTGAACTCACACGCCGATTGGGGAAGACCGGCGTGGTTGTCCCGGACCGGCCGGGATTTTTGGTCAATCGGGTAGCCCGCCCGTACTACTTGGAAGCCCTGCGCATGGCAGATGAGGGTGTGGCGACGTTTGCGGTGGTGGACGACGTCATGGAAGGCGCTGGATTTCCTATGGGACCCTTCCGAGTCATGGATTTGGTCGGCATTGATGTCAATCTTTCGGTGACAAAGTCTGTGTACGAGCAGACCTATTGGGATGAGCGATATCGCCCCCATCCTTGGCAGGAGCAGCTCGTGGAACGCGGCACCTGGGGTCGAAAGAGCGGGCGGGGGTTCTATCGCTATGAGTAATTACGCGTATTTTTTAGGCGGCACCGAGCGCGAGTTGAAGGTCTGGCAGTCCGGGGCCGCGGTCCCAGTCGAGGGCCTCTCGGATGACGATTGGGATCGTGCGGCCGGGGCCCCTTGGGTTATTGAGGGGTCGACCGGTCCTTTGGCCCAAAAACAAGTTCGGCTTCGCCGACTGGCGGAAGTTGGGGTGAAGACCGTGCTGACGGCGTCGACCACAGCGCTTATCGCGGCCCAGCGTGTCTGGATCCCAGATGGCCCTGCCTTGGTCGGCTACGATCCCCTTTTGGCGTTGGCGGGCGGGACTGTGCAAACCGTCGTGACTGAGAACCGCGATGAGGTGGAGATCCTCAGCCGCATGTGGCCCGAGCGCCGATTTGTGGCGGTGAAGGATGCCATCGGCCTGGTCTTTTCCCGGGAAATATTGCCCATCATCAACGAGGCCGTCGCCTTCTTTGAACAAGGCGTTCGTCCCGAAGATATTGACCGCGGGGTACGCTTGGGTCTCAATTATCCCAAAGGCCCGTTGGAATGGGCGGATCTGTTTGGGTGGCCGTCTGTCTATTGGGGATTGCGGGCGTTGGAGGACATGTTCGGACCGCGGTTTCGCCCGCATCCATGGATCCGCGCCCAGGTTGGAAGT
This sequence comes from Bacillota bacterium, assembly GCA_021820485.1. Lineage (GTDB taxonomy): Bacteria > Bacillota > Sulfobacillia > Sulfobacillales > Sulfobacillaceae > Sulfobacillus_B. Next base: position 18,985 of record JAKADO010000034.1, read on the forward strand.
TCACTCGTGGAAAGGGAGAGGGATTAATGCGAGACGTGGCGATAGTGGCAGCACGGCGCACCCCGATTGGACGCCATCGCGGTGTGTTGAAGGACGTCCGTCCGGACGACCTGGCTGCGTTGGTGTTGCGGCAGGTGGTTGATGATATTCATCTTGATCCGGAACGCATCGATGACGTGCTGCTGGGGGCAGCCAATCAAGCCGGTGAGGATAACCGCAACGTGGCCCGAATGGCGCTGTTGTTGGCGGGCTTTCCGGTCACGGTTCCGGGGGCAACGTTCAATCGCTTGTGCGGGAGTTCCTTAGAGGCGGTCAACCGCGGATACCAGGCCATTAAGGCGGGTGACGCCGACATCATCGTGGCTGGAGGCGTTGAGTCGATGACCCGGGCGCCGTTTGTGCTACCGAAGACAGCCGGAGGCTTCCCTTCGGGAAATCAGCAGCTGTTCGATACCACGCTGGGCTGGCGTTTGGTCAACCCTAAGCTAGCCGCCATGCACCATCCTTATTCGATGGGAGAAACCGCTGAAAATTTGGCGGAACGGTTCCACATAGCGCGAGAGGACCAGGACGCCTGGGCGCTGCGTTCGCATCAGTTGGCGGTGAAGGCCCAGGATTCCGGCCACTTCGACAGGGAGATTGTCCCAGTTCCCATCACCGATCCCAAAACGGGCGCCGTGAGTTATGTCACCCGTGACGAGCACCCACGCCCGGACACCAGTCTAGAGAAGCTGGCACGGTTGAAGCCGGCCTTTCGAGCCGGTGGTACGGTCACAGCAGGCAACTCATCCGGCATTAATGACGGCGCTGCCGCGGTGGTTCTGATGGCATTGGATGTGGCAGAAGCCCATGGACTCGAGCCATTGGGAATTATTAAGGGAACCGGCGTTGCCGGGGTCGATCCCGCGATTATGGGTTACGGTCCAGTGCCGGCCTCGCAAAAGGCGCTGGCGCGCGCTGGATGGACGGTGGACGACGTGGAGCAGGTCGAGTTGAACGAAGCGTTCGCCGCCCAAGTACTGTCGGTGCTGCACGACTTGCCTTTTGACCCGGCCATCGTCAATCGTCACGGCGGGGCCATTGCCTTGGGACATCCGTTGGGCGGGTCCGGTGCGCGAATTCTTACCACGCTGCTATATGGCATGCAGGCGAGTGGAGCGCGCCGTGGACTCGCGACCATGTGCATTGGCGTGGGCCAGGGCATCGCGACGTTGGTTGAGCGCCCGGCATAATTGGAACGCGGCCGCGCGCCTCGGTTCCGAGCCCGTGCTGGCGGTGACCCATGGAGGCGTTATGGCGGCGCGGGCATGCCCCGACTCATGAGCCGCAATGCATAAGCCGCGAGAGTTCGAGGGGGCCCAGATGTGGGTCCCTTTTGACGTAGTCAATGGACCGTTTTTGCGAGCCATTCTTTTAATATGGCGTTGAACTCGGCGGGCCGTTCTAGGTTTGGAAGATGCGCCGCGTCGTGCAGGACATGAAGCTCCGCCTGGGGGCAGTGCTGCGCGAGGTGATGTGCTGTGCTGATGATGTCGGGCACGTCGTGATCTCCGACGATGACCAGAAGCGGGACCTGGATTTCCGCCAATCGATCGGTGGCCACAAATTCGCGATCTTGAGAGATGGCGCCGTTTTGAGGTTGGTCGGCTCGGAGCAGGAGTTCCCGGGCGCGAGTGAGGTAGTTCGGGTCGACGTCCTCGGGACGACGATTTGGTCCGACCAGCCAGAGGCGCTCCATGAGGGCGAGCGCGCGGGGACTGTCTCCTTGTTCAAACGCGGCATCGGCCTCGGAAAAGAGCGCTTCGACCTCGGGCGGATTCTCGGGGAAGTAGCCGGGCACCCCTGAACCGACCAACACGAGTCCCTCGATGCGATCGGGGTGTTCGAGCGCGACCTGGATGGCGGTGCTCCCACCAAAAGAACATGCCATAAGACGGGTCTTTAAGACACCCAGGGCATCCATGACCCGAACCACATCGTCCGCGTAGCTGAACGGACCGGGTACGTGCCGGGTTTCGCCAAACCCTCGCCAATCCCAGCGCATTACCCGCATGTGGTGCGAAAGCCACTCCCACTGCGGATCCCACATATGGCGTTCCGACACTCCTGCATGCAAGAGCATCATGGCGGGACCTGTGCCCGCGTCTTCCACCTGCATGTGCGCTCCGTTACCCAGAGCCACGTCATGCGTCTTCAAATGACCACCTCGCCTGCATCGTCAATGTGAGTAGAGATTCGCGAAATTCTTTTTCGATCCCTGCCTCTCCCAGGGGATTTCGGCGGCCATTCCTTACCTCCATCCGCCATGCGCTAAAGAGCGGATATCGCCTCTAGCCGGCCCCCAGCTTTAGTCTAAAGGGCCAACCCTTTTCATACGTTGTCCTAGACGGGAGGGCTCGGCTTTGGGGAAGCGCATCAAAACGATCATCGTAGGAATAGCTGGACTTTTGGTGGGTGCGTGGCTAATGACCATTTTTACAGCACAGCCGCAGAAAGCGGCCTTTCAATGGCCGGTTGTGCAGGTGGCCAAGCGCGTTGCCCCGTCAGTCGTGGTCGTGCTGAACAACCGGATTGAGGGCAATCGGGAACAGATGAAAGGCATGGGCTCTGGGGTGATCCTCAATCGCCAAGGCGATATTGTCACCAACTATCACGTGGTTCAGGGCGCGGATTCCCTAACCGTCATTCTGTCCAATGGGCGGCGCTTTCGCGCGCGTGTAGTCGGTGTGGATCCGCCGACCGATCTCGCTGTCATCCGCATTCACGCCGACAACTTGGTTCCCATCCAATTCGCCCGGTCGGCCCACATCGAGCCCGGGCAACTTGTCGTGGCGATTGGCAACTCCTTGGGGCTGACTCATACGGTAACGGTTGGCGTTATCTCGGCCAAAGATCGGGTCATGTACCGGGATGGATGGGAGTATCACCTGATTCAGACCGATGCCGCCATTAACCCCGGCAACAGCGGGGGTCCCCTGGTGAACGATGCGGGCGAGCTGATTGGCATTAATTCCAGCAAAATTGCCCAGGCAGGGATTGAAGGCATCGGGTTCGCCATCCCCAGCGACACGGTGCAGTATGTGGTCACGCAGCTATTGCATTATGGCCGGGTGCGGCGCCCTTGGATAGGGGCCACATTGCAGCCGATGCCCAACCGGTCCTTGGGCATGCTGGTGGTCGCAGTGACCCCCGGCGGTCCGGCAGCCCGCTCCGGTTTGAAGCCGGGCGACATGATTACCTCGATTAACGGCCAACCTGTCCACCGGCTGCGGGATGTGATTCGCGTACTGGAGCGTACCGCTGTGGGTCGGGAAATTCGCGTAGGGGTTGTGCGAGGCAGCGAGACTCTGCAGGTGAGCCTGCGGCTGCAAGAAAGCCCTCCCGCGTCCAAGCAGCAAGCCTCATAATGCCAGGGCTGGGGCATGAGACCCCAGCCCGTCAGCCCTTTAATGTCCGTCCTTGGGGCTGGAACCATCCGCCGCTGGCCTCCAGTGCAAATTGCGCATGAAGGAGCCGATAATAGGCGCCTTTCTGACCAATGAGCTCGTCGTGGGTGCCGCGCTCAATAATCTGGCCGTGGTCAATCACCAATATCTGATCGGCTTCGCGAATAGTGGACAACCTGTGGGCAGCGACAAACGCCGTGCGGCCTTTGAGCAGTGTCTTCAATCCCTGCTGAACGAGCAGTTCGGTGCGTGTATCGATGCTGGCGGTGGCTTCATCGAGAATGAGAATGGCGGGATCAGCTAAAATGGCCCGTGCGAACGCCAGCAATTGCCGTTGTCCCAAGGAGAGTCGCGATCCGCGCTCCCGCACCGGGGTATCGTAGCCTTGCGGCAGTTCTTGAATGAAGTTGTGCGCACCCACCGCTTCGGCTGCGTGCTCCACTTCGGCGTCGCTGGCTTGAGGGTGTCCATAGCGGATGTTGTCCCGGATGGTGCCATCAAAGATGAATGTCTCTTGCAGCACCAAAGCGACGTGCCGGCGCAGCGACTCAACGGTGTAATCGCGAATATCAGTGCCGTCCACTAGAATCGCTCCCCCGGTGACATCATAGAATCGGGGAATCAGGCTTAGAATGCTGCTCTTGCCCGCCCCAGTAGCGCCGACCAAGGCGACCGTGTCACCAGCCTTGGCGTGGAAACTGACGTGGTTGAGAACCGGACGGTTTTTCTGGTACCAGAAGGTGACGTCCTGGAATGTTACGTCTCCCGCGAGATGCGGCGCCCGCTGGGCGGTGGGACGGTCGGTCACTTCCGGGACTTGATCCAAGTATTCGAACACCCGTTCGGCAGACGCCATCGCCACCAGCAATTGGTTGTAGAACTGCCCCAGTTGGCTGATAGGCTCCCAAAACCCGGACAGATAGGACACGAAGGCCACGATGAGCCCCAAGCTAATCTGGTGGTGGAGGTATAGGCGGGTGCCATACCAAAACACCACAACGGTGCCGATGGTGCCGGCCAAGTCTACGGCGGGCCCGAACAAGGCGGAAAGGCTCATCGCCCGCAGCCAGACTACAAAGTTGTTGTCCGCGAGTTCCCCAAAGTGTCGGCGATTGACCTCTTCCCGTCCATACGCGATCACCACCCGCGCCCCGTTCAGACTTTCCGCCCATGTGGCGTTGACAATGGAGGTGCGGCGGCGGACGACCCGCCAGCGCTCAACGATTTGGCGACGGAGCTTGGTGGAGAGCACAACCAACAAGGGAATGACAAGAAACGACACCAGCGCCAGGGTGGGCTTAAGAATCAGCATCATCACCACGGTGCCGACCAGTGTCAGCACATTGCCCAGCGTGTTGACCAGCCCCGAAGACAAGAGCTGGTTCAGGTTGGACACGTCCGACAACACGCGGGTCATGATTTTCCCGGCCGGAATGCGATCAAAGAACGTGAAGTTCAATGCCTGCAGGTGGTGGTAGAGTTGGCTTCGCAAGTCCCTCAGCACCTCTTGGCCAATCTGAGAGATGGTGAAGGTCTGCAGGCGATAAGCGACATAGCGAATGCCATAGACGGCGGCCAGCGCGATGGCGAGGACAATCAGGCCGTGGAAGTGCCGCGGCAGGATGTCTTGGTCAATGGCAACTTTGGTGAAGTAAGGAATGGCCAGCTGGGCCCCGGTCCCGACCAACAGGGCGGCAATGGCGAACCCCAGCAGGCGTCGATACGGAGTCACATAATCCAGAAGCCGGCGGAACATGGCTCCATCAAATGGGCGTTCGACCGCCTCTTCATCTTGATCGATGCGATTTATCATGCCAACTGTCCCCCTCGAATGCGCTCTTGGTCACGGTACTGCACTTCGAAAATCTCACGATAGATGCCGCTGTGCAGAACCAAGTCGTTGTGTGTGCCGCGTTCAGCGATGCGGCCGTGCTCGAGCACGACAATTTCGTCGGCGGCTTTCAATGAGGACAGACGGTGCGCGATGACAATGGCGGTTCGTCCAGCCAGCAGGTGGGCCATCGCTTCCTGGATGGCGGCTTCGGTTTCTTGATCGACGCTGGCGGTGGCATCATCAAGAATGACGATGGGGGGGTTCACCAAGAGCGCGCGGGCAATCGCGATGCGCTGCCGTTGTCCGCCCGAAAGCCCAACCCCGCGCTCGCCAACAACCGTGTCGTACCCATAGGGCAGGTCACGGATGAATTCGTCCGCCATGGCGACGCGGGCGGCCTCCATCACCTCCTCGAGCGTCGCGTCAGGTCGGCCAAAGGCAATGTTGTCGCGGACACTGGCGGAAAAGAGGAAGCTTTCTTGGAGAACAAAGCCGATGTGGTGGCGCAGATGCACCGGATCCCAGTTGCGCACATCCACGCCATCGACCAGCACGCGGCCGCTGCTAACGTCATAGAGCCGCGCAATCAGGCTGACGAGGCTGGTCTTGCCGCTGCCGGTGCCTCCCAAGATGGCTAAGGATCGACCTTCGGGCACTTTCAGGGTAATGTCCGTGAGCGCGGGAATCCCATCAGCACTGTATCCGAAGTGCACATTCTCGAATTCCACAGTTCCTTCCACCTGCTCCGGGCGATAGGGGGTCCGATCCTGGGGTGGTGCGATATCGGCCTCGACCTGCGATAGTTCGAAGAGGCGCTGACCGGCTGCTCCGGACTGAGCCGCCAAGTTGAGGACCTGCCCCAGTTGTCGCAGCGGTTGCACCAGCATCAGCGCATAGGCCGCTACCGCGACCAGCGTGCCGACGGATATGGTGTGATGAATCGCCTGGTATCCACCATAGAGAAACACAAGTACGCCGTAGATGCCGCCCAACAGATCAAACAGGGGGAAGTAGGTGGACCACAACCGCGTCGATGTCATGTTCCGATCGAAGAGCACATCCAGGGTTTCGTCGAAGGTCTTCATTTCTCTAGGCTCTTGGGCGAAGGCTTTGACAACCCGCACACCCGAGACGGTTTCCTGGAGTTGGGTCGTCATCACTGCAAATTGCGCACGGATTTGGCGAAAAGCTGGCCGCACGCGGGTATCGAAAGCGCGTATCAAAAGTGCCAGCGGCGGCATCAGGATCAGGAGCAGCAGCCCCAAACGCCAATCAAGCACCGAAATGGCCAGGATAATAAAGGCCAAGGTGAACACCACGTTGGCGCCTTGGGTATAAAAGTTGGAGTAGTACATGCGCACCCACTCCACATCGGAGGTGAGGCGGCTGATCAATTGCCCTGTTTGGACATTGTCGTAGTAGGTAAAGGACAGGCCGGTCAAATGACGATACAGGCTTTGCCGGACTGCTCTCAGTACCCCTTGGCCCATGCGCTCGGAGAGATAGGCTTGGGCGTAGCCGCTGATCCCACGCAGGATGGAAAACCCGATGGCGGCGCCGATTAGCGGCCACAGCAACGCCACGTGATCCCCGATGAGGACACGGTTGACCAGAATTCGGGTCAACAGCGGGGGAACAAGCAGCAAAGCCGCAAAAACAAGGGCGCTGATAGTAGCCCAGGCGCCATCACGGCGCCAAGGACGGGCGAAGCGATTCAACCAGGTTTTTGTATTCATAAGGCCTCCCGTTTTGGTCACAACTAGAAATCATTTGCCATAGGTGCTAAAATTTCCTGCGATTGCAAAAGCATTTGGGGAGGAAAAGTGAGCCAATTTCGCCTAATTACGGTGGGGCGCGCCCGTGACGCCCGCATGGTGGGGATTTTGGAGGAGTATTTGAAGCGCTTGAGACCGCTGGGGTTCACTTGGGAGGTTGCAGCGGAAGAGCCGTTCCGCAAGGGAACCGAAGAACGCGCCCTCGCCAAGGAGCAGGAACGGCTCTTGGGTCGGATAAATGTCCAAGATTTTGTTATCCTCTTAGATGTTGCTGGTGAAATGGTGGATTCCCCAGGGTTGGCGGACCGTCTTCGGGAATGGCGGGACGCGAGCCGGCCGGTCGTGCTGGTGGTCGGGGGAAGCCTAGGGGTGGGCGATGCGGTGAGGCAGCGTGCCCAATGGCGATGGTCATTGTCTCCATTGACGTTGCCGCATGGCTTGGCGCACATCGTAGCGATTGAGCAACTATACCGGGCCTGGACGATCCTGCAGGGACATCCATATCATAAGTAACGATCATGCGACCGAGGTGAAGAGAAATGGCAGGACTATTTGATGGTTATACATTGAAGGGGCTGACCCTAAAGAATCGCATCATGATGTCCCCGATGTGTCAGTACTCGGTCTGGGATCAAGATGGCGCTCCCAACGAATGGCACTATGTTCATTACATCTCGCGGGCTGTCGGCGGGGTGGGATTGGTCATGATGGAAATGACCGATGTGGTCCCGGACGGCCGCATTACGGTGTACGATCTTGGCATTTGGGATGATTCCCAGATTCCAGCCTTCCGCCGCATCATCGATCAGGTCCACCAATACGGCGCGAAAATCGGCATCCAAATCGCTCATGCGGGGCGCAAGGCGGAGTCTCCAGAACTTCGGCCGGAAGCGCCGTCGGCGATCGCCTTTTCCGACAAATACCGTGTTCCGCACGCGCTAACCACGGATGAAGTGCATCGGCTCGTGGAGGCTTTCCGGGAAGGGGCCCGCCGTGCGGTGGAGGCCGGCGTCGACACGCTGGAGCTGCATGGAGCGCACGGCTATTTGATTCATCAGTTTATGTCTCCCTTGTCCAACCATAGGGACGACCAGTACGGAGAGCCGACGCGGTTTGGGGTTGAGGTGATCGAAGCCGTGAAGTCGGTGATGCCCTCTGATATGCCGCTGCTGATGCGCCTTTCGGCCACTGAATACACCGAAGAGGGGTATCGCTTTGCGGATTTACTGAAGATGGCGCGCGTTTATCGGGATCACGGCGTGGATATGTTCGATGTCTCCACGGGCGGCAATGCGGTGGTGCGCATCCGCGACTATCCCGGCTATCAACTTCCCTATGCCGCAGAATTAAAGAAGACGCTGGACGTGCCAGTGGCTGCGGTGGGACGCCTGGAGTCCTTTGACTTGGCGCAGTCGGCCGTGGAGCGTGGGGAGGCTGACATCATCGCTGTAGCCCGCGGTCTTTTGAAAGATGCCTATTGGGCCAACAGTGCTGCATTGCACTTGGGCGACACGGTGCAGGTGCCGGAAGAATACTATCGAGCGTTCCCCCGCTGGTTTACCTCACCGGATGCCGCTCGATGACCATTCAAGAGATGCAGGCCGCCGTTGATGCGTGGATTAGTCAGTTTCAGGAAGGCTATTTCTCGCCTGAGGTGATGATGCTCCGGTTGGCGGAAGAGCTGGGCGAATTGTCCCGCGAAGTCAACCATGTCTATGGGCCGAAAAGGAAAAAGCCCAGCGAGCCGGAGGGTTCGATCGCCATGGAACTGGGGGACATGCTCTTCGTCTTGGTCTCCTTCGCCAATAGTTTGGGACTGGATTTGGACACCGTCTTTCGGGATGTCATGGGGAAATTTCAAACGCGGGACAAGAATCGATGGACGCGAAAGGCTGCCGAAGCCTCGGAATCCTGAAGCCATGTCCGGCAGGCTCCCCGCTGAGCCCTCGCGAATATGAGGGATCTCGGCGGGGATTTTTGACGCAGTCTATTCCCAATCGCGGAAGGCCCCGCCGCGCAAGGCCCTGGGCCCATCACGGGTTGAGTCTTTGTGAAAAACCGGTCATGCTGGGACCACGAGGAGTGAGTGGGATGCGTTGCATTGTCGCGGAAAAACCGAGCGTGGCGTTGGATATTGCCCGTGCCCTAGGGCGCGGGGAGAAGCATGAGGGCTATGTGACGGTTGGATCAGACACGATTACATGGGCCTTTGGCCATTTAGTGACATTGGCCGCTCCCGAAGCGTACGACCCTGCCTGGAAGACCTGGAAGTGGGGGAGCTTGCCCATGCTTCCCGAACAATTTCAACTGACCGCCATTGCCAAGTCCAAACCGCAATTGACGGTTGTCTCCAAGCTTTTGCGCCAAGCCGATGAGGTGGTCTGTGCCACGGACGCCGACCGCGAAGGCGAACTCATCTTTCGCTATATTGTGCAATTTGTCGGTTTGAGAAAGCCGGTGCAACGCCTATGGCTCTCGGAAAATACCGCGACTGGCATTCTCCGCGCCTTTCAGCGCCTGAAACCGGCGAGCGCTTACGATGCGCTCGCCCATGCGGCCGAGTCGCGCGCCCAGGCTGATTGGCTTGTGGGTTTGAACGCCACTCGGGCGTTTTCTCTTAAGCATGCGGTCCCGGGTCGGCCGCTTAGTGTGGGTCGCGTGCAAACGCCAACCTTGCGGCTGATTTTTGACCGGGATCGCACCATCGAAGAGTTTACGCCCACGCCCTTTTGGCAGTTGTCGGTGACGTTTAATGCCGCCGAAGGACGCTATGAGGGGGTGTGGCAAGGCACCGACCGGGAGCATCCCGATCGCATTCCCGATGCCGAGACCGCAGCCCGCCTCTTGGCGCGGGTCAACCCGGGAACGCCGGGGGTGATTGAGTCGCTGGAGCAAAAAATGGTGCGGCTGGAAGCGCCCCATCTGTTCTCGCTCAACGATTTGCAAAAGGAGGCCAACCGCCGGTACAGCCTTACCGCGCAGCAAACCTTGGACGCCGCCCAGATGTTGTACGACCGGCATCTGGTCAGTTACCCGCGGACTGATAGCCGCTATGTCACCGCGGAAATCGCTGGGACCTTGCCGGAACGCGTGCGAAAACTGACGGCGCTCGAAGACTATCGCTTCGCGGAGGAGGTCCTGAAAAAGCCCCTGCCATTGGCTCGGGTCGTCAATGAAGCTCAAGTGGCTCAGGCAGGCCACTACGCGATTGTGCCCACAGGAGAACGGCCTACGGGGCTGGCAGGGCGGGAGGCCCGGGTGTTTGACCTTATTGTCAGGCGTTTTCTTGCCGCCCTCGCGCCCGCCGGACAGGATGAGCGGACCACGGTCATCACGGTCGTTGGCAGCGAGCGCTTCAAGACCACGGGAACAGCGGTGGCAACGGTTGGATGGCGCCGTGTCCTAATGCCCGTCAAGGTTAGCGATGACACGGGGGAGGACAAGGAGGAAGGGGACGCGGCAATTCCTGCCGGGCTCCGGCAAGGGGAGTCGGTAACGGTTCACCAAGCGGCTGTAGCAGAAAGATCGACCAAGGCTCCGCCTAAGTTGACCGATGCCAGTTTGCTGGCTCTCATGGAAAAGCATGGTTTGGGCACGCCCGCCACACGGGCGCGGATCGTGGAAGTTTTGCTGCAGCGCGAATATGTTGAACGTCAGAAGAAGGCTTTGGCAACGACGGCGCGAGGTCGGCAATTATTGGACTTGGTGCCGGAGACGATTCAGTCTCCCGAGTTGACGGGTCGGTGGGAGGCCCGGTTGGAGGCGATCGCCGCTGGTGCCGAGGATGCGGCCCCTTTCATGGATGAAATTCGCCAGTATACCCGTGAATTGGTCGATGGAGCGAGAACACAGGAGGCTCAGCCGATTGCGTCCGCCGCCCTTGGGATCTGTCCTGTCTGTGGTGCCGGCAACATTGTCGCTACCTATAGGGGATGGGGATGTGAGCGCTCGAAGGCTGGATGCACCTTTATGATTTGGCGCGAAGTGGCTGGGAAGAAGTTGACGCCCAACCAGGTCAAGATTCTGTTGTCCGGCAAAACCACAGCTGAACTCAGAGGGTTCAAGAGCAAGAGCGGCAAATCGTTTCCGGCTCGCTTGCGGCTCAATCCCGAGACGCATCGGGTGGAATTTGTTTTCTCCGCCCGGTCGGCGGGCGCGTCTGCCCCGCGGCCAAAAAGGCGGACCGCTGGAAAGCGGGGAAAACCACGGCGTGCTGACGCGTGATGGATGCTTCCCCTGGCATCGTTTAGTGGGTGGCGCTAGCGGACTTTCTTGACCCGGGTCACCAAAAGCGATCCCAGGACGAAATACACGAACGTTATGACAAAGAGGCCGCGATAGGCCAGTGCGTTGCCCCAGTGGATCACGGCCAGCCCCAGAAACAGGCCGGCGGCGGCGGTGGCCACCGATTGGGCCAGCGTTTGCGAAATTGACCAGAGCCCCATGTCTTTGGCTGCGTCGCCGGTAGGCGGCAGCACGTCAACGGCCAGGGCCCAGTCGGTCGAGAGGTAGGTGCCGTAGCCAAGGCCAAAGACCAGGGAAAAGACGGTCACCATGAGAAGGCTCGAGGTCAAGACGAAGCCCAGGGCGGCGAGTCCCATCACCAGCCCCCCCGCAATCACCATGATCTTGCGCCGCTTCAACTTGTCCGAGAGCCACCCTGCCGTGAGGACAGACAGCAGGGACGCCAAGGTCACGGCGATGAGAGCTCGATCCAGCTCGGGATTCGGGTTGGCGAGATGCTGGACAAAGTGGAGGTAGTAGTAGAGGTAATATTCCAGCGTGGAAAACCCCAGCATCACCAATATCCGGGTGAGAAACACCCACCACCAATCGCCATGCTGGTGCGGCGAAATCCAGAAATTGCTCAGGAAGCTTCGCCAGTCGCGCCGTGGAGGGCTTTGCACCAACGGCACTTCGGGAACACCCCACACGGTGACAGCCAACCCTATTACCTGCAACATGGCCAAAATGAGAAAGGTGGTCCTCACTGACACAAAACTCGGCACCAACACTCCGCCGATGATGGCGGCTTGGCTCATAAGGCCCATGTATCCGGAGGCCACACCCCGCTGCTCGAATGGCACGACGTCCGGGATAAGGGCGGAATAGGGGGCCGAGGCAAGATTGGCGAACACCTGAAGCAACAAATACCACATGAGAAACATCGCGAAGCGATGCGCGAACCCCATGGCGGCCAATGTCAGGGCTGTCCCGAACACGCCTGCCACCATGTAGGGACGCCGGCGCCCCGACCGGTGGGTGCTCCGATCGGACAGCGCGCCCACAAGCGGTTGAATGACTGAAGCCAAGAGGGCACCGGCAGCGGTGAGCCACGACATGGCGCTGCCGGAGCGGATAGGACCCACCATGCCGAGAACAACTTCTGGAACGACCACAATGATGAGGGCGGTCCATTGCATGTTGGACGTGAACCAAAAGAAGCTTAAGGCGACATTTTCGGCAACAGTTAGCCGATGGGGATTCGATGCGGCGGTCTTCAGAGTGACTCCTCCTGCCGGTCGTGCACGCTTTGGGTACGTAATTTCGACAAAACCTAGAGGGATCCTTCGTTGGCGGGGAGCTTCGTTTGGGAACTTGCGAGAATGCCATGAAAGCGTTAGGCTCTAGGTAGCCTGCGAGGGCGGGTAAAATGTAGTGGGTCGGTCTCATAATTACACCGTTCTGCGGTGCCGTGCGAGGCCGGTGCGATGGGATGGCGACAGCGGAAAGGCCGTCGTCATGGATTTGTGCCGGGTGTATGGCAGGCGCAGAGAGCCTTAAGAGCGGCCAACCGTCAGAAGGGTTTGGTTCTGGCGGCGAGCCCCGATGGAATTTGTCGGCAAGCGGATACAGTGCTGGGTGGCGCGGTGACGTTGCCAATCCGCCCGCCGACGCAACAGTAGGGAGAGTCGAGCATGCTTCGGCGGTTCTCTGGGCAGGTTCGAGTCGTTGCCGGCGGGCGCATCGGCGGCGGGCACGGGCCTAAGATGTATGGAGGCCAGCCCTACTTAGTTCCACCTGATTCTCGGGCGCATCCGACCCACCCGTGATGGGGCAGACTCAAGGCTGTTAGGAAAATGTCCCGACATCAGTGTCAAGGGAGGAGAAGTATGGCTGAGACCAGTTTTGACGTCATTATCCTTGGTGGTGGCACTGGAGGGTATGTGGCGGCGATACGTGCTGCGCAACTCGGACTGAAAACCGCGTTGGTGGACTCTGGGCGAGTAGGCGGCACCTGTTTGCACCGCGGTTGCATTCCGACCAAGGCGTTGCTCCACACCGCGGAATTGTTACATACGTTTCAACACCGTGAGGAATTCGGACTTGTGGCCGACAATGTCGGTCTTGATTACACCAAGGCCATGGCGAAGAAGGAAAAGGTGGTCACCCAGCTTTGGAAGGGTGTCGAGTTCTTGTTGAAGAAGAACAAGGTCACGGTAGTAGCTGGGTGGGGACGCCTACTGGACGCCAACCACGTGGAAGTGGCGTCAGGCTCAGAGAAGACCACGCTGACCGCCAAGGACATTGTGCTGGCTACCGGCTCGATTCCGCGCGAACTGCCTGACTTGCCCTTCGATGGAAAGCAGGTTCTCAGTTCCGACCACATCCTGGAGAAGACC
>JAKADO010000035.1 GCA_021820485.1 Bacillota bacterium
CAAAGGGTCCTCGGTCGCTTGCACCGGCGGTTCCTCGCGCCAGTTTTGCGGAAGAAAGCTCAGCACCTGCCGGACCAAGTCCAATGCCTCGGCATCGTCGTTGGCCACCAGGTGGGCCACCCCGGAACGCTTCAAGTGGGTATCCGCGCCCCCTAGCGCCTCGGCTGTCACGTTCTCTCCGGTCACCGCTTGGATGACCTGTGGACCCGTGATAAACATCTGACCGGTATGACGCACCATGACAATCACGTCGGTGAGCGCCGGCGAGTACACCGCACCGCCTGCGGAAGGCCCCATGATCACTGTGATTTGAGGAATCACGCCTGATGCCCAGGTGTTGCGCTTAAAAATTTCGCCATAGCCGTTCAAGGCGTCGACGCCTTCCTGAATGCGCGCTCCCCCGGAATCGTTGAGCCCAATGATGGGAACCCCGGATTTCAAGGCCAAATCCTGGACGCGTTGAATTTTGGCCGCATGCATTTCGCCCAGGGAGCCTCCCAAGACTGTGAAATCCTGCGCGAACACGTACACTGGGCGCCCAAAAATCCGTCCGAACCCGGTGACCACGCCGTCAGCGGGCGCATCCACGCCCGCCATGCCAAACAGCGTGCCACGGTGCTTGACGTGGGCGCCAATCTCCTCGAACGTGTCCTCGTCCAAGAGATATTGAATGCGCTCACGCGCCGTCCACTTGCCCATCTCATGCTGACGTTCCACGCGCTTCGGGCCGCCCATGGCCTCAACATGCGCTTGGCGCTCTCTCAGTTCGTCATGGGGATTAGACATGGCGTTCCGCTCCTTCGGGCCGTTGGACCAGTTCCACCAGCACACCGCCGGTGGCCGCAGGATGGATGAAGGCCACCAGCGTGCCCTCCGCCCCGGCCCGCGGGCTCGCGTCGATCATGCGGACTCCCGATGCCTTGAGCCGCTCCACCTCGGCTTGAATGTCCTCCACGGTGAGGGCCACGTGATGGATTCCCTCGCCCCGTTTGGCCAGAAACTTCCCAACCGGCGATGTCTCCGCATCGGGCTTCAACAGCTCGAAACGGCCGCCTTCAAAGGGCACGAACGCCACCTCGACCTGGTCGCGCTCCACATGTTCGCGATGCGCGACCGTGAGGCCCAGTGTTTCGTACGCTTTGAGGCTGGCCTCCAAATCGCGGACCGCCACCCCAATATGATCGAGTTTCATGGACGCCTCCCCATCACTGTCGTTAGATAAAAGCGGGTGGCCGATAGCGGCCGAAATGCTTCTTTAAGACCCCAACAATTTCACCTAAGCTGGCATAGGCCTCGACCGCCTCCAGCATCGGCTCCATCAGGTGCGCATTCGGGTCTGCCGCGCTTTCATCGAGATTCTTCAAGGCCGCTTGAACGCGCGCCTCGTCCCGCTCCTGACGCACCCGGTTGAGCTTCTCAATCTGCCGGGCTTGGAGCGCGGCATCGATTTTCAAGAGGCTTTCCGGCGGCTCTTCCTGCATCCGAAACTTGTTCACACCAACAATAATCTGCGCTTCAGACTCAACCTTTTTCTGAAAGGCATAGGCAGCATCTTGAATTTCTCGCTGCACGTAGCCGGTTTCGATAGCCGCCACGGCTCCGCCCAACTCCTCAATCTTGTCGAGGTAGCGCCGTGCCTCCGTCTCGAGCCGAGTCGTGAGGGCCTCGACAAAATAGCTCCCACCGAGCGGGTCCACCGTATTCGGCACGCCGCTTTCATAGGCAATGACCTGCTGGGTGCGGAGCGCCAAGCGGGCGGAATCCTCCGTCGGCAACGCCAATGCCTCATCCTTGGAATTGGTGTGCAGCGACTGGGTGCCGCCCAATACCGCGGCCAAGGCCTGCAGCGTCACCCGCACCACATTGGTCTCGGGCTGCTGTGCCGTCAAGGTCGATCCAGCCGTTTGGGTATGGAAACGAAGCTGCCAGGAACGTGGATCCTGGGCGCCGAATCGGTTCCGCATAATCTCTGCCCACAACCGGCGGGCCGCTCGATACTTGGCAATTTCCTCGAAAAAGTCCATGTGCGCGTTAAAAAAGAATGAGAGCCGAGGGCCAAATTGATCGACGTCCAAGCCGGCAGCCGTTGCGGCTTCCGCATAGGCAATGCCGTTGGCCAACGTAAAGGCAATTTCTTGGGCAGCGGTCGATCCTGCCTCGCGAATGTGATATCCCGAGATGCTGATGGTGTTCCAGCGCGGCAAGTTGGTCGAACACCACCGAAAAATATCGGTAATGATGCGCATGGACGGCTTAGGCGGAAAAATGTAGGTTCCCCGCGCCGCATATTCCTTCAGCACATCATTTTGAATCGTGCCCGTCAGCCGCCGCAAGTCGACGCCCTGCTTCTTGGCGACCGCCACGACCATGAGGAGCAGAATGGCGGCCGGCGCGTTAATGGTCATCGATACAGAGACCCTATCCAACGGAATCTGATCGAGTAAAATTTCCATGTCTTTCAAGGAATCAATGGCTACGCCGACCTTGCCGACTTCGCCATCAGCGACCGGATCGTCCGAATCGTACCCCATTTGCGTAGGCAGGTCAAAAGCCACCGAAAGTCCCGTTTGTCCCTGCTCCAAGAGATACCGATAGCGGAGATTGGACTCTTCGGCCGTCCCAAATCCGGCATATTGGCGCATGGTCCATAAGCGCCCTCGATACATGGTGGGATAAACGCCCCGCGTGTACGGATAAGCGCCCGGAAATCCCACCTCATCCAGATAGTCCCCGCCAGGCGCGTCGAGCGGCGTATAAAGCCGCTCGACGGGGATTTCGGAGACAGTGGCAAACGCATCCTGCCGTTCTTGACTCTTGGCCTGGTACGGTGCCAACACTGTCTCCTTCCAAGCCTGGTAGGCGTCTTCTAACGAACGATGATCGTCCATTCGGAAGAACTCCCCCTTACTTCAGCCATCCACGCACCCGCATCGCTTGTGCGAGACGGTCGGTGGCGACCAGATAAGCCGCCTTTCTCAAGGTCACACCAAAGCGCTCATGCATGCGATGCATTTCCGCCATGGCCCGTGACATGTAATCCTCCAAGCGCTGGTTAACCTCGTCCTCGGTCCAATAGAACCGACTCTGGTTTTGCACCCACTCGAAGTAACTGACGGTCACGCCACCCGAGTTGCCCAAGACGTCCGGCACCACCATAACCCCTTTGTCGAAGAGGATGGCATCGGCCTCCGGCGTGGTGGGACCATTGGCCCCTTCACCCACAATCTTGGCTTGAATGTTGGCCGCATTGTCCGCCGTAATTTGGTTCTCCAACGCCGCTGGAAATAGAATATCCACCGGCAGTTCCAAGAGTTCCTTGTTGGAAATGGGCTCGGCCTTGGGGTAGCCCACCAAATTGCGGTGGACGCGCTTGTACTCCAGCAAGTCATCAATGTCGATGCCAGCGGCATTGTACAATCCGCCGTCCTTGTCGGACACCGCGACTACACTGGCACCCATCCGGAAGGCAATTGTCGCCGCAACTGAGCCCACGTTGCCAAATCCCTGCACGGCGACGCGTGCCTTGGAGAAGTCGATGCCCATTTCTGTGGCCAACTGTCGCGTCGCGAAGACCAGCCCGCGCCCGGTGGCTTCCACACGCCCCTTCGATCCTCCGATAACCAAAGGCTTTCCGGTTATAAGTCCAAAAGTGTTCTCACCACGAATCCGGGAATACTCGTCGACCATCCAGGCCATAATCTGCGGGTTGGTGGAGACGTCCGGGGCCGGAATATCCTTGTCCGGTCCGATGACGAGGCTGACCGCCCGGATGTATTCACGGCTGAGCCGCTCAATTTCGCCTTCCGAGAGCTGATCAACGTCGCACGCGATGCCGCCCTTGCCGCCGCCGTACGGCAACCCCAGCAACGCGCACTTCACACTCATCCACATCGCCAGCGCCTTGACTTCATCCACGTTGACGTCCGGATGAAAACGAAGGCCCCCTTTGGTCGGTCCCAGCGCATCGTTGTGCTGCACACGATACCCGGTAAAGACCTGCAGGGTGCCATCGTCTCGAACAAATGAAACAGCGACTTCAAAAGTCCGCATCGGTTGCTTCAGTACTTCATAGACTGCCGGTTCCAATCCTAATGTTTCTACAGCCTCTTTAAAGCTTTGCTGAGCCCGTAAAAACGGATTGAGTGACGTATCCGCCACCGGTTAACGCCTCCTTCGCGATGTCTAACCACAGGTTTCGTCGGTATTATAGCACAGGCGTGTCCGAACCAGTGGAATGAAAAAAGAGGGCCCTTAGTTTGAGGGTCCCTCCTGGTATTTGCCGCCAATGGCGGAACGCAGAATGCGGATGCTGACCCCGTCGGAAATCGTCAGGGTGAGTTCCTTGTCCTTCACATCCTGCACCGTGCCAATGAGTCCGCCAACGGTCACCACACGATCACCAGGCCCCACCGAGCTTTGCAGTTGCCGGCGATTCTTTTGCTGCCGCGATTGCTGCCACATTGTCCAGACCACCATGGCGCCCATCAGCACAAACAATAACCAGTAAATCGACGTGCCCTTGTGCATTTGCCTTCCCCCCTCGAGTTCCCCTGATGGTTCGCTCCCCATTGGGGAAATTCCTTCTCCAGCGGGGATTAGAGGCCCAGTTGGCTCACCAGATTGCTGACCGTGCTGCTTAAAGTATTGCCAGAATTGGGAAAGGAATGCGATGGAGGGGTGGAACTGGGGACAGATGCAGGAGTGGACGAAGGAGTGCTGCTGGGAGAGTCGGAGGGTTCATGGCCATGATGATGCCCCCGCCCCGGATTGCTGCTCTGGGCATGCTGCGGCGCCTGACCCGGATAGCCGTTGTGGTCATGCTGCGATCCCCGACCCGGACCGAGATTCTGCCTCTGATGGTTTCTGGGTTGGCCCGAGTCGGGATTCTGGCCGTTCCCATGATGGTGATGCTGCCCTTCTCCCCCAGTGCCGGGCAAAACCGGGAGGACAGGGGGATTCACCACCAGGGACGGGATGCTGATTGGCAAATTCGGCAAAACCGGGACGCTTGGCAGGGCGCTGGCACTGGACGAACTGGACGCCGAGGCACTAGGCGCCGGCGACGCCGAGGACCGGGGTGTCGCAACGCCGCCCCCCACGGGCCCCGTGCTTCCCGAACTTCCGGGGTGAAGAATGGGTTTCAAGAGGTCGGCTACGGGCATTTTCCGCACCTGATTCAGGGACCACTCTTGGCGCAGCGCCTGAGAGTTACGCTGCCACAAGAGGTACCGTCCCACCGACACCTCAGGCTTTTCCATCTCCTTGACCAATGAGGAGCTAACCCCGCTCACGGCCACGACCGACGCCGATACCCGCTCCTGTTTCAAAATTCCGGACGCGACTTGAGACAAGGGAGAGAACCAGGCGGCCGGCTTTTGGGAAAACACCGCCCCAATCACCACAGTCTGCGTCTTGGAAAAGTATCCGTCTTGCGCAGCTGCCGAAATGAGCGATCGGATTGCCTGTGGCACCGCGAGCCCCGTCACCAGATCCTGACGCACCAGCCGCCGCCCGCCGCGATCCAGTCCCACGGCGCTCAGCACTTTTCCCTGAGATGAGATGTTTAGATTGATGCTGGGGTTAATGTCCACACTCAGCACCGCCGCCGCCTGAACAGCCGGAGAGGCAGTCCCCGGTTGCGGCAGTCCCAACAGAATGGTCGCCGCGGCCGCGGCCGGAACCGCCAGCCACGCGTACCAGCGGCGGGATTTTTGGGGAACCCAGATCTCCTGTCCCACATCCAACGGTTGTCCATGGATGGAAACGGAACGGAACTTGCCGCCGGGCAGAAGAACCGTGGCACGGCCCTTCTCAATGGATATCACAATACCCCGATTGCTCATAATGGACAACCTTTCTACCGTTCTAGCACGTATCCCTGCAAGTAGGGAAAATCGTGCATCAAAATCAAGGCCACCGCAATAATGTACTTCCGATTCCGCTCGACCAGCTTGCGGCTGACTTGGAACTCCTCGACCAGCGACTTCACCGGCAGTTCTCCATGGTTCACCAACGCCCGCCGGTACTCCTCGCGCCGGGCGACCGCACGAGCGATGCTGATGGCGCGGTCGCGGGAGTCCCGATGCTTGGGGGCCACCCGCGCCAATTCGGAAAACCCAATGTGAAATTGCTGCAAAACCTTGGCATACTCCTCAATCTCCAATCGGCGCGCTTCCTGCTCCTGCTGCATCCCCCACGTGGCCTGGGCGACCCGATCCAGAGGATTGGGCTCGTGCAGCGTTTGGTCATCCTCCTCAAATTCGCTTAGTGCAATTTCATTTTGGCGTCCCCGGTCGCGCCGGAAATAATCCACCAGGCGCCGTTGAATCACGGTTTGGCTAAATGAGAGGAAACTGCCGCGCTGCCCGTCATAGGCGGTAATCGCTTCGTTGAAAGCCAACAGCGCCACGCTGATTTCCTCATCGACACCGGGGCGAAGAAACCGACCTGTCTTCTGACTGGCGACCTTCAGCACAAACGGCGTGTAATCTTGAATTAACTGGTTGCGTGCCTCCATATCGCCATTCTGTGCGCGGGACAACAGTGTACTGGGATCGGCCTGATCGCTGCGACGAAATCGTATGCCCAGCCGGTTCACCTCGCCTTCTACACTCTTCGCAGGGTTTGAGCACTTTGGGTGGTCTTGCGCCTCTTAATCAAATAAATTTTTTTGCGTGGACTCCATCATTACCGGCCATCCCATCCGTTCACATGCCAAAGACGTCAGCATGCGGCCACGGGGGGTGCGTTGTATGTAGCCTTGCTGCAATAAATAGGGCTCATAAACATCTTCGATGGTGCCGCTCTCCTCGCCAATGGCGGCAGACAGCGTCTCCAGCCCGACGGGCCCGCCCTGATAGCGATAATACAGCGTCTCCAAAAGCCTGTGGTCCACCACGTCCAGACCATGCGGGTCAACCTCCAACAGGGCCAATCCCTCTTGGGCCATCTCATAGGTAATCTCGCCGTTGCCCTTGACATCCGCATAGTCACGCAACCGACGCAAAAGCCGATTGGCAATGCGCGGGGTTCCGCGGCTCCGCCGCGCCACCTCGTAAGCGGCATCGACGTCAAGCGGAACGCCGAGCACCCGGGCGGAGCGCTTCACAATCTCGGTCAGGTCGCGGGCATCGTAGAAATCCAAATGGACAATCACGCCAAAGCGGTCGCGCAAGGGGGCGGTCAACATGCCCGCCCGCGTGGTGGCCCCCACCAGCGTAAAGCGTGGCAGGTCCAGACGGACCGACCGCGCGCTTGGGCCCTTTCCCAGCATGATGTCGAGGTGAAAGTCCTCCATGGCAGGATAGAGCACCTCCTCGACCGTACGCGCCAAACGGTGGATTTCATCGATGAACAACACATCACCCGGTTCCAAGTTGGTCAGGACCGAGGCCAAATCTCCGGCCCGTTCAATAGCCGGCCCCGAGGTGAAACGGATGTTCACCTCGAGCTCATTGGCAATGATATGGGCCAAGGTGGTCTTGCCCAGTCCTGGAGGGCCGTAAAGGAGCACATGGTCCAGCGCCTCACGGCGCTGCTGGGACGCTTCAATGAAAATTCCCAAACGCTCCTTGATCGCTTCCTGGCCGATATAATCGCTCAGGCGTTGCGGCCGGAGTCCGAGATCCCCTTCGTCCGGCATTGATTCCCGGCTCACAATCCGGTCGTCCTCCACTAGCGAGCCCTCCCTCGGTCCAATGCCTGCAATGCTTGGCGGAGGCGCGCCTCGGGCTCTTCGGCCACCGCTTGACGCACCGCCGCCTCCGCCTCGTCTGCCCGATATCCCAGGGATACCAAGGCCAGCACCACATCATCGGCGGCCGGCGCGGCTGCCGCCGCTGCGGGGGCTGGGGACAGCACCGGACTCTCATCCGCGGATTTGGCCCACCGACCCATCAGCTCCAGCTGCACACGCTGAGCAATTTTCGCGCCAATGCCGGAAGCTCCCTTCAACGCCTTCCAGTCGCCCGTCAACACCACCTCACGAAGCCGCTGAATGCCGAGATGGCTCATCAGCGACAGCGCCCCCTTGGCGCCGACGCCGTTCACTTCCAGCAAATCCAAGAAGACCGCGCGTTCGGCCTCCATCGAAAATCCAATCAGCCGCCACTGATCCTCGCGCACAATGAGATGGGTATAGAGCCGGACGCGCTCCCCAACTCCTGGAATCTTGAGTTCTGTCTCCCGCGGCACATCGAGGCCATAGCCCAGTCCGCCCGCCGTGCGCAGCACCACATATCCGGGCCGCCTGTCTCCGACGACCCCCTCAATCTCGACAATCATATCATGATCACCGTTTCCTTAATATTAGAAAACTCCGGAGGTCTTTTGGAAGCGCAGCGTTTCCGCCCCGCAGATGGCAATCGCCAAAGCATCAGCCACGTCATCGGGTTTGGGATATTCCTTCAACCCCAACAGACGTTGCACCATCAACTGCACCTGCTTCTTCTCCGCCCGGCCGTAACCGGTCACCGCCTGCTTCACCTCTGCCGGCGACATCTCCACATACGGGATGCGCCCCTGCGCCAGCACCAAAAGCACAATGCCGCGGGCCTGTCCGACGGCCAGAGCGGTCCGACTGTTTTGCCCAAAGTACAGCTTCTCAACAGCCGCCGCTTCAGGCTGGTAGGTGTCGCGAATGGTCACCAATCCATCGTACAGTTCACGCAACCGCACCTCAGGGGGCAGATCTGCCGCCGTCAAAAGCGCTCCATAGGCCACCGCCCGCGTCACCGAACCCTGATGGTCAATAATACCCCAGCCCAGTGTGGCGGTGCCTGGATCAACACCCAATACCCGCACAAAAAGCGCCTCCTTTCCCTACTAATACGACACAGAACAACCTTTTTCCTATTCCCACCAACACAAAAACAGAGCCTGCAGCGCAGGCTCTGCCCAGATGCGATGTCGTTCTCACGCTTCGTGCTCAAAAAGGGCGGCGATTTCCTCGACCGAGAGCCCCTTGGTTTCCGGAAACCAGATGGTGACAAATCCGACCGCCAAGAGTGACAACGCAGCGAAGACAATCATCACGCCGCCAAGTCCCAGTCCCTCTTTCAAGACCGGGAACAGCTCGATGATGGCGAAGTTGGCCAGCCAGTTGATGAAAGCGACGGTGGCGGCCATCCGCCCGCGGACTTCGGTGGGAAAGTATTCGCCTTCAATAATCCATCCCGTTCCCCACCCCGAACGCGAAAAACACCACAAAACCGGCAAACATCACCAAGAGCAAGGCTGCCCGAAGCCCCCCGACAGTGCCAGTGTCAAGGCGCCCAGCACCATGAAGAGCGCCATGCCGCCAAACCCCAATCGCGACAGTGCCCGGCGCCCCAACGTGTCAATGTTGCGAAATCCGATATAGGTGGCCGCAATATTGACCGCCGCCAAGAGTAGCGTCGCCTCAACCCCGCGGACAGCAGCGTCCACGACGCTCATGTGAGGATGCGTAATGTACGGCAAGAGGATTTTGGGCCCGTAGTAGAACGGCACGTTAATCCCGGTGATTTGCTGGAAGAGCATGAACACTGCGTCCAAGCTGGAGCCCGACACCAGGTAGCCGAGAGCCAGGGGCCCAATTGGTAGGGAATGACGTTCAACGCGGACCCAATATTGGACGTGTCATAGCCAAAGAGAAACCCGCCCACCGTCGCCATAATGGTTAATGACCAATAAAAGCGGGTGCCTGTTGGTTGTCCAGTCGCTGGCTCAAGTCACTCCATTCGCGCGATTGACCCCTGCGGTACCTCCTCGATGCAATGTCGCCATCACAGTGTCCCCTGTCATCTTGGTTTCCACACGACTTGGTTGCGCGAAGGAGCCGATGTTGGGCACACTAGACGAAGCTGAACCATAAGGAGGCTTCGGTGGTGGATGCAGTGCTGGCGTTCGATCTCGGCACGACCCACTTGAAGTGGGTCCTGGTGGAGGAGGCCTCGGGGCTTCGACTATGGGACGGGCAGGCCGACGCCCACACCATCACCGCGGAAACCAGTTCCGAGCAGGATCCGCACGAAATTCTAGCCCAGGTGGTTCAGACGTTGGCGCAGGCCCAGCAGTATGGGACTGTGACCCAAGTCGCGTTTTCCAGCGCCATGCACAGTCTGGTTGCGTGCGACGACGAGGGACATCTGTTCACCAAAAGCTGGACCTGGATGGACAAGCGCGCCCATCCCACCGCCGCCTCTCTGCGCCGGAGCGGTGCCGGGCGGGAGCTTCGACGGCTCTCTGGGGTTCCGGTTCACGCCATGTCCCCCCTGGTCAAGTGGCTTCATTTAAGGCCCCAGTTGCCGTCCCAAGTGCGCCCTGTCGCTCTGAAGGATTACATCATCCACCATTTGACCGGCCAATGGGCGACAGACTATTCCACCGCAGCGGCCAGCGGCTTCCTGGGGCTGGATGGCCGCTGGCTTCCCGAAGCCCTTGAGATGGCGCGTCTAGATGCGGCCCAGATGCCTGGCCTCCACCGGATGCGTGACCGTCTAACGGCACGAGAGGGCGCGTTCGAGGTGGTCATCGGGGGCAGTGACGGAGCCACCGCCCACTGGCATCTGGGAGTCCCTCCCGATGGGACCGTTGGCGTCCTGGCCATGGGAACCAGCGGCGCCTTGCGCACCACCATCAGCGAACCGGTCGAGCACCCCGAACTTTTTTGCTATCTCATGGGTCCCGCCGCGGGATACTTGGTGGGGTCCGCCTTTTCCAACGTCGGCAACGTGCTGGCCTGGCTGGCACAACTGTTCACGGTCGACATTGACACGCTGGTGGGTGAAGGAATTGAGGCTGTTCGCACCGGTCGTCCACTGCCGCTGGCCCTGCCCTATTGGTTTGGCGAGCGGTCGCCATGGTGGCGCGAAGATCTTGCGGGCGCGTGGATTGGCATGACCTCGGACCACGGACGCCCCGCGCTCGCAGGCGCCACCTTGATGGCCATGGCGGCTGGCTATGCGCACAGCTTGGGCACGCTCCACGCAAGCGGGGCCTCGCTTCAGGAGATCCGCGGCGGATCCGGGCTTTTGGATCGGCCCAACATGGCTCAATGGATGGCGGACGCCCTCGGCCACGACATCGTGCTGCACGATGAGCGGGACGCCTCGCTGTTGGGGGCGGTGGACTTGGCGCGAAATCCGGATGCCGAACGACATTCGGTCGCCAGCGGGGCGCGATATCGGCCCCGGAGCCCGGAGATTCAAGCGCGGGTCATCAACACCTGGCTCCTCATCCAGCGCCACATGGAACGGGAGGAGCGCTAGCTCTCCCCTTTGAATCGGTACACCTCAGGCAGCACAAAGATCGCGGCCAAGAGGCCCACGAGCGGGAAGACGGCGGTAAAAAGCGTCGCGCCCCCTTTCCCAATTGCGTCAAAAAACCGCGGATAGAGAAAGGTGCTGAGGAACCCCGGGATTTTCACAAAGATATAGGAAAACCCACTGGCAGTGCCGCGGTATCGGGCCGGCGCCACCATCGACGGAATGGTCATGACGTTTTCGGCGTCCCAATAATGTCCCCACAGCATGACCGCCGCCGCTATCGGCAGCACAACCAGCGCCTTGGTGAAAATGGCGATGGCGGCAGCAATCAGCGCCACCAGGACAATCGCAAACCCATAGATGCTCAGTTTGCGCTGACCAATTTTCGGCACCAGCATCGGCCCCACCCACCCGGACACCACCGCCACCAAGTAGATCAAGAGCGTGATGAGGTCGGTGGTTTGGACGTTGGAAACCCCCAAGAGGACAAACAAGACCGGCAAATAGAAGCCGAAGGTCGAGAACTCGCTGGATTGCATGAAACCCGCAATCCAGCCGAACAGGGTAGCGCGCCATCGGGTGCGGTCCTGATGGATTTCGCGTAGAAATTCGCTCACATGGACAGGGGGCACCTCGACGTCGTGGTTAGGCAGCATCGGCAGGGAGTCTCCATACATTTCCTGCGCGGTCCGCTTGGCCTCCCGGAAACGTCCCCGCTGGATCAACCAAATGACCGTTTCCGGAAGGGTGCGCCGCAGAAAGAACAGGATGAGCGCCCACACGCCAGAAAGCCCGAGCATAATCCGCCACATCGGTCCATAGGGGATGTGCACTACGAGCAGCAGCAGGACAGCCGCAATCGACAGCACCTCACCTACCGCGAACACAAACTGCCAGCGGTTGCCCATGATGTCGCGGCGGCCCCGCTGCACGGACTCCATAATGTAGGTGTAGCCGTTGGCGATGTCCATCCCCAGCGGGATCCCCAAGATGAATCGCAGAACGGCCAAGACCTCCATGTTGGGAGCAAAGGCCTGCGCCAACCCCACCACAAAAAACATCAGCATTGTGCCAAGGAAGACGGTGCGCCGCCCGAGGCGGTCAGTCAGCCATCCGCCGACGATGGCGCCGATGACGGCTCCGGCCTGAACGGCAGCTGCCGTCAGACCCAAGAGCCAGGATGAGGGGTGAAAGATTTTTTGCAGGAAAATCAAGATGAAGGAAATGGAATAGAGGTCCCACGCCTCGACGAAAATGGAGGCAATCATCAGCCAACCAATGCGGTTGCCGCGGGGACTGTGCTTCTCCACGACACTATCCACCGCTTCTCGAATGATTTGGGGATTGAACTCGGGCATCTCGGCTGCTCCCTCCGCGGCCTTCCGCAGCGCGAAAAGCCATTGAAGATATCCTCAAGTATGCCCGGTCTTCCCAATATCTCTCGCTCCACATAAAAAAGCGCCGGTTTCCCGACGCCCATCATCAATACAGCTTTAGGCTTCCTCAAGCATCTCGTCGGGGAAGTCGGCGTTGGAATAGACCTTCTGGACATCGTCATGCTCCTCGAGCAGGTCCAAGAGCTCCATCAACTGCTCCGCCTCGTGCCCCGCCACCGCCACCGTGGTTTTCGGCAGGCGCACCAGTTCCGCCTCTTCCACGCCAATGCCCTTCTCCACAAAGGCCAGCCGGACCGCTTCCAGCATCTCTGGGCCGGTCAGCACGATAAATTCGTCTTCGTCGCGGGACAGGTCGTCGGCGCCCGCCTCAATGGCAATGTCGAGTAGGTCTTCTTCCGACATCTCGGTCTTCCCCAATACCAGGCGTCCCTTCGGCTCGAACATCCACGCCACGCACCCAGTTTCCCCGAGCGATCCGCCGTGCCGGGAAAAGATGTGTCGCACCTCACCCGCGGTTCGATTGCGGTTGTCGGTCAAAATATCGAGATAGACAGCGGTACCGCCTGGACCATACCCCTCGTATACGGCCTCTTCATAGTTGACGCCAGCTTCCTGGCCTGTCGCCCGCCGAATCGCCCGCTCAATGTTGTTGGAGGGCAAGTTGTTGGCCTTGGCCTTGTCAATGGCAATGCGCAGCTTGAAGTTGGTATCGGGGTTCCCCCCGCCGCGCTTGGCGGCAGCCATAATCTCCTTGGTCAAGCGCGAGAATACGGTGCCCCTGACAGCATCCACCTTCGCCTTCTTGCGCTTAATGTTGGCCCACTTGGAATGGCCTGACATCGCGTCTCCCCCTTTTTACGAAAATCTCCCGGTGATGGGCATGCGCCGGTCGCGTCCGAACGCCCGCGGCGTCACCTTGATGCCAATCGGCGCTTGACGCCGCTTATATTCGTTGCGATTGACCAGGCGTACCGTGAGGCGGACCGCCTCGCCGTCCAAACCCATCCGCACCATCTCTTCAGGGGTCATATCATCTTCGATATACCCTTTCAGTATCTGATCCAATATATCATACGGCGGTAGACTGTCCTCGTCCTTTTGGTCCGGTCGAAGCTCCGCGCTAGGCGGCTTTACGAGAACATTTTGGGGTATGCGCTCCCTGTCCCGGTTGACATAGCGGGCTAGCCGAAACACTTCCGTCTTCAACACATCCTTGAGCACGGCAAAGCCCCCCGCCATGTCGCCGTAGAGCGTGCTGTACCCGGTGGCCATTTCGCTCTTGTTGCCGGTGGTCAGAACCAGCCATCCCAGCTTGTTGGAAAGCGCCATCAACAGCGTGCCGCGGATGCGGGCCTGCAAATTCTCCTCCGCCAAATCCACGGGGCGCCCGTCGAAGTGGGGTCCCAGCTCCCTCATAAACGAGGACATCACCGTTTTGATCGGGATCTCCCTCCAATCAATGCGCAGGTTGTCGGCCAACTGCTTGGCGTCCTGAAAGCTGGTGTTGGAGGTGATGACCGACGGCATGAATACGCCATGGACGCGGTCCGCCCCCAGGGCATCCACGGCAATGACCGCCGTCAGCGCCGAGTCGATGCCCCCGGAAAGGCCAATCACCACATCGCCGAAACCGTTCTTCTCCACATAATCGCGCAACCCCAGCACCAACGCCTGGTACAAGGATTCCACCGTATCCGGCAAGGGCTCCACGCGAAACGCATTTTTGGACGATTGGTCAGTCACAGCCGAAAGCGGCACCTCCACCACCGTGACGGCCGCCGATTCCGAATTGCCAAGTCGCCAACGCGGATCAATCCAACGTCGGTGCTGGCTGGGCGTGCGATCCAAATCCACCGTGAGGACATCCTCGCTAAACGCCTTGGCCCGCGCCAATAGCCGCCCATCCGGGCTGAAGATCACGCTTTCCCCGTCAAACACCAGTTCGTCCTGAGCTCCGACAAGATTGTTCCACACCAAGTAGGCCGCGGCATCATCGGCGCGTGTGGCCATCATCTCCTGCCGAAGTTGGCTCTTCCCCCGGGAAAATGGCGAAGCGCTGATGTTAATCAAGAGATTGGCCCCGCTCCGCGCTTGCCGAAGATACGGGCCATCCGGGTACCACAAGTCCTCACAGATGGAAATGCCAAGGGTCCACTGATCCCACTTCAAGACGGTGGTGCCTTCGCCCGGGGTGAAATAGCGCGCCTCATCAAAAACGCCGTAATTGGGCAGGTGCTGCTTCTGCACCCGGGCCACCGTCCGGGTGTCGGCCATGACGGCGGCGGCATTATAGAGTCCAGTCCCCTCATATGCATAACCGGCCACCACCAGGATGTCCTGGGTATGACGGGCCAACTCCTTTTGCGCATCAGACAACGCGTCCAGAAAACTGGGGCGAAACAGCAAGTCCTCCGGAGGGTATCCGGCCAAGCTCATCTCGGGGAAGACCAGAGCATTGACGCCATCCTCCCGCGCGGCCTTGACAGCAGCAATCATGCGCTCGAGATTGCCCCGCACATCACCCACCACACTATTCATCTGCATGAGTCGAATTCGCATGGGTTGCCTCCTTTCTATTCGCTTTTCGGATCGGGGGAAGGATTCACCACATCGGCGAGCCATGCGGCTAGTTGAAGTCCGATGTCGCGGACCGTTTGTCCGAACGACTCGCCAATGGGAATCACCAAGGGGGGCTTCCCGGCACCAATCACGGTCAGCGCGTCGCTCTCCGCTTCCGTGACCCGGAATCCTGCCCCGTGCACATAGCGGACAACAAGATCCCTCCATAAATACGGGCCCTCAACCCGCACGGGCGTCTCCAAGAGGCGAACCTGACCGTCATAGCCAATTTCATCCACTAACATCTGCCGCGAATACTGGTCCAATACGTCATTGGACAATTCCATGGGAACACCTCGCTTTGGGAAGTCCCACCGACCAGAGCGCTCCCTCGCGCCCTTCCAACAAATACAGCCGGTCGAGGGCGGAGTCGGCGGGCTGCCTCACCCATCGATCCGCAAGTTCCAAGGCCTGCCCGGCTACCGCCAGCGTGACAAACCCCACAACACCCGCTTCAAAGCAGCGCGGACCCTCCAGCAGTTCCTCACCAAACAGGCAGCGCAGGCAGGGACCGTCTGGGCGCATGAGAGCCGACTGCCCTTCCCAGCGGACCGCACTGGCAAAAATCCAGGGAATGGCTTGGCTCCGTGCCGCCTCGGCAATGGCCAACCGAGCCGGCCAATTGTCTGTGGCATCAAAGAGGAGATCGCAAGGCGGCCAGGGGAAGGTCCTGTCAACCCGGACCGCCATCGGATGGACCCGTGCCCCAAAGACTTGGGCGAGCGTCTCCGCCTTCTTGCTGCCGATCGAGGCCTCATCATACCAGGGCTGGCGCGGCAGGTTGGATCGTTCCACCTGATCGCCGTCCACCACCCAAATCTGATCCACCCAGGGCAACTCGACCAGACCGCGCACCAGAGGGCTGCCGATGCCTCCTGCCCCTATGACCGCGACATTCATGCCATCACCCGTTCGACGCAACCCGCCGCTGATAAAATCCCGCCAGTTCCACCTTGCTGTCGTTGTCCCACAACTCGCCCTGGTATTGGAGATACTGTACGCCTTGGGCAAACTCCTTGTCATAGAAGCCGCCACGGGGGTTCGGCATCACGTGGGGGTAGTGGGCGATCAAGGAGGCGAGCCGCGGCCGCCGCTCCAAGCCACGGCGCCAAAAACGTTCGGCCTCGCGCCGTTTGCCTAGCTTGGACAAGACCAAGCCTGCCGAGTAATAGTCCTCAGGAAGATATTCGGCCGCTTCCAGATAGGCATGCACCGCTTCTTCCAATCGCCCAATGCGATGCAGCACCTGAGCCAAGAGATCCAGCGCGCTGCCTTGCATTCCGGTCACGTCCCAAGCCACGATTTCCTCCAATGCCGGTTGCGCCAATGCCCAGGCATGCTGCTCGATATAGCTTAACGCGAGATAATACAAGGCCCGAATGTAGGGACGAATTTTGAGATCCTCCCAACCCGTATGCCGCTTGGTTCGCGGCAAGTCCCGCTCGGCTTGGGCTGTCGCCATTTCGCAGAGTTCCCGAGCCTGATCGGCATCGCCCGCCCGGAGATACAAAGCGGCCATTCCGGTCAGTGCATCCGGATGAAAGGGATCCAGCTCGAGGGCTTTCCGGAAATGTTGCTCCGCGCTCCCCCAATCCTGACTGTCCATGCTCATCCATCCCTGCTGTCCTTCGTCCAGTTGCGACATCGAAAACCCCTCTATCAATTAATAATCGACAAATCCTTTAGGATGGCTGGACGCGGAAATACCGCCGCTTGCCCACCTTGATCCACGATCCGGGTTTCAGATGCAGCGTCGAAGCCATATCCACCCGCTCGCCGTCGACTGTCACCGCCCCTTGCTGCAGCAGTCGCCGCGCTTCCTGGCGGCTGGGCATGCCGGGCAGGGACGCCACCAAGTCGAGCGCTCCGATGTTGGCCAACTCATCCGCGTAGGAGATCGTCGGGGCATCCTCGGGCACCTCGCGATGACGGAAGGTCCGGTCAAAATTTTCCCGAGCCTGGGCAGCATCCTGGCTGCTCCAGAATCGCGTGACAATCCTCTGACCCAGTTCCGCTTTGAGGTTGCGGGGATTTTCGCCTGCGGCGACCCGCTCATTCACATAGTCAGCCCGCTCTCCCAGCAGCAATTGAAACCAGCGCGGCATCAATTCATCGGGTATCGACATCACCTTGCCGAAAATTTCATCAGGCGGCTCTTCAATGCCAATGTAGTTGCCCACGCTCTTGCTCATCTTGCGAACGCCGTCAGTCCCCTCCAACAGCGGCATAAAAATGCCCACTTCCGGTTCGAGCCCATAGGCCTCCTGGATCTGACGGGCGGTCAGGATGTTGAAGCGCTGATCCGTTCCCCCCAGCTCGACGTCGGCCTTCAGCGCCACCGAGTCGTAGGCCTGCATCAAGGGGTACAACAATTCATGGAGATGAATGGGATAATGCTGCGCAAATCGGTCATGGAAGTCATCCCGTTCCAGAATGCGGGCGAGCGTCATTTGGCTCATCAATTGAATCAGCGCTGACAAGTTCAGAGGCTCCAGCCACTCGCTGTTATACCGCAGCATGAGCCGATCCGGGTCCAGAACGCGGCCGGCTTGGGCCACGTAGGTCTTGGCAAACGCATCCACGTCCGTAGGGGACAATTGCCGGCGCGCTTCTGAGCGTCCCGTTGGATCGCCAATGCGTCCCGTCATGTCGCCAATCAGGAAGACAACCTGGTGGCCCAGTTCTTGAAACTGCCTAAGCTTCTCCAGCACCACCGTATGGCCGAGGTGGATGTCCGGCGCCGTGGGGTCGACCCCCAATTTCACGATGAGCGGCTTCCCAGTCTTCTGGGATCGCTCCAATTTTTGCGCCAACAATTCGCGGCTGACCACATCATCCGTCCCGTTCAACAGCCAGTCCACTTGCGATTGAATATCCTGCACGGTCTGCCTCCTGACATTACTGCGAAGAGTATAGCACGGCCATTTAGGGCCTCAAAACATTAATCTGTCTCTTCCAACGCGGCCACCGTCACGCCATCGCCACCCTCGCCGGGCCCTCCCAATCGAAACTCAACCACGCGCGGGTCGGTCTTCAAGTGCTGCGCCACCACCCGGCGCAGCACGCCTGTTCCCTTGCCATGAATGATGCGGACAAACGGCGCGCCGGCCAGCACCGCATCATCCAAATACTTGTCCAACGACTCCAGCGCCTCATCGCCGGTCATGCCTCGCAGATCCACTTCAAGGCCCAACTCTTGGCTCTTCTGTCTACCCAGATCGCGGTGGCTTTGGCTGGCGGAGCGTCTGTTCCGCGCCGCTGGAGGATTGGGTTCGGCAACCCGTTCCAATTCATCCACGGCCAACTTCATGCGCAGCGATCCGATCTGCACCGTCGCCGTGCGGCCCTGCAGTTCCACCACTGTGCCAACGTCGGGAAATCCCACCACCCGAACCCGATCGCCGACCTGGTCTGGAGGCGTGCCCTGCGCAGCCTTGGCACGCGCCAGACTTTTCGGCACCTTGGCCAGCCCGCGGTATTGCTCCCTTAGGGCTTCGACCGCCTGGGCCCGCTCGCGGCCTTGCTCCCGCCGCACAGCTTCCAAGGCCTGATTGAACTTTTGGGTCATCTCGTCCAGTTCCCGGCGCCAAGTGCGCTCCGCCCGCTCCCGGTCACGCTCCAGCCGTTCGTTTAAAATGCGCTCCTTCTCCGCCAATTGGCGGCGGGTGCCCTCCATCTCGGCGAGTTGTCCGCGCACCGCCTCCTCCTCGAGACGGAGCCGCTGCTGGAGCTGGTTAATCTCAAAAATTGCGTCCGACAGCGTGATGGCTTCGGTATCCATCAACGCCTCGGCACGGTCCACCAACGTGCCGGGAAACCCGAGACGGCGCGCAATATAGAACGCATGAGAACTGCCGGGAGACCCTAGAATCAGGTGGTAGGTCGGCGCGAGCGTCTCGCGGTTGAACTCCACCAACGCGTTCTGAATGCGCGGATCCTTGAGGCCCATCAGCTTCAGCCGGCTATAGTGAGTACTCACAATGACGGGCGCCTGACGCTCCACCAGGTGCCGAATCATGACTTCGGCCAAGGCCGCCCCCTCTTCCGGGTCCGTTCCCGCGCCTATCTCATCGATGAGGCAGAGGGTACGGGAGTCTGCCTCCCGCATCATGGGCGCCAACCGCACCAAATGCCCGGAAAATGTCGAGAGGTTTTGCTCTAAGCTCTGCTCGTCGCCAATGTCCGCCCAAACCTGACGATAGAGCGGAATGGATGTTCCCTCGCCCGCCGGAACCATGAGCCCTGACAGGGCCATCAACACCAGTAAGCCGGTCGTCTTCAGGGCGACCGTTTTCCCTCCCGTGTTGGGTCCGGTAATGATGATGGCAGGACGATCCATGGAAAGGCTTAGAGATATGGGCACGGGATTTTCCAGCAAAGGATGGCGTGCCGAAACCAAGTCCAGCCGCTCGCCACCCAATAGAGGCAGAACCCCGTCTACGGAAGCGCCATAACGTGCCACCGCCACATGCACGTCAAACCACGCCAAGTGGCGGTGAATGGCGTGAATCGACTCTTGCACCTGCACCACCTGGGCTGTCAGCGCGGCCAAGATGCGCTCGATTTCCCGCGCCTCGTCCTGCCGCAGGGTCGTCAAGCGGTTCTGCCGCTCCACCACCGCCAACGGCTCCACGAAGACCGTCTGCCCGCTGCCCGACTGGTCGTGCACAATCCCTTGCACGGAGTGCCGAAATTCGTTTTTAATCGGCACCACCCGTCTCCCAAAGCGCACCGTAATGATGCCGTCCTGCAGATATCGGGACCACTCCGCGCTGCGCAAGATGCGCTCAAACACCTCGTCGATTTCCCGCTCCAAATGGCGGATGCGGCGCCGAATGTCAGCCAGTGCCGGCGACGCCTGGTCGCGCACCTGGCCATCCTGGTCGATAGCCTCATCAATCGCTCGCAGAAGCGTGAGCGGCACGACTTGACCGCGCAAGTGCTCGCCAATCAAGAAAAACCGCTCGGGGTCAGCGGCTTCTCCGAGCAACCGATAGACCTCAACGGTACGCCGCAAAACCACGAAGTCCACTAAGCTCAAAATGCCGCCTTTGTCGACGCGGTCCAGCATCTCCTCTAAGGGCTCGGCGCCATGGGCGGTAGGCAAGGACTCCTCCACCCACACCAATGCCTCCCGCACCGCCGCTTGCTCATCACGCAGCCACCCATGCTCAGGACGCGGCGCTGTAGCCAGCAAGTGGTCGCGCCCCATCCTGGTCTCCGCATGGCGGGCCAATCCTTCCAAAACCCGATGCCATTCCAAGATGGCCAACGTATCGGGCAATCGTGTCGTCATACTTTCCCGCCTTCACAAAGACACAGGCCGGAATATTGCTCCGACCTGTGTTCCGGTTGTGTCTATTATACCAGGTTCGCTCAGGCGCACCGGATACTGATGGTTCGTGGTCTACTTGGCGTCCTTGACTTCCCGCTTGGCCCGCCATTGCTGCTGCATCGTCGCCACAAGTTCCTGATGCTGTTCTTGGAGCTCAAAGAACTCTTCGGCGATGTTGAGGGCGGTCAGCACAGCCAAGCGATTGAGGCTGACGCGCGAATTCTTGGATGCCAAGACGCGAATCCGATTGTCCACGTGATATGCCAGTGCCTTGACGACGTCTTCCGGCAGATCGCCGACCAATGAGTAGTCCTCCCCGTAGATACTCACAGTCGTCCGAACTTGTTCACCCACACCGCTCGCCCCTTTGTCTCGAGTTTTTTACCTCTTCTCGACACAGTCCGCAAAATCCTGCTAAATTGGACGAAGTTGGTAAAATTATTGACGCAATCCGACACCCAACGCTGCCAGGGACGCCAGGATTCGACGTACGGCCTCGTCCGTCCCCTCGTCCGTCAGTGTGGTGGCATCAGACTGAAACGTCAACCGCACCGTCAGCGACGTGCCAAAATCGCCTTGAAACCGGTCGATGGGGCGAATTTGGCGCAAGTCTGAGAGGCCGAGCGCCCAGATCGCCTGCATCATCGCGCTGTAAGCTACGCTGTCGGGCACCACCAGCGACAAGTCACGCTGCACTTCCGGAAAACGCGACGGACGCCCAGGTGCCGAGACCGAAAGAGTGGGAAGCCCGCTCAATCGGACCACCAAGACCCCCAGGCGCTTGACGCGGTATTCTTGCGCAATGCGCGGACGCAGTTCCCCGAGGTAACCAATTGGTTGGCCGCCGGCAACCAACTCCTGGGAGCGCCCCGGATGCAGAAACCGGGGCACGTCGGTAAACGCGCGCCGTTCTACCGCCCAACCCATGCGGGAAAAGAGATAGTCCGCCAGTCCGGTCAAATCGTAGATGGAGGGTTCGAGAGGCGGCGGATATCCGGCGATGGGCTCCAAGGACAAGACCACTCCCAACTCGCGTTCCTCCCGAATCTCGCCGCCCTGGCGGGAAAACACCGGGCCCACTTCGAAAATATGGATGGGCAAGTCATGGCGGGACCGATTGTACCGGACCACTTCCAGCAGGCTTGGCAAAATGTGGCGCCGCAACAGGCTTTCCTCCGGGCGCAGGGGATTGGTGATCTGCACGGGACTGCCGAGCGGTCCCGCCTGGTATTCGCCATCCCATTCGGGATTGCTGAAGGTGCGCGTCATCACCTCATCAAATCCGGCCTCCACCACGCGGTTCCGCAGATCCTCCTCAAACACCACCGCCGGATCACGCTGCGCTTCTTGGGTCCGGGAGATGGGGAGCGTGCGCGGAATCGCATCCAATCCGTAGAAGCGCGCCACATCCTCGGCCAAGTCGTACAGGGAATCGACATCGTGCCGGTAGCGGGGAACCACGGCCGATTCCCCCCTGAGCCCATAGCCCAGCCGCTCCAAGGCAGAGCGAATCTTCTCTGTGGACCAATCGACCCCCAACAATCTCCGGATGCGATCGGCATCCACGGGCACGCGCCGTTCCGGCGGCAAGTCGCCGACCAGGGCGCTCCCCCCGACCTTCTGCAGGATGCCGGCCTCGGAAAGAATTTGGATGACCAGGGACGGTGCATGGAACACCGCCATCGGATCGGTTCCCTTGCCGAAGTGCGTCGCGGCGTCGGTGAAAATGCCGTGCCGCTTGTAACTCTTGAATATGCCCGGGGCTTCAAAGTGCGCGCATTCCAGCAAGATTTCGCCGGTGTCGTCGCCGACCCCGGAATGCAGTCCGCCCATGATGCCGGCCAGAGCCAAGGGTTTCGCTTGGTCCGCGATGACCAGATCGCGTGCATCCAACTCAAGTTCCTTGCCGTCCAGGAGGGTGAGCCTCTCGCCCGCACGCGCCGCCCGCACAACAATCGGACCGTCCACCTGCCGGCTGTCAAACGCATGCAGCGGCTCGCCCAAATCCCATAGCACAAAGTTGGTGACGTCGACCGCCGGGTGAATGATGCGATGGCCTACCGCACGCAACAACGTTTGCAGCCACAGCGGCGACACCTGCCCCGGCTCAATGGCAATCCGCACCAACCCATAGAGAGAACAGCGCTCCGGCGCCTCAACAGCCGCCAGACCGTCGGCTTGGTATGCGAACGCCTCCGTCAACGGCTCCACGGGAATGTCCCAAATCGCTCCCAGGTCATGCGCTATATGGCGGACGCTTTGCAGGTATTGCGCGATGTTGGGCGTCAATTCAAGCTCGTAGAGGACGTCCTCGCCGCCAATGACCTCGAGAAAGCGTGTTCCCAGCGGTTCCGACCCCTCCCATACCCAGAGGTCTCCGCCCTTGGCCTGGTATCCCAGCTCTTCCGCCGAAAGGAGCATGCCGGGACTCATAATGCCGCGCAAGTCACGCTCTCCCAAGGTGCGGCCATCCGGAAGCGTCGTGCCGGGCGGCGCGTACCAGAGCCGTTCGCCCACGAAGCCATTGCTCGCCCCGGTCACAATGCGGGTGACCTCCCCATCGCCCCGCCGGACATCCACCAGCGACAAATGATCGCTGTTGGGATGCGGCGTGCGGGCCAGAACCTCGACCAGTTCCACCGTCCCATATATGCGGCCGAATGCTTCTTGACCCACCACCTCGATGCCCAATTGCTCCAGTCCGCGGACCACGGTGGCGGGGTCCGGGATGCGGCGAAGATGCCGCGCTAACCATCGATGGCTTAGAATCATGAGATCCCCCTGCCTCCCCCGCTCTGGAATCGCTCCAGATATCTCAGATCGTTTTGGTACAAAAGGCGCAAGTCATCCAATCCGAAAAGCCGCATGGCCACGCGCTCAATCCCCATGCCGAAGGCGAATCCTGACACCTCATCAGGGTCGTATCCGCCATTTTTCAGGACGACAGGATGCACAATCCCCGAACCCAGGATTTCCACCCAGCCGGTTCCCTTGCAAACACGGCACCCACTGCCTTCGCAGACAGCACAGGTCACATCCATTTCCACCGAAGGCTCGGTAAACGGAAAATAGCTCGGGCGAAAGCGCGTGCCCACTTGGCTTCCCAAGAGTTCATGCACCATCACCGTCAAGGTTCCGGTCAGATCGGCGAGGCTAATCGCGGTATCCACCACCAACCCTTCCACCTGTTGAAACATCGGCACGTGGGTCGCGTCATCGTCGCGGCGATAGGTGACCCCGGGCGCCATGATTTTCACGGGAAGCCGGCCCTGGTGCCGTTCCATGGAGCGGATTTGAACCGGTGAGGTCTGAGTGCGCAACACCAACCCCGGCACATCCACAAAGAAGGAATCCTGCATGTCGCGCGCCGGATGATCCGCCGGCATGTTCAACGCTTCAAAGTTGTACCATTCGGTTTCGACCTGCGGCCCATAGGCGAGCGAAAAGCCCAACCGGAGCAGGACATCCTCGACCCGCCGCCGCACGCGCGTCATCGGATGCAAGAGACCGGCCTGCGGCCGTCGCCCCGGCAGCGTCAGGTCCAGCCCCTCCGCGGCCAGGGTAGCCCGTTCCTCCGCATCCAAGAGCGCCTCCTCACGGTTCGTGAGGGCCTCAAGAACTGCCTCCCGCCATTGGTTCAACAGAGCTCCACGCTCACGCCGCTCTTCCGGCGACAGACGAGAAAGCCCTTTCATTTGCTCGGTAATCCACCCTTTTTTACCGACCCACTGATTTCTCAACTCCTGCAGCGCCGTCCGCGTCGGTGCGGCAGCCACTGACTCCACCACGGCCTGGTAATCGAATGCCTCTCCCATCACGTGCGCCTCCCCATCCACCCCAACATGTCTTGCCCAATAAAAAAATCCCGCCCCAAAAAGGGCGAGAGATCCCGCGGTACCACCTTCATTGACTCACCGCGATGGTGAGTCCACTCATGAACGTAACGGGTTCCGCCGGCCTGCTCTACAGAATGATGGTTCAAGCAGGCACTCCCCAGGGAATTCGATAGGGGAAACCGGTGCACCTTGCAATCGTGGGGGCACTCCCTGCGCAGTTCCCGAATCTATCTACTAGTCTGGATCATCGTGTTGTTGGGAGACACTATACCATAGCGGGCGGCAGAAATCCAATGCCCGCGGCTTGTCGGCGGTAGGCCGCGTGGAACAGGAGAATCGAGCCGGCCATGGACACGTTGAGTGACTCTGAGGCGGGTGACATGGGGATGGTGACAATCTCCGTATGGCTCATCCAATCGCCAGAGAGCCCGTTGCCCTCATTGCCCAAAACCAACGCAGTCGGTTGCGCCCAATCGGCCTCAAAATAGGGGACTCCCTGGTCCACGGCGGTCGTTCGAATCACGACTTGGGCCGCGCTCAAGGTCTCGATCCAGCCTTCATCCAAGTGCACCACAGGAAGCCGGAACACCGCGCCCGCCGAGGCCCGCACACACTTCGGATTAAAAACCTCGACCGTCCCCGCGGTGACTCCAAATGCATGGGCGCCCGCCGCCAGAGCCGCGCGCATCAGCGTGCCTAAATTGCCGGGATCCTGAATGCCTAGGGCAATGGGAAACAAGAGCGGCGCCGGAGCCTTGTCGAGAAGCCACTCCGCATTGGGAAAGGCGGGCAAAGGAATCACCGCCAGAATGCCCTGCGGCGTTTCCACTTGAGACAACTCCTGAAACAGGCGGTCGGTGACATAAAACAAGTGGACGGAGAGCGCCTGGAGACGAGTCAAAAAGGCTCGTCCCTCCGCTTTCTCCACCCACTTGGGACTGTACACCACCACTCGCGGCCGGAGCCCCGCGGCCAACGCCTCATCCACTAGACGCGAGCCTTCAATCACTGTCTCCTGGCTTTTCGTGCGCGCCGAGCGGCTCGTGATGAGCCGCTTAATGCGGCGCACCATTTTGTTGTCGGCCGAATCGAGCGGTTGGATGACCATGGTTATAGAGCGGCTTTCGCCTTGTCAACCAAGATGCGGAAGCTGTCCATGTCGCGCACGGCCAAATCCGCCAGCACCTTCCGGTCCAGGCCAATGCCGGCGCGCTTCAATCCGTTCATCAAACGGCTGTAGGACATGCCGTTCATGCGAGCTGCCGCGTTGATGCGGGTAATCCACAAGCGGCGGAAGTCGCCCTTGCGCTTGCGCCGATGCTGGTATGCGTACCAGAGGCTGTGCATGACCGCCTCATTGGCTGGGCGGAAGTGACGGGACCGTGCTCCACGATACCCGCGCGCTAACTTCAAAATCTTCTTGTGGCGACGATGCCGCACCATGCCATTCTTTACACGTGCCATTGTCTAATTCCCTCCGAAACCAAATAGTTGAGCAAAAAGCGTCGCGCGAGACTAGCCGTAGGGCAATAGCCGCTTGGTGCGATGCTGATCGTTTTTCGACAGCACCTCGGAATGGCGCAGACGACGGCGCCGACCGGCAGATTTGTGCTCCAGCAAGTGGCTCTTTCCTGCCTTGTGACGCTTGGCCTTTCCGGTTCCAGTCAGGGTGATGCGTTTGGCCGCACCGCGGTGACTCTTCATCTTCGGCATGCTATTACGCTCCTTTTTTAGGGGCCAAAATCATAATCATGGCGCGCCCTTCTACTCGCGGGACCCGTTCCACAGCCCCGACATCTGACACCAATTCTGCTAGGCGCGACAAGGTTTCCTGAGCGAGTCCCGCATGGACAATCTCTCGACCTCGAAACACCATGGTGCACTTGACCTTGTCGCCTTCTTCAAGAAAGCGCCGCGCATTCTTCACCTTAACGTCAAAGTCGTGGTCCTCAATCGCTGGACGCATTTTCAGTTCCTTGACGTTGACCACTTTCTGCTTCTTGCGCGATTCCCGGTCGCGCTTGGCCTGCTCATACTTAAACTTCCCATAATCCATGAGCCGGCACACAGGGGGCCGAGCGGTCGGCGACACTTCCACCAAGTCTACGTGGCGGTCTTGGGCCAACTGCAAGGCGTCGCGCACGGACATGATGCCGAACTGCTCTCCGCCGTCCCCGACTACTCGGACCTCACGCACTCGGATTTCATCGTTAATCCGAAGATCTTTAATAATCGCGTCCCTCCTCAGTCTTGTTACCCAGTTCCTCCGCGAAGCACCTTCCCGGGGGAGCATCAACCCAAACAAAGGACGGGCTCATCACCCGTCCAAACAGAAGGATCCTGAAATCCTATGTCGAAACCCTTTTGGCCATGCCTCGGGGTGAGAAGACCATTCGCTTCTGCTTTGTTCGGTGTTTCTAGGGACATTGTAACGGCTCCCGCGTGTCCCGTCAATGCATCGCCCCGCTTAGCCGGGAATGCGAGCCCGTTCGACAATGGAGGCCAGGTAGTCGGCCACCGGTTGAGCCCCAAGATCGCCCGCTTCGCGTGTTCGAACGGAGACCGTATTGTTCTCTTGGTCGCGTCCGCCCACCACCAGCATCTCGGGAACCTTCTCCACCTGGGCCTCGCGGATCTTGTACCCAATCTTCTGGTTCCGGTCATCCACTTCCACCCGAATGCCCGCTTCCCGCAACTGGCGCGCAATCGATTCCGCGTAATCGTGCTGATTGTCGGTAATGGGCAGGACCCGGACCTGCACGGGGGCAAGCCATAACGGGAACGCTCCGGCGTAGTGCTCCACCAAGATGCCCAAAAACCGCTCAATGGACCCCATGATGGCCCGGTGAATCATCACAGGACGCTTCGCCAATCCATCTTGGTCAATGTACTCCAGTTCAAACTTCTCGGGCAGCTGGAAGTCCAATTGGACTGTGGCGCACTGCCAACGGCGCCCCAAACTGTCCACCGCATAGATGTCCAGCTTAGGCCCATAAAACGCGCCGTCCTTGGGGTTAATCTGGTACTTGAGGCCGCGCGCTTTCAACACCTCTTCCAATTCGGCCTCAGCCCGGTCCCACAGTGCCAGTTCGCCCATGTAGTCGTCCGGCCGCGTCGACAACACCACCTCATAGGGCATGTCGAACGTCCGGTAGAGAACATCCACCAGATCCAACACCCCAAACATCTCTTCGCGAATCTGATCCGGTCGCACAAAGAGGTGGGCATCGTCTTGATGGAACCCCCGCACGCGCATCAGTCCGTGCAATGCCCCCGACCGCTCGTAGCGCGAGAGCGGACTGTACTCCGCGAGGCGCCAGGGGAGGTCGCGGTAGGATCGTGTGGCGCTCTTGAAGAGAAGGCAGTGCCCGGGGCAGTTCATGGGCTTTACGCCCTGCAGCTCATCATCCCGATCAATGAGAAAGAGATTGTCCCGATAGTGGTCCCAGTGTCCAGAGCGTTCCCAGAGGCCGACCCGGTATATCCATGGCGTCGCCACCTCTTGGTATCCACGAGCGGCCTGCAGCCGCCGGGAAAAGTCCTCCAGCGACCGATAGACTTGGTGGCCCTTGGGGTGCCAGAACACAAACCCGGGCGCCTCTTCCCGAAACGTGAACAAATCGAGCTGAGCCCCCAGCTTGCGATGGTCGCGCAGCTTCGCTTCCTCAATCCGCTCCAGATGCTGATCGAGGCTGGCTTGGTCGGGAAAGGAGGTCCCATAGATGCGCGTCATCATGGGGTTCTTCTCGTCACCGCGCCAATATGCACCGGAGACTTGAGTCAGCTTCAAGGCCCCAATGCGCCCCGTCGAGGGCAAGTGCGGTCCAGAGCAGAGATCAATGAATTCCCCTTGCCGATAGGCGGAAATCACGGCGCCCTCGGGAATCCGTTGGACAATCTCTTCCTTGAACGACTCGCCCCGCTCCCCAAAAATCTTGAGGGCATGGTCCCGAGAGAGCTCCACACGTTCAATCGGGTAGTTCTCCTGCACAATCTGCCGCATCATCTCTTCGATGCGCGGCAAATCCTTTTCCGTGAGCGGTTCAGGAAGCCAAATGTCGTAATAGAATCCATCTTCCAAGGCCGGGCCCGTGCCAAGCTTCGCTTCCGGCCACAAGCGCTTCACGGCCTGCGCCAACAGGTGGGCGCTCGAATGCCGAAACACGTGGCGTCCTGCACTGTCCTGGAAACTCAGGAACTGAATCTGTCCGCCCTCCATGAGCGGACGACTCAAATCCAGCGTCTGTCCGTTGACCCAGACCGCCAGAGCCCCTTCCGGCACCGCCGTCAAATCGGCCGCCCTAACCCCTGGTTCTCGTTCCACCTGTTCGCCGTTGACTTCAAACTGTACCGCCAATGCCATCTCCTCCTCAACAAATAAAAAACCCCCTGAGTCTCGGGGGGACGGCATTGCCGCGGTTCCACCACCCTTGAACCAGAGGTTCCACTTGCATGCGTGATATCGGGCGCACCGCCGGCTTAGCACGAAGGATCGCCGGGACTCCGAGGTGGTCTTGACAGAAGAGCGCCTGAATCAGCTTTCAGCCGGTGACTGATTCTCTCTTGAGGATCTTCTGCAATCGTCCTCATCAACGTCGCATTTGGGATATTCTCTTATTCTAGAAACTTCGCCAGTCGGTGTCAACCTGGGGCGAATAGCAGCGGGCACATCCGTGGCAAAACAGCACCTTGCCATCAAACACCTGGACCAAGGTCTCCCGGCCTTCCGGGTGCAGCCGTCCGCGATGGATGGTGATGCGGGCC
Source organism: Bacillota bacterium (assembly GCA_021820485.1). GTDB lineage: Bacteria > Bacillota > Sulfobacillia > Sulfobacillales > Sulfobacillaceae > Sulfobacillus_B. Next base: position 29,198 of record JAKADO010000035.1, read on the forward strand.
GGCGCCAACGTCACCAACGCACTGATGAGCACATCATCGATGGCCCCCGACTGGGTCTCGACGCCCATCAACATATCGTTGATCAGATCGTCGGCCAGACGGTTCCCCGAAGCATCCTCAAAATAAAACCGGTCCCGGGTGAACCGCACATGAATCCAGTCATGGTCGTTGCCGGCCACCGCCACCAATTGCTTCAAGAGCCGCACAAACTCCTGATATTCTTGCTCAAGGAGAAAGATGTCGACCGCCTGATCAATAGCCTCCTCGAACTCAGCCCGAATCTCGGGAAGGAGAAAGGTGCGGATGCCCTCAATCACCAAAGTCGGGTGGGATTCGAGATAGCTGTAAATCAGCGTGGTGGCCAAATCCAGACGGCCCAAATCCTGATCGCGATCCGTGTGCAAAAGATGGAGCACGTCATCTAAAATCTTTTGCTGCTCCTGAGGCTCAAACGTGTGGTAACGGCGGTCCAAAAGTTCGTCCAGCCAGTTGCGCTCGTGGTAAATCAACAAATACTGGGCCAAGGCACGTGCCATCGGCCAGGCCAGGTCCGCGTGCCCCTCCTGCTCATTGGCCAAGGTATAGGCCCAATGCTGTCCCTGCCGCGACTCCGTCCACTCACCCGGAATGCTGCGAGCCAAGTATTCGCCAAGTCCTCGAGACATGGCCGCATGATCTGTCATCACAACCCACTGGGTCACTCTGTCGCCTGCCCTTCTACCAATTCTATCCACGGTAGTATATGCAATTCGGGCGAGGCTATTCGACAGCATGGAGGCCATACAGAAAGAGCGCCTTTACGGCGCAAAATAAAAAATGGTGGGCGGTACAGGACTCGAACCTGTGAACCTCTCGCATGTCAAGCGAGCGCTCTAACCAACTGAGCTAACCACCCATTTTTGGAGGCGACGCCCGGATTCGAACCGGGGCATAGGGGTTTTGCAGACCCCTGCCTTACCACTTGGCTACGTCGCCGTGGATAAGGCTAAATTTTGGAGCGGAAGACGGGATTTGAACCCGCGACCCTCGCCTTGGCAAGGCGATGCTCTACCACTGAGCTACTTCCGCAACGACAGGAATCAGTATATCATCCATGAACCTTACGGTCAAGATCCGTGACTCCGTCACCACATCTGCAAAATGGCGACTCAAGCGTGCCGGGCCGCGGGCTTTGCGACCCCGGAAATAAGCTTGTTAAGCGCTTAAATCCAATCTAGGCCCAGCCCACCAGGTTGTGCACAAAACAAGCCGAATGGCCCGCGATTCGGCAAAGGCGATCCAACTTTAGGCTTTCTATAGCCGTTTGATCAAAAAGGGTATCCGACATCGTGATGGATTACTAGCCTGATCGAACTGGAACAAAGTCAAACCGCTTGGTGTTGGCCGACAATATCGGTGTCCCACAGGGGTGATTCGCAACGGGTTGATTGGAGTGTCAGAATTACGGTCGTCAGGTGGCCCGTCCGCACGATATTTTCCTGTCCCGCGGTGCGTCACGAATGCCGTCAAGATCTCATCATCCACGGGTGCCGGTTTGCTCGGTTCAGTGCCTAAACGGAAAGAGCAGTGGCGTGACGCCGACCGTCAGCACGCCCATCACAAGCGTCATGGGTAATCCAATTTTCAGGAAGTCCTGATATTTGTATTGACCCGGGCCCATCGCCATGATGAACACCTTATTGGCCAACGGGGTGATCGGAGCCGCGGATAAAGCCACGATCATGGCGATAATCAACCCATCGGGCGACCAGTGATTGCTGGCGGCTACGGAAATCGCCAACGGCGACAACACCAGTGCGGCGGCTACATTGCTGACGACTTGCGTCAACGCCGCCGCTAGAATAAAGAACACGGTCAACATGGCATAGGGTCCCAGCGGTCCCAACCACTGCATCAAGGCGTGAGCGAGGGCCGCCGTGACTCCTGTTCTGGTCATGGCGAGACTCAACGGCGTCACGCCCCCCACCAAGGTGATGATGCGCCAGTCGATGGCCCGATAGGCCTGATCGAGGGAGATAACGCGACCAAGGACCAGGACGGCAATCGCGGCTGCCGCACCCACCTGCACAGCCAAAATATTGAAGGTGGCCAGCACCAGGACGGCGGCCAGAACCCCGATGGCGAGGAAACGGTGACGCGCGGACGCGAGTGCGGGACGCTCCAAAGCAGCCAACACGGTCAAGTCCTCGCTTTTTTGCAGGCGCATGATGGCGTCGTTCGAGCCCATGACCAACAGCACGTCACCCATCGTGAGGGTCATATCGGGCAACTCCTGCACGCGGGTTACGCCTTGGCGTAAAATAGCGAGCACCGTGACGCCGAAGCGAACCCGAAAATCCACCTCCCGCAGCGAGTGGTTGACCAAGACGGAGCTCTGCGGAACCATCGCTTCCATGATGCGCGCGTCGGCACTCCGGAGGCGCAATGGGCGTCGATCGGTGGCGACGGTTTCCAACCCATCCTCGGCGGTCAAGCCCACCATCGCTTGTTGACTGCCTTGGATAATGAGGCGGTCTTCGGCCTCTAACCGGTCGTATGCGCCTGGCATCAGCGGCGGTTGACCCTGGCGCAGGATCCGTAGCACGGTCAGGTGATGTTGGCGGAAATACGTCAGCGCATGCAAGGGTTTGCCGATGAGTGGTGAATGGGGAGGCACGGACACCTCACTAAGATAGCGTTTAACTTCCTGGTAATTGGTGACAAATTCATCCTCCGTGTCCGTAGCAGGCAATCGCTTGACCCCCCACCATTTCATAAAGAGGTAGCCCGCTAGAACCAATACCACGCCTAGCGGGGTTATGCCGAACAGCGGAATTGGCGGGTAGTGGTTGGATGCCAGGGTGGCATTGCCGATGATGTTGCCTGCCGATCCAATCATGCTCAACAATCCGCCTAGAGCAATGGCTATCGCTAACGGCATCAGCAGACGGTGCAAGGACACTTTCACGCGTTGCCGGATCCGCACCATGGTTGGGAGAAAAATGCTCATCAGCCCCACGTCAGACACGAAACTCGATGGAATGGGGGGCAATGCCATTAATGCTGTTAATAGGCGGGATTCTCCTTTTTTGCCGAGTCGCTCGAACCATGAGGCCATAACATCGGTAGCGCCGGAGCGGCGCAACCCCTCGCTCAGCACAAACATCTCGGCCAAGATAATGGCGGCATAAGAACTAAATCCGCTGAACAAGGTGCCGGTGGGAATCAGGTGAAATACTCCGACAAGGGCCAGTGCTATGACCCCCACCACATCAATCCGCACACGGCCCGATACCAACAGGCCCATAGTAAGTACTAAAATGGCGACAGCCAGCGTTGCGCTCATCCCGAAGCCTCCTTAGGTCCAATTAGA
>JAKADO010000111.1 GCA_021820485.1 Bacillota bacterium
GACCATCACCTCCTTGGTTCCTTATTGCTGAGGCGTATACACCACGTTGATTTGAGAACCTTGGAATTGAGCCACGTCCATGGGATTCGGGACCGACTTCTGGCCGGTATGGTCGGTTGGCGTGTAGGCGTATTCGGATACGGTGCCCGTATACGAGACATTCGCCAAGGCATTGTCCAGCTTGGTGCCAGTAATGGCGCCTGACGCACGAACCGCCTTGGCCAGGATTTGTATGGAGTCCCAGCCGCGGGCTGCATAAGCCAAGCCCGGTGCGCTGCCGTAAGCCTTCTTGTAATACGGGATAAACTTGGCCAAAGCCGCCTTCATGGCCGCGTTGCTTTCATGAGGATAAATCTGCGGCGGCAGGGTGACGAAATACGTGTCCGGGTAAGCCGCTGAGGCTTCCTTGATGGTCTTGGTCACATCCTGAGACATGACAATCGGCAGGTTCAATCCAAGACTGGCTGCGTCCTTCGCTTCCACCACATGAATGGGACCGCTGAGCACATCAATAATTGCTTTGGCGCCTGATGCCTTAATCTTCTGAAGCGCTGGAGTAATGTCCGTGGCGTTGGTCGGCACCCCTTCGGAGGCTACAACGTTGATGCCAAAGGTCTTCCCGAGGGTGGCCATCAACGCATTGGATTCCTGTCCGTAGGGCGTTTCCGAATAAACCACGCCAATTGATGTCACGTGCAGGACCGACTTTACGAATCCCAACGCAGCGTCATCCCCCTTGCTGGCAGGCTGCAACGTAGAAAATATCCACTGCGAGTCCGTTGGGAGAACTGACGCGGCAATCATGGGGACCTGGTGGTTGGTCACCAACGGGGCCTCGGCCGCTGTCGCCGCCGACACTGAACCCGCAAGCATGACGTCGACGCCGTCCTGCGTCAACAACTGGTTTGTGGCGGTGACGCCAGTCGTGGCACTGGAATCCATGTTGACGACATAGAGCTTCAAGAGATGGCCGTCCACACCGCCTGCTTTGTTGATGGCTTGCACCGCCAATTGCGCGCCTTCACTAAAGGGAATGTCCTTGGACGAGAGGTAGCCGGTCTCGCCCACGGCCACGCCAATTTTAATCGGGGGCTTACTGGACGCTCCAGCCGTTCCTCCACCGGTTGTGCCGCAACCCGCCAGCACCATCGCACCCGCTAGCGCCAGGGACGCACCAAGAGCGCCGCGCTTCGCGGTCAAACGATGAGATTGCTTCTTCAATGTTAAGAACCCCTCCTCAATGGATTCAATCCGGATTTCTAAGCGCTCATGCCTTCTGGTTCATAGGCAGCGGAATGCATTCGGACCCTAAGTCATGGTCATGTCTTTCAATCATCCTGTCGGACTCCCGAAAATGCGCTTCCGCCCCAACAAAAGTCATTATAGTCTGAATATCACATCTTGCACAATATGATAAGTATAATTTCGCAATGTGAAAAAATCTAAGCCAAACCGATCGCTCGTAGGCACTTCCGCCCTCGAGGCATGAGACTTTCGTCGACTTCCTTGCATTGGGAAATGCGGGGCTTTATAGTTCTAAATGATTCCATATCACGATGCACTGAGTTTCATATGATGAAACAAAGGGGCGCAGCGCCACATGCCATCCGGAACACAAGCTCTTGACCGATCGCTCGCTATCTTGAACCTCTTCAATAAGGAACGGTTGTTTCTAACGCTTCCAGAGGTCGCCGAATTTCTCGGTGTTTCCAATGGCACGGCATACCGTTACGTGCGCGCGTTTGTCGACACTGGCCTTCTGTCTCACGAAAACGGCCAGATTCGTCTTACGTCTAAGTTTCTTCGATATTCCGACCTGTTTTTGTCGGATGACCACATTGTTAAGGCTGCGCGGGAGCCTATGGAGAAGGTATTCGAGAAAACCCAAGAAACCATTGCCCTCTGTGAGCTGCAAGGTGTCACCGTCACATGCACCCACCGGTTAGAAAGCCACTTCCCCCTACGGTCATCATTTCAGATTGGGGAAGCTCGCCCCATTTACGCTGGGGCATTCTCACGCGCTCTGGCTGCGTTTCTGCCCCAAAACAAGCTGCGCTCCATTGTGACCAGAACCGTGTGGAAGCGGTTTACGTCCAACACCGTGGACACCCCGGAAGAGTTCTATCGCAAGCTCGACATGGTACGGGAGCGCGAGTATGACGTCAGCTTTGAGGAAGTCACTCAGGGAGTGGTCGCCTTGGCTGTTCCTCTAAAGTGGCCTCCCCATTCTGTCGCCAGCTTGGGGATGACCATCCCCCTGGCGCGGTATTCGCCTAAACAATTGGACCTACTGCTCCAACCACTTGTTGAGGCGCGAAAGAGCATTGAGAAGACGCTTCGCGAGATCGCCCCTGAAAGACCCTCATCGGAGACTGAGTGAAGCATCGGTTCCCCATACCGGGAATCATCCAGCATCATTTTTTCATACTGATCTCTCTTCTTGCCCCAACCCACGCTATCCATTCTGGTCACCAATCACAGCGCCCCGGCGTTTAAGAGGTATCGACCTGAACGGAGGCAGTGCACGTGACATCGTTTTCGAAAACTCTGGCGCTCGTTTGTCTCGCGGCTTTGTTGGCCGGATGTGGCACAGAAGTGTCCCAAAGCCCACAGGCAACTGCAACACATCCGCCGAAAAGCGCTCCGGCGACCGCCCCCAGTTCCGCCATCCCCCCGTCGCCGGTGCCCGAAGTTCCCATGGCTCACCCGGTGACGACAGCAGATGCAAGCAGTCGCCCCATGGCCGCCATTCAGTTTCTCAACACAAACCTTGGATATCTGGCGGGAAGCGGGCAGATCTGGAAAACCACAGACGGGGGGCAACAGTGGACCGACATCTATGACAGCGGGACAGCCAACTTCCGGGCCATCCAGTTCCTTGACGCCAATGTCGGCTGGATATGGGGATACCGCACGCTCATGGAGACCAGCAACGGCGGCAAAAGCTGGCATGTCCAACATCATAGCGCGAGTCCTATCGTGTCACTGAGCATGGTTTCGCCGCAGACAGGATTTGCGGTCATTGGAACCCCATCAGCCCCCTCTGGCCCCGGAGGCCCAGGCAACGCCTTCTACGAAACGTCCAACGGCGGCAAAAGCTGGCATACGGTGGCCACGCCCTTTCATCCCCTGGCGGTGACATTTGCCAACGCGGAGGATGGTTGGGTGGTCGGAGACAATCATGTGTGGGCAACCAGCGATGGTGGTCACGAGTGGATCCCCACCTTGGAGATGGGATCAACTGTTCCGATGGCGGCGACAATCCGCGCGCAAGGACATCATCTCTGGGTGCTCCTTCAGGGTCAATCGGGGATGAACCAAACCTCCTATACGCTCTTCGAAAAGACTTCCGGCAAGTCGTGGCAGGTGGTTCTGGCCAAAAGCACGGCCGGCGCTGGCCCGGCGCCGGATGCTCCACAAGGAGCCGCCCAGGGACCCGAACTGGCACCGGGTCCGCTCGCTGTTCTAAGCGGCGGCACCGCGTATTTCGCGGGGGAAAGCGCAGCGCAGAATTTAGGCACCACCGACATCTGGTCAACTGCCAATGGGGGTGCATCGTGGATAAAAAATCCGCCACTCTACGGTGTGAACGGCATGCCCGGACCGGATGCGCTCTCCTTCGTGAGCCCACAAGACGGCTGGCTCGTCGCCGGTTCCGGATCCACCCATGTATTGCGCACCACCAATGGCGGATCCACATGGCATCAGGTGTTTCCCGCGCCCACGCCAGTACGCGGCGTAAGTTTCGTCAGTCCCTCCAGAGGTTATGGCCTGGGATTGCCGGGCAACCCCAACGCAGTCCTCGAAAGCACCAACAAGGGTGCCTCCTGGGGTCTGGTGTCGTCTCTGCCCGCTTCCGGCGTCTGGATCAATGACTTGGCCGGCGCCCCTCAACCGGCCATCGTCTTCACCAGCGCAACGGTTGGCTGGCTGGTTCGTGCCGACCGCCTCTGGCACACCACCGATGGAGGTCGCCTGTGGGTCGCGGTGGACTTGCCGTCATGGACACCAAATGTTGCCCTCAACGCCGTGTCCTTCTTCGGACAGGACGGAGTCGTCGGCTCGCAAGCGTCTGATACGTGCTGGTGGACGGTCAACGGGGGCCAGACATGGCAGTACGATCAACATGAAAGTGCGCCCCAAGCCCTAACCGACATCAATCGCCTCATCACCACCGAATCCCATCGGGTGTCTCAGAAAGTTCTCTCGGCCGGGTCATTCGGTTCGGTGGCCTGGCTCACTTTCCCGGATAATGCATGGGCCCTGTCGACTGACGGCGGCAGCCACTGGACTCTTCATTCCGTGCCGGGTTCCGTCAACCTTGGCCTCCCCGGCGCACTAAGCTTTGTCAACGCTCAGGATGGGTGGATGGCCGGCGCCGGCCTTTATGAAACCGCCAACGGCGGAAGTCAATGGGAACAGGTGCCCTAGTTTCCATCGCAGGAAGATCAAACCGCATGGTTCTTCTGCGATAAGGCCTGCCTAGAATCCTGAGGTCGCATAAGGATTTAGGAAGGATACGGCTCCATAGACGCCGTCATTTGGATAGCCGCCATGATGGGATCGGTCGCCGTATTGTACGTGTCCACGAAATATTCGTCGGAGCCGTGTTGCCATTGCATGTCCACTCGCACGCCAGCTGATCCCCCGAGATTCACAAACAAGGCACCCTGGGATTGGGGCACAGGCAAGGATTGCCCCTTTAAGTCTGCCATGACTTCTTGGGCCACTGCCATGGGAACGGTTCCACCCGCATAGTTGGTGACCGTAATGCGCCAGCGCGAGGTGGTCCATGACATGGAGGCTGCCTTCGAGGAGGTCGCACTCACTTGGTAATGGGTGACGATAGCGGTGAGGTGGCCTCCGAGCTTTGCCACCCCGGTTCCTACGGGTTTAAGGGGGCCAAGCTTCTCCGAGTTCGTTTGTACAGCTAGGGCCGCGTCATTAGGGTTCGCGTCAACAGTCGCCCCGAAACTCGCCAAGGGACTAATGCCGGACAGCAACTGCACGGCGTACCCGGGGTTCGGGGCGGTCAGCGCCGACGCACGGGCGTTCGACACCCCAAATTGGGATATTTTATCCTGGGGCAGAATGGTCGGCGCCATCAACGGCGGCTCGTGCTGCGTGGGAACGTGGCTCATCGCGTCTCGAATGACGCGTGAGAAGGCCGAACCATTACCGCCGGACGGCGTCGCCGCCACGGGCGGTGACGCTTGATTCGATGAGGTGCCTGCGCCACATCCGGCCAACAATCCTCCCGTGAGGGTACAGGTGATGACGAATGCCACGCGCGTTGCCTGGTTCATGCAATGTTTCCTCCTAAGGGTCACGACTACCAGACCAGCAGCCTGCGAGAGTCCAATCGTGATGTAATTCCGCGGCCCTTATGGTAACACAACATCGAATCCCCCCTACACCCCGAAGGAAATAAGCCAATCCGAAAGCACTGTTCGGGCACACGGGACACCAAAGATCCCATCGTTACTCGATGGGCTTTCCGGATCGGCGCCAGGCATCCATGCCCCCCTTCAAGTGCGATATGTGTTGAAATCCCTGCGCCAACAGGGCCCCTGCAGCTGCCTGACTCCGATGTCCCGTCTTGCAGATCAGCACCACATCGGCATCAACCGGCCAGCGCGCCACCACGGAAGACTCTTGGCCCAAGGGAATCGAAACAGCCCCAGCAATATGTCCTGCTTCAAATTCACGGACCGTACGGACATCAATGAGCACCGGATGGGTCAAAATCTTTTCCTGAAGCTCGTCGGACGTCAAATCCTGCAGTTCTTTGGGATGACGGAAAAGCGCAAAGATGTTCGTCATGCCGAATCCCTCCCATGAGTGCGGATGCCCATCTACACGGGCACTTCGCCTCTATTATAGAGATTCTGAAAACATTCAGCCTCCGTCACCCCAACCCTCCGCCCATCAACGCCGCCGGCGACCGTGTGGTCAAAAGCGTAATCCCACGATTCCCCGCGGACCGCACGCGCATACTGTAGGGATAAAGGATGCGAGAGTCATGGATACGGGATCGAAACCAGAGGATGAGACCCAAGGTGAATCGGCCGGTGCATCGCCCTGCACACCGAACCTGCCGTCGTCGTTCTACGTTGACTGGATTAGCCTTGAAAACAGTGTCGAAGACCTGCAAAAGTCCCATCCTGCCCTCTCCTCAGAGCAGGTTCATCAGATTCAGTCGGTCTTGAGACAGCAGGCACGCATTCGAGCCGCATGGCAGGCTTCCTGCCGAAGCCAGTGTCTCGGCGCGTCCATGACGCTCATTGCGCTGGCATTGCTCCTCTTGGGCATCGAGGGCATCATCCATCAGACCATCGCCAGCCGTTTCCCCGCACTCATCTATGCGTGGTCAGGGTCCATGGGCGGAGCAATGGCTGCACTATACCGCTTCACCCATGACTTCATGACGAGAAAGCTCACGCCGCTTTCTTCCTGGTGGACTTTGACCAAACCCGTCTTTGGCGCGGTGACCGGGGCCATCGTCGCGGGGTTGTATAACGTTGGCATCGTCTCAATTCATTTTAACGGCGCATCAACCGTGCTAATCTCCACATTGCTGGCGTTTGGCGCCGGATTCAAGGAGCACTGGTTCATGGGATGGCTGATCCAGCTCAAACCGCCACCTTCGTCCTCCGCTCAAAAGTAACGGTTGTTTCCTGCCACAACCCATCGTAGACCGTCCGTCGTGTTTTCTTCTTTCGGCCGCCAATACAGTCTCTGAAGGCCCATGTTCTCCGTGTCAGCAACGAACTCAGACGCCCCCAACAGATTGAACCATCAGCAAATCCATACGCATGACTTGGAATCACTCGGTCGCTTTGACCACATACAATATCCACCCAGCGATGGCGTTTCGAATGCCCACCGTCTCACCAATGCTGTTTTTGCTGCCGGCGCCTATAATATGCAAGCAGTATGGGACGTCGGGGCGAGCGGTTGACATCACGCTCGCTTTCGGCCGCAATTGATATGCAGACGGCTACCCATGAACCGACCACTCCCACAAGGGTTAGGCCCAGAATCCATCCGTTGCCCAAAACACGAACAACCGACCACGTAGGCCCTCGTGGTGGCTGTATCCAAACGGCAATTTCTATAACGAAGCAGACAGTAAGAGATGCCATCAGCAGTCGATACCGACTGCTGGACCGCAGGTTTCGATAGTAGGCACCAATGAATGCCGGAGATCTCATTTCCTCACCTCGCGTATCGTGTCAACGGCCCTTGTTCACAGATACTCACGCTCTTCCGCGGAAGTACTGTCCCGATTTACGTACATTACCCATTCGTTGCGATAGAGGTAAAACGCGGCCGTGCGCAGCCAATGGCCCACGGCGCGAAATCCCCTTTTAATGAATCCGTCCATCATCCTGCCAGTCCTTTGGCCGTCCTCAAAGTGGCTTAACCCACCGTCCGATGCCTGGCTCGCCGCATATCCTGCGGTCTTCGGCTGCGAGAATGCCGCGGCAATACGTCTGATGAACCCAACCCGTCACGTGACGTCCCGCGTAAGGCGTCCATCCTGCTTTAGAAATGATAAGGTCATCTCTAATTTCCCATGACTTTTTTTCATCCACCAGCACGATGTCAGCCTGGCTGCCTACGGCAAGGACACCCT
>JAKADO010000112.1 GCA_021820485.1 Bacillota bacterium
GCGCCGAGTTCGCCCTCGTGACCATCGGCGTCACGCCCACCCAGGACGTCGTGGCGCGTGATATCTTCGCCAAGCAAATCCACCCCGGCGAGCAGGCTCGGGTGATTGCCGAGGCGTACCAAGATTGGCTGCCGCTCAAAGTGGTCATCGAAGACAACGGGGGGCAGAAATACCTCGTGAGCGAGGTCAAGCGCTGGCACCTCCAACATCCCGAGGACCCGCGAATCCCGGTGAAGGCCGTCACCAACACGCAAGACAAATACGCCCGCATCACACGCCTCGCGCCCTTCGTTGAAGACGGAGGGCTGTATTTACGGGCGGCCATCCCCACCGAGGAGGGGTGGACCGACTTGGATCGTTTGCCGGCCGTCCGCATCCACCATCGGATGGTCAAACTGTACAACCAGCTGGTCACGTTCGCCCCGAAGATGGCCCATGAGGACGTGGCCGACGCACTCGACTTGGCGTGCTCCGTGACGCGCGTACGGCGGTGGTTCGATGACTCCCCAGCGGGCCGTCCGGAGTAACCGCAGCGGTACCGCAAGCACCCGCAGAATGGAGGACTCAGGATGCGAAGATATCCCACGCTGGCCCCCGAAATGATAGCCGGTGAGACCTCATGAGTGGTCACGGCGAAAAGCTGGGACGCAAACAAGAGTTGGTCATCGCTGCGCTTCTCCGGTCCCCCACCATTGCCGGCGCCGCTGAACAAGCGGGGATTAGTGAGGCAACCTTGTTCCGCTGGCTCCAACGGCCCGACTTTGAAGAAGCGTATCGCCGCGCCCGCCAAGCGGCCGTCGATCAGGCGATCAGCCAACTGCAGCAAGCGACCGGCCGCGCCGTGGCCACGCTCCAAGAGGTCCAAGCGGATACCGACGCCCCGGCCAGCAGCCGCGTCACGGCCGCCAAAACGGTGCTCGAGATGGCCCTCAAGCTCCGCGAATCGGAAGAACTGGAAGCCCGACTCAGCGCTCTGGAGGAGAAAATCGAGCGGGTAAGTCCCACACTCAAAGGAGGACGTCGATGAGCATCAAGCAACGGATTGAAGCGCTCGAGGAGCAGCTGACGGGCCAAGGCACTTGCACCATGTGCGGAGGCCTGCACACGCGGAACTGGGCCGAAGCCATGCGCGTCACCGCGGATGATGTGAAGATTTGCTGGTGTCGCCCGTGCTGCACGTGGATTGCAGATTTGGAGGATGCCGCCCGCGCCGAGTTACAGACGACCGGACGTTCGCTCACACGACGGCACGTGACCGATCCCAAAAGGGCCACCCGCCACACCGCAATGCCATCGCAGTGAACCGCAACGCCACACACCGACCGCCCAAACCGAGCGCTCATGCTCAGTTTTTTGTACGCATACAGTTCCAACCGTATACCGTGGACGGTTACGGTACACGGCCATCAGCCGAACCTCACTCAATGCCAGAGCGCCCCGACCGAGCTCTGGTTTCACTTTTGAAAGGAGCCCTCCAATGGGACAACTCACTGTGTTCACCCCTGACCGCCTCACCGCGCACGAACGGTTTCGCCGGGTCACCCAAGCGCTCAGCCGCCTGGACCCCGCCACCGCCGCGAAACTGCAAGCCGCGACGCCGCAACTCGAATGGGTGGGGCCGGACATCGCTTTTACCGAACGCCTGCGCGTCGCGGGCGAGATGACCCGCACCTTCGCCGCTGATCTGAGCGTGGCCGTCACGAAGCTCACCATGCTGACCGCCTTCGAGCAGACGCTGCGCGACTTTGATGCCGTGCTCCAGAACGAGATGGCCTTCGCATGGCAGTTAGGCTGGGAAGCCGCTGGTGGGGCACGAGATGCCGACCTGACGCCACATCAAGAAAAACTGACCCAGCTGCAAGCTGCGTGTCAAATCCCGCCGACCTTCCCGGCCTCCATCGCGGATGTGCGGACGATCTGCGCCAGTCTCTGGGAGGCATGGCAGGACTTCACCCGCGCCGCGTGGCGGCTCAAACCTGAGCAGCCGATCTGGGCATGGGGACCCGCGAACGCGGACGAGTTGGTGACCACCGTGCGCACCAACCGTGCCCAGCCCGATGCGGCCCAAGTCGCCACCTATCGAGCACCGTACGACCTGACATGGCAGAACACATTAGCCGTCCTCGCGGCCAGAATGGGAGGGAACTAAGCGCATGGCACATGACATCGAGATTCACCCGAAACTGGTTGGCAGCGACCTTGATAAGATGAACGAAAAGCTGAGTGCGGCCGAGGAACACCTGCAGCGGATGATGACCTACGCGAGCAAAATCACGATCCCGGGGGTCTCGGGGGGAAGTGGGAGCGCCGGAGGTGGCGGAGGCTCCGGGACCCCGGGCGCGTCGGGCGGCGGCGGCACGAATGCCTCTGAACGGGCCACGCAATACGCGCAAGAACGCATGCCGCCCCGGGCCCGCGAGACGCACGGACGATCCGGTGCCCCGAACGCCTCGATGAACTCGGGGCAATTTTTGACGAACTTTCAAGACGTGATTCAGCCCATCCTGCCCCAGTTGGATCAGATGATGCAGCAGCCGGGCGGCAAAGCGAACGCGACCAGCGCCCTGCGCCAGCATCTGAGTCAGGTGCAACGCATCGCCGCGCAACCCGCGGGGTCGAGCGCCGAGAGCCAAGCCATTTTGGCGGCGAACCAAGCGTCGGGCATCGATCCGGCGGCCTTGGCGAGTGCCGCCGCGCAATACCGCACGACGAACCCGACCCATGGCGCGGTCATCAACGCTTACCTCAAGGCCCAGCAGCAGGCGGCGGCAACCGGGAGTGCAGGGGGCGCAGGTGGCACCGCCATCACGGGCGTGATCCAGCGTTTGGCGGGCGCGGCCGGGTACGGCGAACTGGGCGGCTTACTGGGCGGGGGCCTCGCCGCCACCGGGGTCGGCGCCGCGGCCCTCGGCGTGGGCTATGTGGCCTCGAATGTGCGCCAAGGTTGGTCGACGTACCTCCAACAAGGGACGGCCTTCTCGGCGCTCTCGAAGACGCTCGGAACACTCGGAGAGAGCTTCAACACCCTCCGCACGCAAGTGGACGCCACGAGTCGCGGGTTCGCCGAAAGCGTGCCGACCATCACGGCCGCGACGCAAGCGATCGCGCCGTATACCGGCAACATCGGCACCCGGGGTCTGACGCACCTGATGACGGCCAGCCAAGGCCTCGCCTTCTCGATGGGGTTGAATCCCGTGAGTACCGCACAAGCCTTCGGCCAAGCCGCCCAAGTCGGCATTCTGGGCACAGGCGGCAGCGTGGGGCAGATGAGCGGGAATCAGTTCGCCGCCTTGATTGCGAATGCCACCGCCGCGGGATCCATGCAAGGACGCCAAGGCCAAGTCCTCGCGGCCATGCTGAGCGTGAGCCAGCAACTGGCCGCACAATTAGGCCACGCGCCGAATGCGAACCTCTTGGCCAGCATTATGACGAGTCTGAATAGTTCGGGGAGCCCCGTACTCCAGGGGACGATGGGTGCACAAGTGCTCGGATCGATTAACCAGGGCATCATTAGTCCTGGCGGCGGCAGCGCCTTTCAGCAAGCGGCCTATCAGGCGCTCAACCCCAACAACAAGCTCAGTTATGCCCAAGAAAGACTCCTTCAAGCGCAGGGAATCAATGGTGTCAACCCCACCACGGGCGTGAGCAACTTCGCGGCCGAACTCCACTATTACATGCGGAATCTGCCGGGCGGCAAAGTGCAATACCAACGCGACAAGTACGGGCGCATCGCCACGACCCAGTCAGCCAATGCGGCCATGATCATGGGAGTCGGCATGCATCTCACGCAACCCCAAGCCCTCGCGGTCATGGAAGCGTTCAGTGGCAAGTCGCTGAGCCAAGTGAACCACACGCAACAACTCGCAGCGGCCCTCGGTCCCACGGCGCTGAGTACGCTCATTAAGAAGGGCGGCATCGGAATCCTGGGCGACATCGCCAATGCGCAGCATGTCAGCGGTCGCCATGGCTTAAACGCCTTGGCACACGAGGTCACCGGGAACTTGCACGGTCACGTCGCGCACCACTTCTACCAGCTCGAAAAGCAATATGCGCACCTCGGTCCCGGGCACGCCCATCAACGGGCGCTGGACTTCACGCAGATGCAGAAGACGCTGGGGCAGAGTGTGCTGCATGGCCCGACGCTCCAGACGAGCCTGGATAAACTGACCTCCACCATGACGAAGGCGAATCTGGAATGGGCGCGCATCGGGCGCGATCTCCATCCCATCGCCCAGGTTCTCGCGGGCCTGAACCTGACATACAGTCGGGGGCTGGGGCAGATGCTGACCAGCCATTCCCCGACGTCGCTGGGATTGTCTCTTCTCGGCCCCGTTCTGGGTCCGTTGCTCGACCGCGTCCTGGGCGCAGGGAAGGCTACGGGATCGACGCCGTTGCCGGGGATACAGCACTATCCGGCGTATCGGGGGTCCCTCCCGGCGGGGACGACCGCCTATACCATTCCCGGCGTGGCGGGGAGTTCCCCCCAGACCCAAATCGGAGCCACCTTGGCGAGTTTCGTCCTGGGCAACCAGCAGAGCAGCCTCGGGGCGCTCTTGGCGGCGGCCATGGGCGCTCGCACGGGCGGTGGACCGGCGCCGACTCGCACCGCCGACTGGGTCACGCCTTTTCCGGTGCCGAGTCCGGGCGCTAGTCCCGCGCAAAAATACGTGCAACAGTTTCTGCCGGTGGCGCGGTCGCACAATGTCACGCGCTGGAACAGCCTCGCACAGCAAGATATGGCGAAGTTGGCGCATCGGAACCCGCACCTGAATCTGGCGGCGATCGATACGATTCTGGGCACGCAATCGGGCGGCCTGCCGGGCCTCACCTTCTACAACAAGAAAACCGGGACGACGGATTTCGGCCTGATGCAGTTGGATTCGGGTAACTTTGGCCAGTGGCACCTCAACGCCCGGCAGGCGCTGAACCCGCAAACGAACCTCGCCGTGGGAATTCAGTTTTTCAACCACCTGCTGAACCAGTATCACGGCAATGTGGGGAAGGCGCTCGAAGGGTATGCGGGGATTAGCCCGCAAGGGGCGACGGATGCATCGGACATGTTGGCCGTGCTCCAAGCCTTGTTGCACCACACCCAACGCATCGAGAAAAATACGCGGCCGTTGAAGAACGTCCATGGATCCACCTTGGGAGCGTAGGCTACGGTTGCGTCGCGTACGCGCTGGCGATGCCGTAGCCCCCGGGCCCTGAGGATCCGTGCGCGAGGGGTTGCCCGTTATAGTAGATCACGACGCGCGCTGAACCCCACGGTTGTTGGTCTTGGAAGTAGCAGTTGACATCCAGAGCGTTCGCTGAAAATCGGCGAGACCAGGGCAACGTGACATTATATGTCGGGTTGTTGCTGCCGTTCATGGTATCCGTGGAGCAACCGCCCTGCCAGGTGGTGCCGGGGGTGCCGGTCATCTTCACGAGCCACGGGGATGCGGAGACCGCAGACGACTGGGCACCACACCCGGACAGTAGAGCTGCGGCGATAAAGGCCGCGGGGATCCATCGATAAGACATGCGATTCATCCTTTCATTCCGCAATCCATTGCTGGCCGTCAAACCACCAGTCGTGGGCGAGCCACGCGGTCAAAAGACTATGGAGCACATCATTGTCGCCCACACTGAGCACGAAGGGCACCATGCCGCCTGCGTGGGCCAAGACACCATTGGGGTGCCCGTGGATGCCGACGACGGGGACATGCACGACGTCTGAGCCTACAATGGCTGGATTATCGTGACCAGCCACGAGTCGTACCTCGACTGGAGTCGCATTCGCGAAAGACGTCGGTGCTCTACTGGCCGCGAGAATCAACGGCAATAGCGCCAACATCCAGAGGCGTTTTGGGCATATCATGGGCCATCCTTTCACTCCATTGGCGACATAAATCACCACCCGGGCCTGTCACGCTGCGCTATTGGGCATAGGCGCCCGTATTAAGTGATCCCTGGACATCGGTCAGACTCGGAGCGCCCGCGGCGTCTGTTGCAACCGACTTGGCAGTGCTCACGGTTATCTGCACAGGTTGCCCGGTTGGTGTGTTGGGTGGGAGATGCACGGTTAAGACAAGCATCCCTTGGCTGACTTGTGCCGCGGAGACGGGCCAAACCGTCCCCCCTGCGGCTGTGACCTGATAATCCGCCATGTTTTGATCTGGAGTTTGTCCGTACCCCAAGCCACCGTGGTTGTAACTGACATAAATCACGGCCTCGGGAGCGCTGGGAAGTCCATCAGTGTAGCCTGTGAGTCCTGTGGCCCGAACGCCATAGTTGTAAGCCAATACGGACGTCCCTTGAATGTCATGCCCACAGTTCACGACGAGAAACCCGCCCGTACCTATAGGAGGCGTAAACAACCCTCCGTTGCGAACCACATTCGAGTATCGCGAACTCAGGGAGTCTCCAGCCCGAATGGCCACGGTACAGCGCGGCAGATTCGTCTGTGGATAGGCCGACCATTGCACTTGGATCCCTTGCGGCGTCACATCGCCAGAGATGTCCAACAGCGGGGGTCTCGGGGACGGCGTAGCGGGCGGTGATGATGATGGTGCTAGGTTGGCATTGCTCGTCTGTGCCGAACTGGGAGGCGATGAGGGAGAGGACACCGTCGTCGTGCTGTGGTTCGACGCAGACGACGAAGATCGACCCCATTCATAAAGCGCTGTACTCATCCAGTCAAGCGCCGAACTGACTCCGTGCACCATTTCGCCCGTTGCTCGATAAAGCGAATCGGTTGAGCCCGCAGCGGGAATTTGCGACAAGTCCTCGCCGGTAGGATCCCACGACAATGGGGTTGATGGCGCAGCGATTCCCGTACCGACAGCCCATCCGGGCGCCTGCAATCCAGAGTTCTCTAAAGCGGCATCCGCATAACTCCCGGATTCTCCCAGTTGCACATATTCGTTGTGGGGACCTTGCCATCGTACAATCAATGCTGGCCATTGAGTCGCCTGAGGGAAGGCATCCGAAAACGCTGTGACGATGGCAGCGGATGCAGCCGCCATAAGGGTGGCTGCATGGTGTGACAACGGTAACTTCGGGGATTGAAGAAATAACACATACGAGGGGTCAGGGCGCGCCTCTCTGAGGAACGCGAGTCCTGAACTTGCGGAAGTGTTTCCCGATAAATCGACCCCTATCCCAAGAGCCGCAGACGGCTGAATACCAATCGGCGCAAGGCCTTTCCATACGTTCCCGAGTTGCGACCACCACGGCTCCGCAACAAATCCCTCCAGCACTCCCACGTTATGGGACGGTTGGCCGTTGTGTTGTCGCGTCCAGTAGTGAAAGCCTGCCGGGAATGATGACAATATTGCAGAAGCATTGCTTTTTCGTAGAGCACGATGGGGCTTTTTTGTAGTCAGGCAGTGAATCGTCCCATCTTCATTCATGGACACCGTTCCCGATGGGCATCCATTTACAGAAGTCGTTCGGGACGCCGATACCTGATGCGAGGGGGAAGTTCCACACCCTGATGCCCCTACCAAAAAACCAGCCGCTGTCACAAGTCCCATCACTGATCGGATATTCATTACGGTCCCCTCTTT
>JAKADO010000036.1 GCA_021820485.1 Bacillota bacterium
TTGAGGCGTTGCACGAGGCTCCCTTGGATGCCGTCAAGGCCATTACCGACCCTCTGGGATACAAAGTTCGCGGGCGGTGGCTGAAGGAGATTGCCCGTGTTGTTGTCGAAGACATGGACGGGCAGTGGCCACGAACGGTGGAAGGCTTGATGAAACTTCCAGGGGTCGGGCGCTATACGGCGGGGGCTCTGATGTCGTTTGCCTTCGGAATTGATGCCCCGATTCTGGATACCAATGTTAAAAGGGTCTTGGGCCGCTACTTCGGCATTGAGTACCGTGACTCCCGTGCAGAAGTCCAGCACCACCTCTGGGCGTTGGCGGAGGCCGTGGTACCTGACGGTGAGGCCAGCCTCTTCAATCAGGCGTTGATGGATTTCGGAGCGATGGTGTGCACTGCCAGAAAGCCCGGTTGCACTGTATGCCCAGCCTGCCAAGTCTGCTCCAGCGCCATGGGCGCCTCGGAGACCGCGGCCGCCGAGGAACCCTCCATGTATCGGATCATGCCGCGGTCTGAAGCGCTCTCCTCCTCATAAATCTGCGATCTGCGGCCACGTCTCCTTCATCGCCTGCCATCCCGTCTCGACCAAGCGCCCGTAGTCGGCGAATCCCAAAAAGGGCACGTTGAGGGTGTCAGGGCGGACTGTGAGATGCGAGATCCGTCCCTCCCGTAGGCGGGACAGCGTATCGGTGGCATAGCTTTCGGAGCGGCCCAGCACATCGCCCAACCCCAACCGATTGGCTTCGATATGAGCGGGCGTGGCCACATCAATCGCGACGATGAACTCCGGATCCAGCGCATACGCCCAGTCGACGGGGAGAGTGTCTGCGACCCCGCCGTCGACCAAGACATGATCCTTGTGTCGGGGAGCCGCGAAGAGGCCGGGCATCGCCATGGTGGCCTGCATGGCGAGCCATAGGGGCTGGTCGGTGGCGATTTGCCATGCTCCCCGGGCCGGCGGGGTGAGTGGGCGATTAGTGAAGGCCACGGCCGTCAGCGTCACCAAGTCCACGGCCGTCAGGACGGTCGGGATATTCCAGTCGGCGGTGGTCTCGGCCGATGGGGCAAGGCTCAGCAGCGTCGCTACAAAGCGCTCCGGCTGGATGAGCCCAGTTGCGGGCGGTCCCAGTTTGGGCAGCAGCTCATGAAGCAAACCTACGGTGTTGAGATGAAAGTACTCCAAGGGATGATTGGCAATCTCCTGTCCGACGCGGATGAGACGGTGCATCGGAATTCCGAGAGCATAGAGCGAAGCGACAAGTCCTCCCGCTGAGGTGCCGGCTACCGCCGTCGCTTTGACGCCCTGTTCTTCCAAGAAGCGCAGAGCGCCTAAGTGGGCCGCTCCCAAGAGTCCTCCCCCTGAAAGCGCCAACGCAAACGGCTTCATTTCGCATCACCTCCCATAGGAAGGGTATGCGAGGGAGCGGTTCAAGTGCCTGACCCGCCAAAGGAAGACGGATCAGGGGCGGAATGGTCCGCGTCCTGATCCGTTGGAGGCGTGTCTTAAGTGTGAAGCTCTTCTCTTATCGCGGAGGCCAGCTGACTTTCCGGCACGGCGCCAATTTGTTGTGTTTTGCCGTTGATGATGGTGGCCGGGACACTGGACACCTCGAATCGATCGGAGAGCGCGGGGAAGGACATGGCGTCCACCATGTCGGCGACCACGTATTGTGGATTGACACGGGCCATTTCGTGGGCCAGGCGAACTGCCTGGGGGCAGTACGGTCAGGTTGGCGTCACGAAGACTTCCAAGTGCAAGGGGCTGGTCAGCGACTTGAGCCAATCCTGGGTCTCCTGACTGAGCGATACTGGCTCGTCCTTGGAGACGTCAACCATGTCACCTAAAAAAGTGCTGAACTCATGGCCGCCGGGAAACCCCAAATAACGGATGCCAGTGAACTGTCCCCCAACCGAAAAGGTGGTTACGGGTCCCTCCACATCCCCATGTGATTCGGGGGCGATGGGTTCCGCCGATTCGGTGTGTTCCACGACGGTGATGAGCGGCGATAAATCGTGCAACTCCCCAAGCAGTTGCTTCATCGGGTCGCTGGAAGGACTGTCAGGATGGGGATAGAAGTCCACCGTCACCGGTTCCTTCATGTCGGCTAAAAATTTCTGCACGTCGGGACGAATGTTATCAGCAATGATAGTCATTCAACCCCTCCTTTCTGGGATATCAATCCCAGGGACTATTGTGGCCACTCTTGGACTGTTTTGCCGTTGGGCCATGCGGAAGCACGCGATCCAAGCATGTGACTGTTGCAAGATTTGTATCCATCGTCGCGTTCCCGATGTCCCCAAAAGCTAGGCGGGCAATGAACTGCGAACACCATTCAAAGCGGATGAGAGGCCCTAACCTAACGGTAGCACATTTTGAAAGGGAAGAGAAATATCCGGATTCTCCTGCACCCGGCCCTGCGAGAAATTCCGTGTTGGAAGGGCCACGGACAGACACGCCGTTTGCCCCCATCGCATAGCCTAAAAGAATCCGGACCCTTCCCGTTTTCCAAAGCGGCCCAAAGGAGTGGATAAACGTGTTAGGCAGCATCGGGGCATTAATTCTGGTCGTAGCGGCGGCCGTTCGCGGCGCTGTGTGGTTGGCAGGATACATAGGCGGCAACGCGTTTCCCCAGCCGCTCACTGAAGAGGAGGAACGGGAAGCTGTCGAATCGCTCAAGGCGGGCGACTTGGTGGCTCGGCAACTGCTCATTGAGCATAATCTACGACTGGTGGCGCACGTCGTCAAAAAATATCACAATAGCGGGGAAGATCCGGACGACCTCATCTCCATCGGCACGATCGGCTTGATTAAGGGCATAGACTCGTACGATCCCGACAAAGGCGTGCGTTTGGCAACTTACTGTGCGCGGTGCATTGACAATGAGGTCCTCATGCATCTGCGGAGCCGCAAGAAGAGCAGCCGGGAGGTAAGCTTATACGATCCCATCGGCGTGGATCGGGAGGGAAACGAAATTTCCTTGTTGGATGTACTCGGAACGGATGCCGACATCGTAGCGGACCAGGTGGAGGTGGATGTGGTGATGGAGTGGGTCCGGGACTTCGTCAAAGACTTAAGCGCAAAGGAGAAGTTGGTGCTCGACTGGCGCTTCGGACTCCACGGGCACCAGCGCATGACACAGCGCGACATTGCCCGAAAGCTCGGAATCTCGCGAAGCTACGTCTCCCGCATTGAGAAGCGGGCAGTGCGAAAGATACTGCGGGAGCTGAACGTGGTACACAGCTCGATAGACGAATGAAAAGGAGCTCCTGGCGGAGCTCCTTGAGCAACTTTGATAGGTGCCGGCTATTCTTCAACGTCAACAAAGACGCCACCGTCTTCGACCTTGACAGAAAAGGTGCGAACGGGAGAGAAGGCGGGGAAGTGCTTGGCCTTCCCGGTCCGGATGTCGAACCGTCCGCCATGCCGTGGACACTCAATGATGTGCCCATACTGGTCTCCTTCAGACAACGACGCTTCGGCATGGCTGCATAGGTCATCAATGGCATAAAACTCATCCTGAACCCGGAACAACGCCACCTCCACGTCGCCGACCACGACAAGAACGGGATGCCCTTCAGACACTTCTGAGGCATCGATAACACGTGTGAATGCCACTACCCGATGGCCCCCTCCATCTCAAATTTAATCAAGCGGTTCATCTCGACTGCAAATTCCATGGGGAGCTCCCGGGTAAAGGGTTCGATGAACCCCATCACAATCATTCGGGTGGCTTCCTCTTCAGTAAGGCCGCGGCTCGTCAGGTAGAACAACGATTCCTCGCTCACCTTGGTGACTGTCGCTTCATGCTCCATTTCCACGTTGGCGTTGGAGACTTCGCTGTAGGGAATGGTGTCCGAGTTTGAGTCGTCGTCCATAATCAACGTATCGCATTTCACGTTGGCTTTTGATTCGGCCGCGTCTGGCGCGAAGTGGACCAATCCCCGATAGGTGGTTTTCCCGCCATGTTGGCTGATCGACTTGGAGACGATGGTGGAGGTCGTATGCGGGGCGGCATGAATCATTTTGGCCCCCGTGTCCTGATGTTGACCCTTGCCGGCAACGGCAATGGACAGCACCATGCCTTTCGCCCCTTCGCCCACCATATAGACGGATGGGTACTTCATGGTCAGCTTGGATCCGATGTTTCCGTCCACCCACTCCATGGTGGCATCCTTGTATGCCACCGCGCGCTTGGTGACCAAATTGTAGACGTTCGGGGCCCAGTTCTGCACGGTCGTATAACGCATGCGGGCACCGTTCTTGACAATGATTTCAACCACGGCGGAGTGGAGTGACTCACTCGAGTAGATTGGGGCGGTGCAACCCTCGACATAATGGCCGAACGATTCGTCCTCGGCAATGATGAGAGTTCGCTCAAACTGTCCCATGTTTTCGGAGTTGATGCGGAAATAGGCCTGCAATGGAATGTCCGCTTTGACCCCCTTGGGGATATAGACAAACGATCCTCCAGACCACACCGCCGAGTTCAACGCCGCGAACTTGTTGTCCTCTGGAGGAATGACGGTGCCAAAGTATTCCCGAAAAATCTCAGGATACTCCCGCAGTGCCGAGTCGGTATCGGTGAAGATGATGCCCTTTTCTTTCAAGTCCTCACGGATGGAGTGATACACGACCTCTGACTCGTATTGTGCCGACACGCCGGCCAAAAACTTCCGTTCCGCCTCCGGAATTCCCAAGCGCTCGAAGGTGTCCTTGATGGCTTGCGGCACATCTTCCCAGGTGCGTCCTTGGTTCTCGGAGGGCTTCACGTAGTATATGATGTCGTTAAAGTTCAAGGTGTTGAGATTTCCACCCCATTGCGGCATGGGCTTTTTCATAAAGACGTCCAGCGCATGGAGGCGGAAGTCCAGCATCCACTTCGGCTCTTTTTTAATCTTGGAGATTTCCTCGACCGTTTCACGACGGAGTCCCCGGTTGAACTTGAGAACCCCCACATCGCCATCATTGAATCCGTACTGGTATTCCTCACTCACTATCGGTTTAGATGCCATGGTTCTCCCTCCCTTTAAGAGAATTACCGGGTCTCTTCGTTCAATGCCTTTTCGAGAGCATTGTGTGCCAAAGTAGCACATTTGACACGACTCGGAAATTGGGAAACACCCTGCAGCGCTTCCAAATCGCCCAACGTGACAGGACTCGGTGTGCCAGTCAAAAACGCCTTGAAGTGACCTGCCAATGCCAGGGCTTCCTCAACCGTCTTGCCCTTAATCGCATCGGTCAACATGGAAGCCGAAGCCATGCTGATGGAACAGCCATGGCCGGTGAAACCAACATCTGTCACTTTGCCATGCTCCAATTGTAAATCCAATCGGATCTGATCGCCACAGGTGGGGTTTAATAATCCGACTGTTTTGGTCGGATTTTCAAGCTCCTTTTTGTTTCGCGGCGATTGGTTATGGTCCAAAATGGTTTCGCGGTAGAGTTCATCAAGGTTCATCGCTTAAAGTACCTCTTTGTCTCCAAAATGGCGTCCTTCAGACGCTGGATGTCGTCTTCACCATTGTAAAGATAGAAGCTGGCCCGTGCTGTGGATCCAACCCCAAGCCATTGCATGAGCGGTTGCGCGCAATGGTGTCCGGCACGGACCGCGACTCCCTGGGAGTCAAACACCTGGGCAACATCATGGGGATGGATGCCGTCGATGTTGAATGACAGGGCGGCCGCATGCGGGTGCGCCGGGCCATAGACCGACACCCCGGGGATGGACTCGAGGGTCGCGAAGGCGAGTTCGGCAAGCGCCAGGCTATGCCGATGAATGGCCTCCATGCCGACCTGCGTGAGGTAGTCCACGGCCGCGCCCAGTCCAATGGCACCGGCAATGTTCGGTGTTCCACCCTCGAATTTCTGCGGCACCTCGGCCCAAGTCGCCGTCTCCCGGTCGACGTAGCTAATCATCTCGCCGCCATACATGATCGGATCCATGCGCTCCAAAAGCGGCATTTTGCCCCAAAGGGCGCCGATACCCGTGGGACCGCACATCTTATGGCCTGAGAAAGCGAGGAAGTCGGCGCCTAGCGCCTGTACATCGGTGGGCTCGTGAGGAACGGACTGCGCGCCGTCAACCACGACGATGCCGCCGTGCCGGTGCACCAGATCTGCCGCTTCCGGGATTGGATTGATGGTTCCCAGCACATTAGAAATGCGGGATAAGGCCAGTAGGCGGGTCCGGGGCGTGACCGCCTCCCGGATGGCCTCCAGTGAAATGGTGCCATCGTCCGCTAGTTCAATGTAACGGAGCACCGCCCCAGTGCGCCGCGCCAATTGCTGCCATGGGATTAGATTGGAATGGTGCTCCATCGGCGAGAGCACAATTTCGTCGCCTTCCTTGACGAAGCGGTCGCCAAATCCGCGCGCCACCATATTGAGGCCTTCTGTGGTCCCGCGCGTGAACACCACTTCCTCAGCCTGACTCGCCCCGATGAACCGTCCCACTTTTTCGCGCGCCTCTGTGAACTGGGTGGTGGATTCTTCGGCCAACGTGTGCACACTGCGGAAGACATTGGCGTTGGACTGGTGGTAATACGCGTCCACCGCCTCGATGACCGACTCGGGCTTTTGCGACGTGGCGGCTGAATCAAGGTATACCAGCCGATGGCCATTGATGCGTCGGTTTAGGATCGGGAAATCACGGGATACATCAACCAACGGCTGTATCATTCGCGAATCTTCCTTTCCACCGCATCCCACACCTCGCTGCGCAGTTCCTGTACGGGAATGCTGTCGATAACCGGCGCCAAGAATCCATGCACGATCATCCGCTCCGCTTCCTCTTCGGTCAGTCCCCGGCTGGTGAGATAGAAGAGCGCAGCTCGGTCAACCGGCCCCGCGCTGGCGGCATGAGCCGCGTAGACGTCGCGCTCGTCAATCAGGAGAGAAGGGATGGCATCGGCGCGAGCCTCATCCGACAGCATGAGTGTTTGCTCCCGCTGGCGACCGTCCGTCCCCTTGGCGCCCTTCTCAATTTGGGTCAGGCCCGTAAACACGCTGCGCGAACGGTCCTTCATCACCCCGCGTGCCACCATGTCGCTGGTCGTATGGGGAGCATGGTGATAGCTCTTGGCGGTGTAATCCTGGTGCTGCTGCCCTGATCCAAAGAACACGGTAACGCTTTTGGTGAGGGCGCCTGGCTCGTTCAGGTGGGAGACGTGGTCGGATACCACCAATCCCGCGCCAAACTCCCCGATGTTCCACTCCAACGTGCCATCCTGAGCAATTTGCCCGGCGCGATGGATGAATCCTTCGACGCGCGAGGAGCATTGCTGGATGGCGCCGTATTGCACTTTGGCACCCGCCCCGACCACAATCTCGGTGTGCTCCGACAGCAGCATTTTGTCTGCGCCATCTTCGCTCCTGAGGCGTTCCGTGATGATCACATGGGTCCCACGCTCACACACAATGAGGTTGCGGGTCAAGAGCGCCGGCAGCTGCTGGCTGGCTTCGCTTTCGATGGACACCTGAACGGTTTCGCGAAGGCCGGCAGGGACGTGAAGGTACACGCCATTTTGCCAGAGCGCGGCGGTCAGGGCGGTGACCTTGTCATCGGAATCTGGAATAATGCGGCCTAGGTGCTCTTGCACAGGGGCTTCGCCCAAGGACTCCGCCAGCGGCTTCAACACGAGCCCGCGGTCGGTGAGGGCCGAAGGGACAGAGAGAGCGACCACTTGGTTGTTCACCAGGTGAATCTTCACTTCGCCGTCGGTGGCACGAAACACAGGTGCGGCGTGGTTTGACCCCGGGGGGGCGTTGAAGACGGGAATCTGGTCCAGCTTGCGCTTTTTGAGCGGGGTTCGGCTGAGTTTGGGCCAATCCAACGCGAAATATGCCTCTGCAGCGGTTAGCCGACGCTCCCGCATCCAGGCTGGTTCATGTTGGAAGCGCTGCTGGATGAGTTCTTTCAAGGTGTCATCGGAGGCAATGCTCACTATGTCTGCCATACTCATCCCTCCTAAGCCGGGTCGGCCGAATTCATCAGTTCCGACCGTACCCAGTCATAGCCTTTCTTGTCCAACTCCGTTGCAAGGCCCGCGTCTCCTGATTTGACAATGCGTCCATCCACCATAATGTGGACGAAGTCAGGATGGACGTAGTCCAAGATGCGCTGATAATGGGTGATGATGAGGGCGCCAAACTCTGGCCCTTTCAACGAGTTCACGCCTTTGCCGACGATTTTGATGGCGTCAATGTCCAGACCCGAATCAATCTCGTCCAGAACGGCGATGCGAGGTTTGAGCATCAACATCTGCAAAATTTCGTTCCGCTTCTTTTCGCCTCCGGAAAATCCTTCATTCAAATACCGATTGGCGAATTTGGGATCCATGTCGAGGAAGCGCATGACTTCGTCCAACTGGTCGCGGAACTGCTTCAAAGGAATGTTGTTTCCTTCCCCGCGTCGGGCGTTGATGGCAGCCCGGAGGAAGTTGGCGGTAGTGACCCCGGATATCTCACTCGGGTACTGCATGGCCAGAAATAGGCCTTGCCGCGCTCGCTCATCGGGTTTCATGGGGATGACATCGCGGCCATCGAGACGAATCGTGCCGGCGGTAATGGTATAGCGCGGGTGGCCCATCAGGGTTTGCGCCAATGACGTCTTGCCGGTGCCATTGGGCCCCATGACGGCGTGAATCTCGCCACCTTTGACACTCAGGTTGAGACCCTTCAAAATGGGTTTGTCTTCTATCTGCATGTGCAGGTCAGTAATTTCCAACACGGGTGTAGACATAGAGGCCTCCTCGTTCCGAGCCATTTCTGAGTAAAGTACTCAGTATTCCTAACCCCAGTGTAGCGGTGTCAAACAAAATGTCAACCAATCTTGTCTAGAATATCCCCGCAGGGGATTTTCCATCGACAATTTGCCGGGCCATAAATAGTTCCTGGTATACTGACACAGAATGGTGGGGAAGGGAGCGAGCGCAGTGATCCAAATCCTTCAGCCGCAATTATTTGTCCAATCCATCTACGACATTGATTTGCCACGATTGATCGACCGTGGCGTCAAGGGGCTCATTTTGGACCTCGACAACACGTTGGTCGGATGGAATCAACCCACCGCCTCTGATGAACTGATGCTCTGGCTGAGCCAAGTGCGCCAGCACCAGTTGAAAACCTGCATTGTCTCAAACAATCTGAGTGATCGCGTGGAGGCGTTCAGCCGCCATATTGGTGTCATGGCCATCGCGAAGGCCGCGAAGCCACGGCGCCGTGCGTTCCGCTTGGCGATGCGCAAAATGGGTACGCACCATCAGGAGACTGCTGTGGTGGGTGACCAGATTTTCACCGACATTCTCGGCGGAAATCGGTTGCAATTGTTTACGATTTTAGTTAAGCCGATGAGCGAGCGGGAGTTCTGGACAACGCAAATGGTTCGACGCTTGGAAAAAATGGTCATGCCGGGACGTGCTCCGCTATCCATGTCCGACCGGCAGTCGTAGGGCATGCATTAAATGGCCGAGGAACTTTCCCTTTATGCAGTCTTTGGGCATCCCATCGCTCACTCTCTCTCGCCGGTACTTCACAATGCCGCGTTTCAGTCGAGTGGATTGTCCGCCTTCTATCTCCCTGTCGACTGTCCACCTGCGGAACTCATGGAAAGGTTGGCGGCCTTTCGCTCCTTGGGGGGACGAGGCGTTAATTTGACGCGCCCTCTGAAAGAGACAGTAATTCCGTACCTGAGCGCAAAGAGCGACTGGGTGGATGAGTCGGGTGCAGCCAATACGCTTTGCTGGACCGATGAGGGGTGGGCGGGGGACAACACCGACTGCCAGGCGCTGTTCCGTCTCATCCGCCCGGCCGCGACGGGAGAAGCTGCACTGGTATTAGGATCAGGCGGGGCGGCTCGCGCCAGCGCGGCGGTCCTCAAAAGGCACGGTTACCGCGTTGTGGTCGCCGCGCGGCGGCCCAGGAATTGTGTCTGGGCTGACGAGACGATTGCTTGGCCCGAGCGGATTTCAGCCGGTGAGACTTGGGCCGTGGTAGTCAATGCCACGCCGTTGGGCCAAATAGGGGAGCCTGAGGAAGGGGATTGGCCGCTCCCGTCCTCCAATGGGGTTGCGGTGGAATGGGTCTACCGGCCTCGGGCCACCGTCTTTGCCCGTCAGGCTCAGGGAGCTGGCCGATTGGTGGTGGACGGGCTCACGCTACTGATTGAGCAGGCGGCCTTGGCCTGGGAGGTGTGGTTCGACCAAGTCGGACCGCGCCACGTGATGTGGGAGGCGGTGCGGTCGTGGGCGTAGCCCTGATTGTGCCGGCCTTCTGGGCGGCGGTGGTCTATCTGGCGGCCCCCTGGTGGGGCGCAGAAGCTTCCCGGTGGGACCGCAGGGTCGCGGCGGTGTTGACGGTGGCGATTGGCGGGGGGCTTGCCTTGGCCTTGGGGAAGGCATCGACCTGGGGCGTACTGCTAGTAGGAATTCTGGCCGTGGTCGCGGTCGTCGACCGGCGCCATCGCATCATTCCCAATCGGTTGGTGGTGGCGGCGGGCCTCTGGGCCATTGGCGAGCGGATTGCCGCGCATCACTGGCTGAACGCGACCATCCTTGCTGTGGCGATTTTTCTCTTCTATTTTATGGTTCATGTGGTGACCCATGGAGGATTAGGCATGGGGGATGTCAAATTTGCAACAATGCTGGCCTTTGCGCTGGGGTATCCCGCTGGTCTTGTCAGTATGGTGGCGGGCATTTGGGGAGCTGGGATATACGCTGTCTTTCTCTTGGTGGCTCGGCGGCGCGGCCGGGCCGACGCTATGGCATTGGGGCCGTTTTTGGCGTTCGGCGGCTTGATTGGTTTGCTGGATTTGCTGCACTAACTTCAACGAGATGGAGGCATGGCAATGGAGCGCTGGCGCTTTATCACTGCCGGAGAGTCGCATGGGCCGGGATTGGTTGGGATTGTGGAAGGAGTGCCTGCCGGGGTTCCGTTGTCCCGCGAGGTCATCAACGAGGACTTGGCCCGACGGCAGAAAGGATATGGCCGTGGAGGCCGCATGGCCATTGAGCGAGACCAAGTGGAAATTTGGGGTGGAGTGCGCCATGGGCACACACTGGGAAGCCCTGTCGCGTTGACGGTGGCCAATCGGGATTACCAGAACTGGCGGGAATCCATGTCTCCCGATCCCGGAAGCCCAGACCGGGTTGTGACACGGCCGCGGCCCGGTCACGCGGATTTGGTCGGCGGAATCAAGTATGGGCATCGCGACCTTCGCAATGTACTGGAGCGTGCGTCCGCCCGCGAGACCACCATGCGAGTCGCGACGGGGGCGGTGGCCCGTGCTTTCCTGCGCTCTTTGGGCGTGGAGGTGTACGGTCATGTGGTCAGCATTGGGGACGTGCATGCCGACCCCCGCGATTGGCGTCTGGAGGACATTCGGCGGGCAGAGGATTCCCCGGTGCGGGTGGTGGACGAAGCGGTTGCCCAAGGCATGATGCGGGCGATTGATGCGGCTAAGGAGTCTGGGGATACCCTGGGAGGGACGTTCGAGGTGGTGGCTTTTGGTCTGCCGGTTGGCCTCGGAAGCTATGTGCAGTGGCATCGGCGTCTCGAGGCGCGGTTGGGCGCGGCGCTGTTGTCCATTCCCGCGATGAAGGCGGTCGAGGTGGGAACCGGCTTCGATCAGGCGGAACGGCAGGGGTCCGAGGTCCACGATGCCATTTGGTGGGATGCAGAAACGGGATTTACGCGGCGCAGCAATCGAGCTGGCGGACTGGAGGGCGGCATCACGACCGGAATGCCTCTGAAGGTGCGCGTGGGTATGAAGCCGTTGTCGACATTGATGTCGCCATTGGGGTCCTTTGACATCGAAAGCAAGGAGCCGTTTCTAGCCACGGTCGAGCGGTCCGACGTGACGGCTGTGCCCGCGGCGGTGACCATTGGGGAAGCTATGGTGATGCACGTGCTGGCAGACGCCCTGTTAGAGAAGTTTGGCGGTGACAGCTTGTCGGAAATTCGGTCGCGGGTGCACGAGTGGGAGCGGCATGTCCGAACCTATTAAAGCGTTGGCGCTCATTGGGATGATGGGGTCTGGAAAGTCGACGTTGGCACGGGAGATTGGAAGCGCCACAGGATGGCCCTGGTTAGATCTGGACCGAGAAGTGGAACGGCGGGCGGGACGCTCCATAGAGGAGATCTTTCGGATGGAAGACGAGGTCGGGTTCCGCCGCTGGGAGCACGAGACACTGGAGTGGGTGGTGGCACATGTTGCCGGACCATATGTGCTGGCGACCGGTGGCGGCACTCCGGCGGGACCGGGGAATCGCTCGGTCCTCAGGAGCCACTTTCGCGTGGCTTGGGTCGACGCGTCGTGCGAGACCCTTTATCACCGCGCGTTGGGACCGGATCGTCCTCTACTGCAGAAGGGACCAGAATTCTTTGATAGGTTGTGTGCGGAGCGACGGTCAGTCTATGCGGATCTCGCCGAGCTGCGGGTGGACGTCGAGACCGCTTCGCCCGCGGACGTAGCCCAAAATATTGTCGCGTGGTGGAAGGGATTATGATGGACAACACATCGCAGAAGCCGGACATGGTGATCCAAAGCCGTCAGGATACGCGCTCACGGGTCGTGATAGGCGGACAATGGGCCGAATTGCTGGCGTCTCTGGGACCGCGTCTCCTCCTGGTGGCAGATGCACGTCTCGACCCATGGATAGAGGTGGTCGGGCCGGCCATTGGCGCCCAGTCGGTCTTGCGTTTGCCCATCAGTGAAGCGCAGAAGACGCTCGCCACCGTGCAGCAAGTTTATGCTTGGCTGGGCGGGGTGGGGGCGACCCGCGACACGGTGGTGGTGGCGATGGGCGGCGGGGTCCTGACGGATTTGGTGGGCTACGCTGCGGCAACCTACCTCCGGGGCATCACTTGGGCGGCCCTGCCCACGTCTCTTTTAGCGCAAGTCGACGCGGCCATCGGGGGCAAGGTTGGGGTGAACACGGATTGGGGAAAGAACTTGGTGGGAGCCTTTCATTTGCCGGCGGTGGTCGCGGTGGACAGCCAATTTCTGACGACCCTGCCGCGTCGGGAATGGCGCACAGGGTTGGGAGAAGTCATGAAATCGGCGCTCATCCATGGCGGTTGGTTGTATGAGCGTCTGGGCCACCTGGAGCTTCCGCCGCCTGGGGAGGTAGGGGAGTGGGAACCCGTGGTCGCCGAGACTGCGTCCATCAAGGTCGAGGTTGTGAACCGCGATCTCTATGAAGACGGACCGCGAATGTTTCTCAACTTTGGCCATACCGTTGGGCACGCGTTGGAAAATCTGCTGGGCTACGGGGTTTTGACCCATGGGGAGGCTGTAGGCCTGGGAAGTCTGGTGGCTCTCAGGCTGTCCGAAGAGTACCTACATCTGTCACCGCAGGTTCGCGAGACGGTGCGGCGTTGGATGGCGTCATGGGGCCTTCCTCTAACACTTCCGCGGGTGGACTTTGAGGAGCTCTGGGAACGGCTTACCCGTGACAAAAAGGCCCGCGTTCGCGGGCTGACATGGGTATTGCTTCACGAGGTTGGTGCGCCGCGATTGGTCCAAGATGTGCGGCCGGAATCGGTCCAAAGGGCGCTGGCGGAATTGTCGTAGGCCAGCATTGTAACCACCCTGGCAAGGCGCTATCATGAACCAGGAAGATGAAAGGGGTGTTCCAGTGCGGGAAACGCCGCTGACTGACTGGCATCGCCGACATGGTGCCAAAATGATGGAGTTTGGTGGATTTTTGATGCCTATTGAGTATGGGGCGGGCATTATTGAGGAACATCAGACAGTGCGGCAAGCTGTCGGTCTATTTGATGTGAGCCACATGGGGGAGTTTTTGGTGTCCGGCCCTGCGGCCGCCAAGTTTTTGGACTATCTGGTCACGAACCAGCCGTCCTCTCTTGAACTGGGCCAGGCACTGTATACACCGATGTGCTATCCCGACGGTGGAACAGTGGATGACCTCCTGATATACCGACTGGAGGAGTCGCAGTTCATGCTGGTTGTCAATGCCGGGAACATTGACAAGGACTGGGAGTGGGTAAGCCGTGAAAAAGCCGCATGGCCCGGGGTCGCGCTGAGCCAACAGAGCGAAGAGATGGGACTGATTGCTGTCCAAGGGCCTGGCGCGGAGGCCTTGCTTCAGCCATTAGTGGATTGGAACCTGTCGGAGCTCCCATACTATCACGCTCGGGAGGCTGCCATGATGGGCGGCCGGGTGCTGGTGTCGCGGACCGGATACACCGGCGAGGACGGGTTTGAGTTGTACACGCCGAAGGACCTCGTGTCTGACTTGTGGGAACATTTGGTCGCCAGAGGCGGCAGGCCAGTCGGTCTCGGAGCGCGCGACACGCTCCGTCTGGAGGCGCGCCTGCCCTTGTACGATCATGAGCTCACAGCGGAGATCACGCCCCTAGAGGCGGGACTGGGTCCCTTTGTCAAGTGGGACAAGGGGGACTTCATCGGCCGCGATGCGTTGGCCACTCAGAAGGCAGCCGGCCTCAAACGGCGTCTGGTCGGCTTGGAAGTTCAAGCAGGGATCGCCAGAAGCGGGTATCCGGTGGTGGCGGGACCGGAGAACGTCCCCGTGGGCGTGGTGACGTCCGGAACCAAGTCTCCGACCCTCAACCGCGCCATTGCCTTGGCCCTGGTCCATCCGGATTGGGCGAAGGTCGGCACCGCCCTGAAGGTGCAGGTGCGGGGGCGAGAGATTCCCGCCCTCGTGGTGAAAACGCCGTTTTACAAGCGTGCATCCAAGAGTTCGCATTAACTCCGAAGAGAGGGATCGAGATGCAGTTTCCAGAGAACCTGAAGTACACAAGCGATCACGAGTGGATCGGCCCGGATGGTCGGATCGGCGTCACTGAATATGCCCAGGATGCATTGGGAGACGTGGTGTTTGTCGAGCTTCCGGAGGTAGGAGCCGAGGTGCAGTCGGGTGATGCGGTGGGCGTCATCGAGTCGGTGAAGTCGGTCTCCGACCTGTATAGCCCAGCCAGTGGCCGCGTGGCCCGTGTCAACGATCAACTGAAAGAGAAGCCGGAACTCATCAATCAAGATCCATACGGCGAAGGGTGGATTTTTGAGCTGGAAGACGCGGTGCCCGGTGACGTGATGTCTTCGGCGGATTATCAGAAGCAAGTCGAAGGAGATTAACTTGCGATACATACCACATACCCCCACAGAAGTTCGAGAGATGCTTGAGACCCTGGGAATCAAGTCTATCGACGAGCTTTTTGATGATATTCCCGAGGCGGCGCGTCTGCACCGGGAACTGAATCTGCCCCCAGCGTTGAGCGAGATGGAACTTAGCCAGCACTTATCGCGGTTGGCGGGCGAGGATGCCAACGCCAACGAGGTGCCCAGCTTTCTGGGCGGTGGATACTACGACCGCTACGTTCCGGCGGCGGTCGGATCGCTTGCCAGCCGCGGCGAGTTTGTCACCTCCTATACGCCCTATCAAGCCGAACTGTCTCAAGGAACCTTGGCGGCCATCTTTGAGTTCCAAAGCATGATCCAATCACTTACCGGAACCTTCGCCGCCCAGGCGTCCATGTATGACGGCGCGTCGGCGGTGGGTGAGGCGGCGCTTTTGGCGCTGGCCCAGGGCCGGAGTCGCCGCCGCATCGTCGCCTTGAGAGGGGTGCACCCGGACAGTCGGCAGGTCGTACAAACCTACCTCACCGCACGGGGAGCGGAACTGGTGGTGGTGGACACCTTGGCTGAACTGGAGCAGGCCTTGGGCCCCGATGTGGCGGGCGTCATAGTGCAGTACCCCGACATGCTTGGCGCCCTGACCGTGGCCGAGCCGGCGATCGAACTGGCTCACCGGGCAGGGGCCCTGGCGATTGTGGCTGCCGATCCGGTCGCGCTGGCGCTGCTGAAGCCGCCGGGAGAGATGGGAGCGGACATTGTGGTGGGCGAGGGGCAACCGCTCGGCAACCATTTGTCGTACGGTGGACCGACCTTCGGATACTTCGCGGTGCAGGAACCACTGGTGCGGAAAATTCCAGGACGGTTGGTGGGAGTTGCCAAAGATGCGGAAGGTCGGCGGGGCTTTGTTCTGACGCTTCAGGCTCGCGAGCAGCATATTCGACGGGAGAAAGCGACCTCAAACATCTGCTCGAACCATTCACTCAATGCGTTGATGGCGACCATTTACATGTCGTTGGTGGGCTCGGAGGGGTTGCGCGAGGTCGCGCTGCGTTCCGTCCAAATGGCGCATTACTTGGCGGAGCGGTTGAAGGGCATCGGCATCCGGCCGATGACAGATGATCCATTTCTCTATGAGTTTGCGGTACGGGTGCCCGGCGATGTTGATTCGCTCAACCAGCACTTGCTATCCCAAGGCATTCTTGGAGGGTATGCGCTGGGCCGCTGGGAGCCCGAGTGGAAGGGGCTGTGGCAGTTGGCGGTGACGGAGCGCCGAACCAAAGAGGACTGCGATCGGTTAGTGGAGGAGGTGGCGCAATGGATGTCCCGGTAATTTTCGAGAGGTCGCGCCCTGGACGGCGCGGCGTGCGTTTTGACGCGCATCATGACGTACCCGATGTCCGTCTCGAGGATGTGCTGCCGTCACACCTGATTCGGAGCACGCCGCTGGGTCTGCCGGAGGTGGCGGAAAACGATGTGGTTCGGCATTATACCGAACTCTCCACGTTGAACTATGGTGTGGACACCGGCTTCTACCCTCTCGGGTCATGCACCATGAAGTACAATCCCAAGATTAATGATTGGGCGGCGTCCCTGCCAGGGTTTGCGGATGTGCATCCTCTCCAGCCCGATTCGACTGTCCAAGGACTGCTTAAGGTGCTGCACGCATTGGAGGAAGGGTTGAAAGAGATCTCCGGCATGGATGCCGTGTCCTTGCAGCCCGCTGCTGGAGCTCACGGCGAGTTGACCGGCATTTTGATGATTAAGGCCTATTTGAAGGACCGCGGCGAGAACCGCACCACGATTTTGGTGCCGGACTCGGCGCATGGCACCAATCCGGCCACGGCGGCCATGGCGGGATTCCAGGTTAAGGTGGTGCCCAGCAACGACCGCGGCGGAGTGGACGTGGCTGCGCTTCGATCGCTGGTCGATGCGAACACCGCAGGGCTCATGCTGACCAATCCCAACACGCTGGGACTGTTTGAAGAGGACATCGTGGAGATTGCGGACATTGTCCACCAGGCCGGCGGATTACTGTACTACGACGGGGCCAACGCCAATGCCATCATGGGTCGCGTTCGGCCAGGGGACATGGGATTTGATGTGGTGCATCTCAACCTCCACAAGACGTTCTCGACGCCCCATGGAGGTGGCGGGCCGGGATCGGGTCCTGTGGGGGTGAAGAAAGCGTTGGAGCCTTACCTGCCCTATCCACGGCTGATGTCGGGGGATGATGGGCTGCACTGGGACTACAACCGCGGAAAATCCATCGGCAAGGTGCGGTCGTTCTTCGGCAACGTGGGCGTGCTGGTGCGAGCCTATGCCTATCTCCGCTCCCACGGCGCGGAGGGTCTCAAGGCGGTGTCCGAGACTGCGGTATTGAACGCCAACTATCTTCGCCAACAGCTGTCAGATGCCTATCATACGCCCTATCAGCGGACGGTGAAGCATGAGTTCGTGTTGTCCCTGACACCCCAGAAGAATCGGGGAGCGCGCGCCTTGGATGTGGCCAAGCGGATTATCGACTACGGGTTCTATCCTCCCACCGTGTACTTTCCACTCGTGGTTGAGGAGGCCTTGATGGTCGAGCCGACGGAGACTGAGTCCAAAGAGACATTGGACCGATTTGTAGAGGCAATGCAGGCCATCAACCGCGAAATTGACGAGAGTCCTGAACTGTTGCATGAGGCACCGCATCAAACGGTCGTGCGGAGATTTGACGAGGCCACAGCTGCCCGTCATCCGATTCTAACCTGGACACAGTTGCAGCAGGAGGGATAGCATGTCGATGCTGGAGCGAGTCGACCCCGCCGTCTATGCGGCAATACGGGCGGAGGAGGACCGGCAGCGCCATCACTTGGAATTGATCGCCTCGGAGAACTGGACCTCTCCGGCGGTCCGGGAAGCGGTCGGCTCGGTGATGACGGACAAGTATGCCGAGGGATATCCCGGCCGTCGCTATTATGGCGGTTGCGAGAATGTCGATGTGGTGGAGGACTTGGCCCGGGAGCGTGCCAAGGCGCTGTTCGGGGCCGAGCACGCCAATGTGCAGCCCCACGCAGGAGCCCCGGCCAACCTGGGCGTCTATCTGTCGGTGCTGAAGCCGGGTGATACCATTCTGGGACTGGAGCTCAGCCACGGGGGCCATCTTACCCACGGAAGTCCGGTCAGCGTCACCGGCCAACTCTATCACGCTGAGCACTACCAAGTCGACCGCGCGACCGAGCGTCTTGACATGGACCAGGTTCGTGAGCGAGCGCGCCTGTGCCGACCCCGCTTGATTATTGCGGGGGCATCCGCGTATCCCCGGGCTTGGGACTTTGCGGCATTCCGGGCCATCGCGGATGAAGTGGGCGCGCTCTTGATGGTGGATATGGCTCATGTGGCCGGATTGGTGGCCGCCGGGTTGCATGCCAATCCCGTGCCGCATAGCCATTTCGTGACCTCCACAACGCACAAGACGTTGCGGGGGCCGCGCGGCGGATTTATCCTGACCACCCGTGAGTGGGCCAAAGCCATTGACAAAACGCTGTTTCCAGGATTGCAAGGAGGCCCCTTGATGCACGCCATTGCGGGAAAGGCGGTCGCGTTTCACGAGGCCGGTCAGCCGGCATTCCGGCAGTACCAAGAGCGCGTGATTGCCAACGCGGCACGGCTGGCCGCGGAACTTCAGAACCGTGGCTTGCGGTTGGTCTCAGGAGGCACGGACAATCACCTGATGTTGATTGATGTGAAGTCCAGCGGCATCACCGGCAAGGAGGCGCAATCGCGGCTGGCCTCGGTTGGCATCACGGTCAACAAGAATACCATTCCATTTGATGAGGAAAAGCCGACTGTCACGTCGGGAATTCGCATTGGAACCCCGCAGGTGACGACCCGCGGGCTCGGGCTGGACGCCATGAATGAGCTCGCCGACATCATCGCATCCGTGGTCAAGGCTCCGGCTGGACAGGACTTGAGTCCTTACGCCGGTCGGGTTCGTCAATTGACGCTGGCGTATCCGCTTCCGGGGTTGGAGTCTTGATGAAAATCGCGGTACTGCACGGGCCCAATTTGGGGAGGCTGGGGGAGCGGCGTCCGGAAGTCTATGGCTCTACCACGCTCGAGCAGTTAGAGACCTCCTTGAAGGAGGAATTTTCCGACGTGGAATTCTCCTTCTTTCAGTCAAACCATGAAGGAGCCCTCATCGACCAGTTGGAGGCTTGGCACGCCCAAGAGATTCCTGGGCTGATAATTAACGCTGGGGCGCTGACGCACCAGTCGTATGCCTTGCGGGATGCGCTGGAGGGTCTGGGGTTTGTCGCGGTGGAGGTTCATATCAGCAACATCTATCGACGGGAGCCATTTCGGCATGTGTCCTTGCTGGCGCCCGTGGTGGCAGGGCAAATCTCCGGATTGGGACTAACCGGGTATCGTTTGGCCGCCCACTATCTGCGCGAGGCCTTGTCATCCGGGACATAGCTTCGTGCGGCATAATATGTTATGTTGGGGAGAGAGTGTTTTCGTGGCTTGGGGCACGTGGTTCGGTGCGCCTCCAGGCGATAAAGAATTTTTAAAGGGAGCGTTTCCATGATTTCGAGCAACGATTTTCGCAACGGTGTAACCTTGGAGATTGACGGTGTCGTCTTTCAGGTGATTGAATTTCAGCATGTAAAGCCTGGCAAAGGCTCCGCGTTTGTCCGCACCAAGTTGAAGAACTTGCAAACCGGTGGAGTTGTGGAGCGCACCTTCAACGCTGGCGAGCGAGTGCCGGCTGCGCGGGTTGAGAAGCGGGAGATGCAGTTTCTCTACAACACCGGTGACGAGTACACCTTTATGGACACGGAAACCTTTGAGCAGATTACGCTCTCATCCGAGGACATTGGCGATGGCGTCAGGTTCTTAAAGGAAAACATGTTGTGTCACGTGGTGCTGTTCAAAGGCGCCAGCATTGGCGTGGAATTGCCGAACAGCGTGGATTTGAAGATCGTTGAAACAGATCCCGGATTTAAGGGAGACACGGCCACCGGTGGATCTAAGCCGGCCAAGCTGGAAACCGGCGCCGTGATAAAGGTCCCCTTGTTCATTGAGGAGGGAACCGTCATTACGGTCGACACTCGGACGGGACTCTATGTCGGACGCGCCTAACGCGTCCCGATTTTAAAACAAACGACGCTCGGCGGTTGCTGGGCGTCGTTTGTGTTTTGTGCATGAAAACCACCGGACTGGTTAGTTTATGGGTGTAACGGCTAAGGAGGTGGTCTTGTGGCAGAACTGCGGCGTCGTGTTTCTCAATTGGCCAATCTCGCGGAACGCATTGACTTGCGCGAGCGAGGGCGCGAAGGACAGATTCTGGCCGATATGGTCGACGTCCTGCGCGAATTGACCTTGGACATCGAAGAGGTCTCCCAAAATCAGGAGGAATTAGAGGAATATGTGGAGGAAATCGACTCCGACTTAATGTCCTTGGAAGAGGACGTGTATCTTGGGGATGACGAGGATGATGAAACCGACCTGTTTGATGAAGATGACGATGATGTCTCTTACATCGAATTGGAGTGCCCAGTATGCGAGCTAGAATCCTCCTACAACGAAGCACTCTTCAGTCTGGACGGAATCCAATTGAGCTGTCCCCATTGCGGCAACGTCGTGTTCGACTCAGACGAGGATTGTCTGGTGGTCGACGATGACGAAGATGGCCAGTGGGATGTTGATGAAGATGACGAGGAGTTATTCGACTAACGTTACAGAC
Source organism: Bacillota bacterium (assembly GCA_021820485.1). Classification (GTDB taxonomy): domain Bacteria; phylum Bacillota; class Sulfobacillia; order Sulfobacillales; family Sulfobacillaceae; genus Sulfobacillus_B. Next base: position 20,846 of record JAKADO010000036.1, read on the forward strand.
GCGGCACCTTGAGTGCCGCGTTCTTCCTTCCTGTCGCGTGCTGCCCCGCGCCTCTCCACCTCTGGAATAACTTGGTGACCTGTCCCATAGATATTGAACAACTGGGACGAGGTCCCGGGGTTCAGGAGGTGTGAGATGGGGCCGTGGCAATACCTTCCAAATCCGTGGCGGCAAGCCATCGAGGACTTGCCGCGGAACCGCTTCACCACCCTGGAGGAAATACGCTTTCGTGTGGGACGCCCGGTTCATTTGTATGGGACCGGGTGGGACCTGCCTCTGACGCATGCCACGACTCCGGCCATGGTGAGTGCTGGAGAACTGGAGCGGGTTTTAGCTATCCTGGTGGATCACTCATTGTATAGCCGGGTTGAGGAAATGCGACAAGGCTACATCACGCTGCCTGGAGGCCACCGGGTAGGCATAGCCGGGCGTGCGGTGCTCGACCAGGGACGGATCGAGACGGTGCGTCAGGTGACGGGTTTGAACATGCGCGTGGGTCGTCCCGTGTTGGGACCGGCCGAGCGCTTGCTGGACCAGTTGCGAGAGGCCCACGTGTCGCTCGGCTCGCTGCTTCTGGTGTCGCCCCCACGCGCAGGCAAGACTACGCTCCTGCGGGATCTGGTGCGTATCCTGAGCGACCAGGGACGCCGCATCGTGGTTGTCGACGAACGGTCGGAGATCGCCGGCTTCGGGGGGGCCGGTGTCTCCGGCTACGATGTGGGCTACCACACCGACGTGTTGGATGGCTGGCCTAAGGTGGAAGGGATCGAAGTGGCCTTGCGGACTCTCGGTCCGGATCTCATCGCGGTGGATGAGTTGGGTGGCCCGGGCGATTTGGATGCAGTATGGCGCGCCCGGTATTCGGGCGTGGATGTGATGGCAACCGCTCATGCACGGTCGCTCGCCGAAGTACAGCAGCGGCCGGCCTATCGGCGCTTTATCCAAACGGGCGGATTTGAGGCGGTGGTGGCGCTGACGGCGGAACCGGCGCCCGGGACTGTCGCGGAGCTGTGGACGGCGCGAGGGCGGTCATGATGGTGTTTCGCGTTGTCGCGAGTGGATTGGTGCTCTTTGCCGCTTGGAGTCTCGCCCGGCGTGCCGGTCACCCCTATCGCGAAAGGGTTCGCACATTGGAGCAGTGGCAGCGGCTCTTGCGTCACCTGTTGCCCCTGATTCAGTGGAAACGTGTTCCCTTGGCCGATGCCTTGGAGGATTCCGTACGCGGGCAGGATCTGCTGTACCAACCGATGCGGCGTTTTGTGCAAACGCTCTCCAACCGCGACATCGAATTTCAAGCTGCATGGGATGCCATGCTGCTTGACATGCCGGGGCTATGGGAAGAGGACCGTGGCGTGCTCCGGGATTTCGGCCGGGCGTTGGGGAAATCGGATGTGGCTTTCCAACATGACCAGGTGGACGCGGCCGCCGCGGAACTCCAGCGCTTGAGCGACGAGGCGCGCCGGCAGCGGGCGCAGGATGGACGGCTCGTTCCCGCGATGGTGAGCGCTCTGGGAGTTCTTGTGGTCATTTTGATGCTGTAACAAGGGGTGAGGGCATGGCAGGCGTCGACCTGATATTCAAGCTGGCCGGGATTGGGATCTTGGTGACGGTGGCCTACAGCGTGCTTGAGCGGCTCGATCGCAAGGAGTGGGGCCAACTGGTGGCGCTGGCGGGCATCGCGATAGGTTTTCTGCTGGTTCTGCGCGAGGTGGCGCAGCTGTTCCAGTCCGTGAAAACCATGTTCAACCTCTAAGGGGGTTCCCCGTTGCTGGAGTTGATGCGGGTAATCGGATTAGGACTGATGGCCACCGTGCTGCTCATGGTCGTGCGGGAAGAGCGGAAGGACCTAGGGGTTATCCTTCGCCTTGCGGTGGGCGTTGTCATGCTGCTGATTGTGGTTCCGGACATTGCCCGGGTCGTGGCCTCGCTGGTCCACATCTCAGAGTTGGCGCACATCCCAGCTCAGTACCTCGGATTGTTGTTGAAAGTCATCGGCATTGCATATCTCACAGTCTTTGTGTCTCAACTGGCTCAGGAATCGGGAGAGGCGAGCACCGGGCTTCGGGTCGAGCTTGCTGGCAAGATTGCCATTTTGCTGCTCGCCGTGCCCTTAATCGCCAGCATCACGGAAACCGTGCTGAAGTTGATTCCGTCCTAAGGCATTGGGATGTAAGGGAGGGGAACACCTCGTGAAGCGATGGGTCGTCATGGGTTTCGTGGTGGGGCTGGTTCTTGTTCCCCATATCGCATACGCGGCATCGGTGTCCCACCTGGTGAACCAGCAGATCCAGTCGCTCAATACCACTGGATTGGAGCAAAACCTTAATCAGATGGTCAACCAGGCCGGCGGCTCCCCCCTTCCTACCGTCGGGCAAATCGTGCATGCGGTGTTGGACAAGAAGATGCCGTTCGATCCGACCGCGTTGATGTCGCGTCTCGGCGCCGCATTCTTCGGCGACCTTACCGTGGAAGGGCGCGTGCTGGGGATTATTTTCCTCCTGACAGTGCTGGCTGCCCTATTGGCGCGGCTGGGTGAGACGTTCGAGGGCAATGACAAGCAAGGCTTGGTATCGCTGACGCAGATGGTGGTGGTTTCAGCCATTATCCTGGTGGCCCTCCATTCGTTTGGGGTTGCCATCAACATGGTTCAAGGTCTGGTCACGAACCTGGTCCACTTCATGGAGTCTCTCATTCCGCTGTTGATGGTGTTAATCGCCGGAAGCGGTGCCATTGCCTCGGCCGGCATCTTTCATCCGCTTATGCTCCTCATCACCAATACCGTGGCGGTATTGACGAAGCGGTGGGTTTTGCCCTTGGTGCTCATGGCGACACTGATTGAACTGATTTCCCTGTGGTTGCCCAAGTTTTCCCTGAAAACGCTGGGAGGGCTGTTTCGGCAAGTTGGCCTGACGCTGCTGGGGGGGCTGATGACTGTCTTCCTCGGGGTGATGGCCGTCGAAGGCGCCGCAGGCTCGGTGGCGGACGGGGTAACCTTGAGAACCGGCAAGTTCCTAGCCAACACCTTTGTTCCTGTCATCGGCAAGATGTTTTCGGACGCCATGGAGGCGGTGTTGGGATCATCGATGCTGCTGAAGAATGCGGTATCCGTGTTCGGGGCACTCGGCATCATCGCGTTGGTGGCCTTTCCGCTGGCCAAGCTGTTCGCGATGATGGTCCTTTACCGGGTGGGGGCAGCGGCTTCCGAGCCGCTGGGTGTTCCGGGGGTCGGGCAGGCTCTGAACCTTATGGCCAATGCCTTGGGGTGGCTGATGGCCGTGGCCGGCGCGGTCGCACTCATGTTTTTCCTCGTCGTCACGGTGGTGGTTGGCACGACAAATGGGGTGCAGCTCTAGAATGGCGGCGATTGGCGATTGGCTTAAGGTGCTTATCGTGGTGGTGCTGCTGGGCAACTTGGTGGACTTCATCCTGCCGAAAGGCGATTTGAAACGTTATGGGGGACTGGTGGTGGGGTTGGTCATCCTCGCCACGATCATTACGCCCTTGTGGGGGTGGATGCGCCAAGTGCATAGCGTCGCCACCTTGAGACCGTCGGAGTGGACCAATTCGTCCAGCGGGTTTCGGACGGTGGTGGCCAGTGAGGAACTGCATCAAGCTGAGGCGATTGTTCTCAGCATGCCCCACATTCAGAGCTGTCACCTGACGCTGGGCGCCGACGGGGTCGTGACTGGGGTGGTCAGGACGGGATCAACGCCAGTGTCGGAGAAGACTGTCAGGCATTACGTGGACGCGGCATTGCAGGTGACCATGGGCGGGACGCCCACTGTGCGCCTGACGGTGGAACAGGCGGCGACGCCAACTGGCACACGGGAGAAACGGCAGCCCTGACGCGCCGCCTTGTCTCAATGGGGGAGGATATCGGCATGTCGAACGGATATCGCGAATGGTGGAACAAGTTTGTCAACAATGACCGCCGGGGGTTTGTCCGCCTGGTGGTTATTGGGGGATTGGGCGTGCTGTTGTTGGGGTTCGGGAGTTTCGGTGTTCCGCGTCCGTCCCCCCCGGCGGCTAAGCCCGCATCTTCGGTCGTGGGTCAGAGCCCGCTTCAGCGCCAAGAGTCTCAAATTGCCGCTCAGGTCGCCCAGATTCTCTCAAAAATCCCTGGTGTCACTCATCTGTCGGTGGCCGTGACGCTCACGCGGAGCATTCAGTCGCAATACGTGGATAGTTCGGGCACCGGAACTGGAACACAACCCGTGGTTGTGACCACTAACTCGGGCCAGACGGTGGTGCCTTTCGATCAAATTGGACCGGCGATTGGGGGAGTGGTGGTGGTCACACCGGCGGCGAACCGGCCCCTGATCCGGTCCGAACTCTCGCAAGCGGTTCAAACGCTCTTGCAAATCCAGCCGTACCAGGTGCTGGTCCTGCCCAGTTAGGCGCTGCCATGCCAGAGGTGGAGCAGCGATGAAGGCTTCTGGGAGTCCCGCCTACCAAGAATTTTGATGAATCTAAAGGAGGAAACAATGATGAAGCGTCCTCAAATCATCCGCTTTGCCGCCTTTGTGACGGTGTTGGCGGTGCTTCTCGGCTATGTGGTGTATCACCGCACCAGTCCTGACACGGCGGTGAGCCTGAACGGTCCGACGCTCTCAAGTCGCGCCAGGAAGACCAATGTCACCCAGTTGGAGAATTACTTTGTCAACTTTCGCATGAAGCGTGACCAATTGATGTCCAAGGAGATTGCCACGCTGCAGGCGCTTATCAAGAACCCTGGCATATCCAAGACCGCGAAGGATCAGGCCGCCCAAACCATGGTGCGCGATACCCAGGAGTTGAAGCAGGAAACCCGTATCGAGGGATTGTTGGCGGGGCGCGGCTATCCCATGTCGGCAGCGACCGTCACCAGCAACCAGATCGTGGTGATGGTTGGGGCCTCGCAACTCACCAGTCACCAAGTGGCACAGATTGCCGACACGGCCACCGCGGTCACAGGACTCCCTCCGCAGGACGTGGTGATTCTTCCGAAATCGTAAGGGATGCGTACGGGGGGCGGCTCGCCGTCCCCCTAGACATCTCCCTCTGATTATGGTCTATTAGTCAATGGAAGAAGGGGAGGATGCCGACGTGTTCAAGAAAATTTTGGTCGCCAATCGGGGCGAGATTGCCATTCGGGTAATGCGAGCCGCGAAGGAATTAGGCATCAAGACCGTGGCGGTGTATTCCGATGCGGACAAGGATGCCCCGCATGTTCAGTATGCGGATGAAGCGTTTCCGATTGGTCCTGCCCAATCAGCCCTCAGCTACTTACATATTCCGAACATCATCAATGCGGCCGTCCACACTGGGGCGGAAGCCATTCATCCCGGATACGGATTTTTGTCTGAAAATGACCACTTTGCCAAGGTCTGCGAAACCTGGGGATTGGTCTTCATTGGTCCACCCGCCGAGGCCATTAAGAAGATGGGAATTAAGGCGGACGCGCGATCGCTGATGCGGGACGCCGGGGTGCCGGTGGTGCCGGGAACCGAAGGCACCGTGTCCGACATCGATGAGGCGCGCCGCGTCGCGGAAGAGATTGGCTACCCAATCTTAGTGAAGGCATCCTTTGGCGGAGGCGGCCGCGGCATCCGCATTGTGGAAGACTCGGACGGGCTGGCGGATGCCTTGGAGCGGGCTAGCCGGGAGGCGAAATCGGCATTTGGCCAGGGCGACGTGTACCTGGAGAAGTATCTATTGAATCCTCGCCACATCGAAATTCAAGTTTTGGCGGACAAACATGGCAATGTGGTGACCCTGGGCGAGCGGGAGAGCTCTTTGCAGCGCCGCCGGCAAAAAGTGCTGGAAGAGGCGCCATCGGCGGCCATGACGCCAGAGCTGCGAGCCCGCATGAGCGAGGCTGCAGTGCGAGCTGCCACGGCGGTCAATTACGTCAGCGCCGGGACGTTGGAATTTTTGCTGGATCAAACGGGCAATTTCTACTTTATGGAGATGAACACCCGGGTGCAGGTGGAGCATCCCTGCACCGAACTGGTTACGGGCGTCGACATTGTGAAGGAGCAAATTCGGGTGGCGGCCGGGCTGCCTCTCAGCATCACCCAAGAGGACGTGGCCATGCGGGGCTGGAGCATTGAGTGCCGCATCAACGCGGAAGACCCCGAGATGCAGTTTCGTCCCAGCCCGGGAGCTGTATCGACGTGGAAGGAGCCGGGCGGGCCCTGGGTCCGCGTCGATGCAGCCGCTCAAGAGGGCTATACCGTGCAACCCTACTATGATTCGTTGCTGGCTAAGGTGGTAACCTGGGGGCGGAATCGGGAAGAAGCCATTGAGAGAATGAGCCGAGCCCTCGACGAGTTCAAGGTGGACGGTGTCAAGACCACGATCGGATTGCACCAGCAGTTGATGCAGGATCCCCAGTTCCGGTCTGGGGACATTCATATCAACTTCTTGGCGGAACGGTTCAAGGGCGCCTAAAGGAGGTAACCTGAATGCAGGACGGCGACGAACTCGCAGGGCAGCGCCCCGCGGTGCCGACCATTCAAATAGCCAACGAGGTCATTGGCGTGGTGGCGGGCATGGCGGCGTCTCAAGTTGAGGGTGTGTCTGGAATGACGGGCGGTCTGGCCTCGGGTCTCAACGACATGCTCGGCCGCAAACCGGGAAACCGGGGCGTGCGCGTGGACGTGGATGGCCGCGCGGTGGACTTGGCGCTGCACCTCATTGTGCAGTATGGTGCCCGTATCCCTGAAGTGGCGCAGCGGGTGCAGGAGCATGTCAAGCAGCAGGTGGAGTCCACGACGGGCTTGACGGTGCGGGTGGTCGACATCCACATTCAGGGCGTGGCCTTCCAGCAGCCAGGTGAATCCGAGACGCCCGCGGGTGAGGAAGGCCAGTGAGCGTCAACATGAGGTGGGAGGGGTAATGTGGCACGGCACCATGCCAGAGAGCTGGCATTGAAAATTTTGTTCGAGCACGACCTAGCGCAGTCCACCTTGCCGACGGTTCTTGAACGTACGCTCCGGGGGGCCTCTGAGGCGGATGGCGCCTATGCCCGCGAGTTGGTTGAAGGAACGGCGGCAGAGCAAAAGCTCCTCGACGAATGGATTTCGGAAGCCGCTCATGACTGGCGCATTCATCGCATGCCCACCATTGACCGCAACATCTTGAGGCTGGCCTCATATGAAATGGCGCACGAACGGGATGTGCCGCTATCCGTTATTATTGACGAGGCAGTCGAGCTGGCGCAGGCCTACAGCACCGACGAAGCCAAACGGTTTGTGAACGGGGTGTTGGGGGCTATCGCCGTCAAAGTACGGCCGGAGGGTGATCCTGATCGACCCAAGACCTGAGCGGTGGACGCTGGGCATTGATACGAGCGCGTATACCACCTCAGTCGCCGTGGTGATGGAATCCGGAGCGATTCGCCAGGCGCGGCGCGTCCTCGACGTGGAACTCGGCTCACGAGGGCTTAGGCCTAGTGAAGCCGTGTTTCATCATGTGAAGAACCTGCCCGTATTGGTGGAGCAGGTCTTCGAGGGGCTGGATTCACGTCGTCTGGTTGGAGTGGCGGTGTCTGTCGCTCCGCGGCCCGCCCCGGACTCCTACTTGCCGCCGTTTTTGGCGGGCGAGGCGGTTGCCCGGAGCATCGCATCGTTGGTTCATGCTCCGCTCTTGCGCACCACCCATCAGGAGGGCCACATCCGCGCCGGCGTCGCCGGGGCGGGACTTCCCATGCCCGACACGTCGTTTATTGCGCTGCACATTTCAGGGGGCACGACTGAACTCGTGTCCGTAACCCCGGGTCCCCAACCATGGAAAATCAGGTTTCTGGGCGGCAGTGACGATCTCTATGCAGGACAATTTGTGGACCGCATCGGGGTTCTTTTGGGATGCCGTTTTCCGGCAGGGCCTGAACTAGATGGGTTGGCCGAGGCCACCGAGATTGCCCATGACATCGCCTGGAGTCGGCCCCGATTTCATGACGGGGCTTGGTGGACGAGCTTTTCGGGTCCGGAGAGCGCGGCCGAACGGGCGGTTCGCGACGGGGCGGCGCCTACGGAGGTGGCTCGCGGCGTGATGGACTCCATCGCCCGGGCCTTGTCGGCGCTGGTGCAAAAGGCGGCACCGCCCGGTGATTTGCTGGTCGTGGGCGGTGTGGCGGCCAACACGCATCTTAGGCGGCGCATGCAAAGCTTATTGGCGCTGGGGGGGTGGCGCGTGTGGTTTGCACCGCCCGAGTGGAGTCGGGACAACGCCATCGGGGTGGCCTATTTGGCGTGGGACGCTGCAGACGGCCTACGAGAGCCCATTGGAGGGGAGACATCGTTATGACAACCTATCTAGACGGAAAGCAGGTGGCGGGGCAAATTCGCGAGCGCTTGAAGGATGCGATTCAGCGTTCTGGATTGGTTCCCGGCCTGGCTGTGGTATTGGTCGGGGACGACCCGGCATCAGAGATTTACGTCCGCAACAAGGGGAGGGCCGCTCGGGCTGTGGGCATGCTCTCCGTTGAACGCCGCCTACCGGCGTCCAGTACGACGGAGGAGGTCCTTCGAGTGGTTGAGGACCTCAACCGCGATGACTCCATCCATGGCATCCTGGTGCAGCTCCCGCTGCCTCCCGGAATCGATCGAGACGCGGTCATTGAGCGCATTAGTCCTTATAAGGATGTGGACGGACTCACGCGGGCCAGTCAGGGTGCGCTGATGCAGAACCAGGACGGACTGCGCCCGTGCACCCCTGCAGGAATTTTGGATCTGTTGGAGGCATACCAAATCCCCGTGTCCGGCCGCCGCGCGGTAGTTGTCGGGCGCAGCGCCTTGGTGGGCCTTCCGGTCGCCCTCCTTTTAATGCATAAAAATGCGACGGTCAGCATCATTCATTCGCGTACGACCGAGCCGGAAGGCTTGGCGCGGGAGGCGGACATCCTAGTGGTCGCTGCGGGGCGGCCGCGGTTGGTGACGCGGAAATGGGTGAAAGAGGACGCGGTGGTGGTGGATGTGGGCATCCATCGAACCTCCGACGGCCTGATCGGTGACGTGGATGCGGCGTCGCTCGACGGCTACGTCCGGGCTCTGTCTCCCGTGCCGGGAGGCGTCGGGCCGATGACCATTGCCGAACTCTTGAACAACACGTGGAAGGCTGCCCAGAGGCAGGTCGGGCAATGAAGCCCCTTTCGGTCAGCGAATTGGTGGCGGGGATCCGCCGGCTGGTGGAAGGCGTCGAGGAATGGCAGCGCGTCTGGGTGGTGGGAGAGCTAAGCGGAGTGCGACACCACGCGTCCGGGCATTGGTACTTCACCATCAAGGATGAATCTGCACAGCTGAGGGCCGTCTTGTTTCGTCGGGATGCGCAGAACTTGACCAAGCCGCTGGAAGAAGGCATGGCGGTAATGGCCTATGGACGCGTTGGGGTGTTCGAACGCGACGGCCAGACGCAGTTGTATGTTTCCTTGGTCCGGGACATGGGCCGGGGGTCGCAAGACCTGCAATTGGAGGTGCTCAAGCAGCGGCTCTACCAGGAAGGGGTGTTCTCGCGGCCCAAGCGCCCGTTGCCTATGGTGCCGCGCGCCATCGGGGTGATTACCTCGGGGAGCGGCGCTGCCCGATACGACATTGAAACCGTGGTGCGCCGGCGTTATCCCGGAATGCCGATCGTGCTCTATCCGGTATTGGTGCAAGGGCGGGATGCGGCGGCCAGCATTGTTGAGGCGTTGTCCCAGGTGCATCACGACCTAGTGGACGTCCTGATCATCGGCCGCGGCGGCGGCGCTAAGGAAGACTTGGCGGCGTTCAATGATGAACTGGTGGTCCGCGCCGTCTTTGCGTCGCCGGTCCCTGTCATCTCGGCCGTCGGGCATGAAATCGATACCACGCTGGTTGATCTCGTGGCCGACATGCGAGCTCCGACCCCCTCGGCTGCCGCGGAGCTGGCGGTCCCGGAACTGGCGCAGTTGCTGGCATGGCAGGAAAATTTGAATGCACGCCTCACGGCCGCACTCAGGCAAAGGATTACCTGGGAGAAGGACCGCATCGCCGGGTGGATCGAGCATGGCCTCTTGGCACACCCGGAAACCTTGTTCCGAGAATACCGCCATAGTCTCGACCGGTGGGAGGAACGCGCAGAGCGCGCCTATGAGCGGTTGATGGTGGAGAGTCGCCGGCGTCTGGATCGCGTGCAAACCAGTTTGCCGCTGTTGAATCCAGAGCTTCCGTTGGCTCGGGGCTATGCCTATGTGACGGATGCCCGGGATCAACTGGTTACCAGGAATGGAGTACAATGGGGTCAATCCTATCAAATCCACTGGCACGATGGCAGCGTGTGGATGAACCCGAAGCCTGAAGAGAGCGGGGACGATAATGAGTGAGGAATTGGATTTGGATCAATACGAAGGCATCATGGCGCGCCTCGAGGAAATCGTCAAACTTTTGGAGACCGGGCGGGCTCCGTTGGGTGAGAGTTTGCGGCTTTACCAGGAAGCTAAAGGATTGAGCCTTCGGGCCAATCAGCTGCTGGCTCGTGCCGAGGCCTTGATGGGTGATGAGACGACTCCCCGGAACGCGGGAGGGGCCTGACCATGGTGGATGTGGTGGGCTGGTTGGAGGAGTCACGTCAGTTGATTGAGGCTTGGATTAATGATGATGTTGCGGGGATGGATCCCCAAGCGGGGTCTGTGGAGGAGGCTATGGCCTATTCGTTGCAGGCCGGGGGTAAGCGGCTTCGTCCGCAGTTGGTGCTGGCAGCCGCCGACTACATGGAGGTGGCGTGGGACCAAGTGAAGCCCGCGGCTTTGGCGGTGGAATACCTGCACACCTATTCATTAATCCATGACGATCTGCCCGCGATGGACAATGATGATTTGCGCCGGGGTAAACCGACTTCCCATAAGATGTTTGGAGATGCCATGGCCATTCTGGCAGGGGACGCCCTGCTGACGGAAGCGTTCGTCAAACTATCGACGCTGGCGGACAGGGGATTCTCGTCCGCGGGCGCTTTGGCCGCAGTGGGCCGGTTGGCATCCTCTGCAGGACGAGAGGGCTTGGTCCGCGGCCAGGTTCAGGATTTGGCGGCCGAGCGCCGAGACATCAGCATCGAAGCCCTGGAGGCCATTCATCGAAAGAAGACGGGGGCTCTTTTCGAGGCCTGTTTGGCGATCCCGCCGCTTCTGAGGGAGGATGACGCGGCGGCTGGGGCACTGTCCCGATTCGGGCAGCACTTTGGGTTGG